>JARYGW010000529.1:0-2338 GCA_033792295.1 Allobosea sp.
CGGATTACGACATCTCCGCCTATCGGCTGGCCTGGGTCCGCGCGAGCGTCGTCGAGGCGCGGGCTGAGTTCCATGTCTGCCAATGCGAGGAAGTGACGGCCCGCGAGATCTTGGAGGTCCGCCCGCCGCGCTATCTCGACTGGCGGAACGAGCGCCGCAACGACCGCTCGCTCTCAGGCCTGCTCGGCGAGGGGCCGCCCAATCCCGACCAGGTCAAGCGCCTGACACGCGCCGGCATGGGCCCCTGCCAGGGACGCCGCTGCCGCGAACAGGTCGCCGCCTTGCTGGCGCTCGCCGCCGCGCAGCCGCTCTCGGCGATCCCGCTCGCCGGCTATCGCGCGCCGGTCCGGCCGATGCCGCTGTCGATGACCATGCATGTAGCCGAAGCGCCGGAGCAGGCCGAGCATTGGGACACCTGGTTCGGCATGCACGCGCAGTGGCGCCCGTTCTGGGAGGTGCCGGCGCACTATACCGTCGCGGGCAACGACGCGACCGGCCCCGTCGCGAGCGAGTGAGAGCCATGAGCGGGATCAAGGGAGCCTCCGTGGTCATCGTCGGCGGCGGCGTCACCGGCCTCTCCGCCGGCTGGTGGCTGGCGCAGGACGGCGTCGATGTGCTGGTGCTGGAGAAGGGGCTGATCGGCTGGGAAGCTTCCGGCCGCAATGGTGGGGGCTGCTCCCACCACCACTCGCCGCTCTTCGCCGAAGAACAGAGGCTTTGGCCGATCATGGACGAGCTGCTTGGCTACCCGACCGAATTTAGGGGCGAGCGGATCCGCCTCGCTGCGAGCGAGCACCAGATGGCACTCTATGGCCGCGCGTTGCGCAATGCCGGGCGGCAGGGATTCCAATCGGAAGTGCTCGACCTCAAGCAGGCTAAGGAGCTGGTGCCGCTGGCGGGCGACACCGTCGTCGGTGGTTATCATTACAAATTCGGTGGCCATGCCAATCCACATCGCACATTGCAGGGTTATGCCTGGGCGATGCAGGACCGTGGCGGGCGCATCCTGCAGCATACCACCGTCACCGGCTTCCGCACCGAAGGCGGCCGTGTCACCGCGGTCGAGACCGATGGCGGCCCGATCGGCTGCGACAGCCTCGTGCTCGCCGCCGGCCCGCAGACCGGGCGTCTCTCCGCCATGCTCGGACAGGAGGTACCGGTGCAGTCGGCTCGCTGCGAGATGATCGTGACCGAGCCGTTGCCGTTGATGCCGCTCGGCGGCGTCGATGGCTGCGGTCTCTATGGTCGCCAGACGCTGCGCGGCAACCTCGCCTATGGCGGCGGCCCGCATGAATGGCTTGCGATGGCCGAGGAGGGCACGCCGGCGAAGCCGACCACGCCGCTGATGCTGCATATGGGCAGGCGTCTGGCCGAATTGCTGCCCAAGGCAGCGCATGCCCGTATCATTCGCTCATGGGCCGGGGTGATCGAGAACACGCCGGACGGCCGCCCGGTGATCGACCGCCTCGACGCCCAGGACAATGTCGTGGTGGCGACGTTGTCGAGCGTCGGCTTCGGCCTCTCGCCCGCCAGCGGCCGGGCGATCCGCGATTTGGTCGTGGACGGCACCTGCGGCTTCGCCGACATATCCAGTTTCAAGCTGTCGCGCTTCGCAGAGCTTGAACCGAACTGGCGCGAATTGCAGGGCTGGCAGGTGACTGCCGCGACCGAGGCGCTGGCGGCCTGAGATGGCAGCGACCTGATCGCTTTTGCGCAACCGAGGCCGGTAGCCGGCCGCAGGGAGCGCCCGCCTTAAGGGATGGGCGAGACCGATCCTCATCACCTAGAGCGGCGCAAAGCTCCAACGACGCCTTTGCGCCGTATCGCTTGCTGAGAGCGGGAGCCTCCCGCGGCTCTCGGCTTGAGCTCCGACTGCATCGGGAGCCTCCATCTTTTCCAAGAAACCGCCCCCGTTTGCACTGGATCAAAGAACGGCGCGCGGGCGTCATCTATTCGAAAGGCCTTCAATTCGGCCAATCGGAGCCGCGTCATGGATGCGCCCTATCGAGACGAACGCCTTCCCCGTTACACCAGCTACCCGACGGCTCCGCACTTCAGCTCGGCCGTCGATGCGCAGGACTACGCCGGCTGGCTGAAGACGCTCGCGGCAGGAACGGCAACCTCGCTCTATCTGCATGTGCCGTTTTGCCGCTCGATGTGCTGGTATTGCGGCTGCCACACCACGGTCGCGCTCCGCAATGGCCCGATCGTCGATTATCTCGCGGCGCTGCGCGGCGAGATCGCGCTGGTCGCCGAGCAGTTGTCCGCTCCGCTCGACGTGCGCCACATTCATTTCGGTGGTGGCACGCCGACGATTCTGGAGCCGGCGGCTTTCGTG
>JARYGW010000052.1:0-19395 GCA_033792295.1 Allobosea sp.
CTTTGGCGAGGGCAGGCAGGAGAATGGCCGGATCGCCGCGCAGGATGTCCAACCTGCCACCTTTCTGCGCCAGCGCCGTGGAAAGAGCTTCAAGCGAACGCGAAAGCCACCAGCGCGACGCGCCGCCGAGCGGACGGCGACCCTCGCCTTCGTCGAGAATGTAGATACAGCAGGTCGTTTCCGCGTCTGCAGCGCAGCGAAGGGCCTGATTGTCGGAAAGCCGCAAATCGTCCCGGAACCAGTGCAGGGCGCGTTTCGCCATCGGAACTCGTCAGTCCGCCAACGGAGGCAGGGCGTGCATCGTTGAAAGGCTCGGCACTGACGCCCCGTTCCCGGCGATAAACGCCGAACCCGGCAATCGGTTCTGTGGAGATTTATTGGAGGCCTCGCCCGGAATCGAACCGGGGTGCAAGGATTTGCAGTCCTCTGCGTAACCACTCCGCCACGAGGCCTTCAGGCGAAGGCGGCAGCGCCGCTCTCGCGACAGCGCCTATACCCACAAGCCGAACGCGCCGCAACCCGCCAGAGCATGTTTCGCTCCCGCAACATGAAGATGTGTTTTGCCGTCACAAGGGGCTTGCGCACTCCGGATCACGTCGCTATTACCCCGGCCACCGTTCCCGGATAGCTCAGCGGTAGAGCAATCGACTGTTAATCGATTGGTCGCAGGTTCGAATCCTGCTCCGGGAGCCACTTCAATCCCCTAAAGTGTTGAAATGAATAGCGAATTCCCGATTTGGGCTTTTCGCTCCCTAGCGCTTTCCCTAACCACTCCCTGTCGAAAATGCCGAGAATGTCAGGGAATCCCGCCGCCCGAAGGCGACGGGGGCGCTGATTCTCAAAGCCCGGCCCGGTCGCAGATCTCCTGCTCGACCTTGAGCGTGCGCAGGACGCCCGAGTCGTCTTCGGGCTTAGGCAGCCCGATCCATGTGACGCCGCCCTTCTCGACAATGTCGTAGTCAGCGTACGGGTCGGCCTCTTCCTCCTGGCGCGCGATCTTGGCCGCGACGTGCGCCTTTCCGGCCTCTCGGCGTTCGGCGTTGCGGGCTCGGGCCGCCTCGATTGTGGGCTCCCATCCGTCTGGGATCCGCCCGCCGAAGGCGGCATAGCGCTCGACCATCGCGTCGGTGATCAGTTGCGGGAACGGGCCGGACAGGTTCCACTGGATGGCATTCGCGTCGGTAGGGCGCGTGCCGGGGAGCTTCGGGGGCAGGGCGATCCACTTGCCGCCCTTCACGGCGAGCGCCACGCCGTAAAGCGTGGTCGACAGGCCATCGAGGCGAACGTCGCAGAATGCGACGATCGTGAGCGGCAAGTCGAAGTTTGGCCGGCTCGTCAGATTGACGCCCGTCACCTCGGGACGCACGCGTATGCAGTTGTCGTTCATGATGGGATTCCACTCTGGGCAAGGATGTCCACGAAGGCGCCGCGCTCATCGGGCGTCACGGACCGGATGTTGAAGGTGGTTCCCCGGCGGGCATCTACTGCTCGCCAGGCGTTTGTTACGGTGTCCATGAGGGGCTGGTGCCGGACGGTAATCACGGCTGTCTGGGTGCCTTGCAGGCGGCCCGCCATGACGGTCTCAGAGCCCTTGAGGATGCGGATCCGGGCCGGGGTGGTGAGCTGTGTCACCCAGTCGTTGCCGGTTACGTTGCCGTATTCATCGGTGACCTCGGTCTGCACCTGTAGGTGGACCGAGGATCGAAGATCGCCGGCCGTGCTCATGCCGCGTCCTCGATCTTCGCGCGATTGTCGTTCGCGCCGCCGAGCCGGCCGTAGTTCAACGGCTCGACGTAGGTGTCGCCGTCCGGCCCGATGTTCCCGAGGTTCTCGAATGCCCTGATGGTGTTGACGTTAAGCCAGCCGCCTTCGCGTCCAACCCTATAGGCCGCATAGCGCTCGGCCAGCGTGCCCCGTAGGAGGCTGTTCATGTCGTGCTCGATCGTGAACTGCTTCCGGCTCTCCGGGGAAAGCAGGGCGCTCGTCAGCGACATCTCGATACGCTTTGCCATGGGAGCAAGGCAGCGAACGACCAGCGCGCGGCTTTCGGCTTCGGCGTTGGAATACGTGCTGTTATCGGTGATCCCGACAATGCTCGGAGGCACGCCATAGACCCGGGCAATGTCTAGGTTCGACAGCTTCCTGCTTTCGAGAAATTCCGAATCCTTTGCCGAAAACTGGAAGGTCTCGAACTTCGCGCCGCCGTCCAGCACGATCACCTCATTGGCCTTCAACTGACCAATGAAGCGCTGGCGAAACTTGTCGATCACCGACTCTTTGCTGCCCGGAACGGCCTTGTCGCCGACGCCAAGCTTCTCGGGAAAGATCAGCGCGCCGGCGGGTCGAAAGGCGTTCTCTGCTGCCGCTCCGGCCTGGTCCTGCTGGGCAATCGCCAGCCCGAACGTGCTCGCGGCGATCTGGATCGGGGACATGCCCAACACGCCGTCCGCCGTCCGATATTTCAGGTGCAGCACCTCGTCCTGCAAGAGGATGTCGGTTCCGCCGTCCTGTCTGGCGACCTTGTAGCGGAGACGGCCCGAAGCCAGCTTTTCAACCATGATGCTGCCGGGCTGGATCGGATAGAGCGCCGCGACCTGACCGCGTCCGTTGCGCTCGATACGAGCATAAGCGTTACCGTGAATCAGCATGGATGCGATCAGCATCTCCCGCCCTTCGAAGGCGGTCTGCCGCTCGTTCATCTGATCGTGCAGGCAGGTGTAGATCGGATGGTCCTTCGCCGGCTGGCGGTCGCCGCCCTCGGTCTCGCGGTAGACCTTGAGCGGCATGGCCGCGAGGTTCTCCGAGATGGTCTGCACAGCGCGGTGGGCAACGGCCAAGCCGCTGGCCTTCTCGATGTCGGCACGAGCCGTCCAGCGAGCTCCGAGGAACTCGCCGAGATAGGGATCGGACGACTGGATGCGGGTCTCGGCTTTCTTGAACGGCCAGATCATCGGCTGCCCTCCAACTCAAGCAGGGCGATGCGACGGTCGGCGTCGGTGCGGTTCTGGCGAGCCCTGACGGAAACGCTGGTGCCGCTATACGCCGGCCAGGACTGCACGACGCTGATCTCGTGGAGGGTGACAGCGGTCAGGGCGCGCTGGTCGCCGCGCCACTCCTCGCCGTCAGGATCGACGACGAAGCCGAACGACATGCCTCCGAGGTCGCCACGAGCGGCGAGCGCGAGGATGTCCCGGCCGGCGGTCGTATCAGGGACGTCCAGCGAGAATTTCAGCCCGCGCTCATCCTCGGTAAGTCGGAGCGTGCCGGATTTGGTCCTGGCCAGAACTCGCGAAGGATCATGATCCGCCAACGCCAGCACGTCCTTGCCAGACGCCAGGCTGCGCTTGAACGCGCCGGGGTGGATGGTCTCCTTGAAGTCATGGATCGTGGTCTCGGTGCCGAAGGTCGCGACATAGCCCTCAAGCTTCCGGCCCTCGGCCCGCACCTCTTGAGCGGCTCGTTTTTCGATTGTCATAGGGTTTGCTCCCTGAAGGGGGCCAGCAGAGCGTCAACGCCGAAGGCAATCGCCTGGCTCGGCTTGTCGCCGGCCGCGTCACGGTTCTGGAACCAATGTGAAATGAGGAGCTTGATGGCGTGGTCGACCGGCTTGGGTGCGGTCGGGGTGATGGACACCCCGACCTGAGCCACATAGGCCGTCGCCGCCTCGATCAAGCTGGTGATGTAGCTGTCCTCCGAGTCGTGAACGACCCGGAGGTGAGCCTTGGCATCAGCCAGGGAGACGGCCATGGATTAGACGGCCTTCCAGGCGAACGCCTCGTCGTGCCGGATAGCGACATCCGCATCGAGGAACGCGTGCAGCTTCACGCCGCCCTTGCTGGCCACGTCCGCATGGTACGGATTCAGCAAGATGTCGACGCCGCTCCAATACCCGATCACGAGGTTGGACCACGCCCCGTAGATGATCGGGTTTTCGGTCGCGACAGCCGGAACCTGATTGCTGACGGTGACCGGCTTGCCGTGGAAGATCTCCGACGCCGGGATAACGCGGTTCGTGCCGCCCTCCTTGACCTTGCGGACGGCCTTCATAACCGTGGCGTTGGTCAGGAACGCGCCGGTGCCGTCGACATCGTCGATCTCAAGCGCAGCGATCAGGTCCGCGGCGATATCCGAGATGGCCGTCTCGGTGGTGGCGTCCTCGGCGATGGCCGTCAGGATGCCCTCCGGCTGGTTGCTGGCGCCCGTGCCGGCGATGGCAGCCTTGTCCAGAGCCTGCGCCAGGACGAAGCCCAGATCGGCCCTCAGGACGCTCTCAAGCGCCACGGCGTTCTGGAGCATGAGGCGACGGGAAAGCTGCATCTCGCCGCTGACGGTCTTCGGCGCCATCGAGACCTTGTCGAAAGTCGAAGCCGACTCGGTGGTGTTGCCGTCCTCGGCGACCCAATAAGCGGTCGGGCCGGAGGTCAGGCGAGGCAGGTCGAGGAAGCCGCTCAGACCCGACAGGACCGTGGCGCCCATGCCCTGAACCGCAAGCTTCGGGCGGAGGCGATCGATCAGGCCGCCGAGGTTGGTCGCGACCGTGTAGCCGCCAGCGCTGGGCGTGCCGACTGTCTGGTCACGGGTCTCCAGCAGCATGGAGGTCGGGATCATGACGCCGCGGGTTTCGCGACCCTTGGCAAGCTCGTCATGCTGCTCGCGTTCGACGCCGGACAGCTTGCCCGCCAGCGACTCCGTGATGGCCTTGGCGACGGAATAGGTGCGAAGCTCGCGGTGCTGCGAAGCATCCGGCTCGGCCTCAGCAACGCGCTCAAGCTCGGCGACCTTTTCGGCGCGGGCGATATCCTTGTCGAGGGCGCGAATTTCGCCTTCCAGCTTGTCGAAAGTCTCGGGGTTGTTGACAACCGCCTTAAGTTCGGACATTTTCGCGGCGCGCTGTTCCTTAGCGTGATGAATATTCAAGTGTACGTACCTTAATTTTGGGGCGCCGTTGCAGCGGTCGCCCCGATCAATACCAGCCGATCGGTCTGGTTATCCCGCAGGATGCGGAATCTCATCTGGCGAACAAACGCCAATACCCCGGTCTGCTCGCGCAGCCAGGGTGCAAAAACTCTCAGATTGTGATGGCTCCCCCGAGCCGGGCCTCTGTGGCCGTCATTCATTCCCCTCGCGGTCTTCGCCGCTGGTGGTCTTTTCGACCTATATGTGCGCGCCAATCTCACGCGTCACACCATATATAGTGATCCTAAATTGATTTGTCAAGTCTCTGCTTGACATGGGGCGTATTTTATGATCCGCGCCTTCCCGCTACATCCGGAAAATCCGGCGTTTTCGGAACGCTCCCCTTCCCTATACTCCGGATGAGAATGTGGCAAAACGGCCATTATCTCGCCTTAATTGGCGATAAGCCGTTGAGATAAAACAATAAGATTGTGTCATGGACAAATTGTCGCAGGGGTGCGCCGGAGCGCTGATCTGCTATTACTGCTACATCATAGCAGGTAGGGCGCTCCGGCAAGTTGCCTACGCTATTGCATCCGATAGACGCCGGATGACCTTGTTCGCTTCACTGACAGAGTAGAGAAGCGCGGCCATCTCGCGATGATCCGGCGGGCTCTCGCGCTCCAGTACGCGGACCGCGTAAGGATAGAAGACATCCCATTGCGAGCGCAGATTCCGGATCGGGCCTTCGGCGGCAACCGCGATACCTACAAGTTCATCGTGTGTATTCATCGTGTGTGTCTCCTGGCGATTAGCGACAGGAATAAGCCATCCCGAAACGCCACTATCAATAGTGAGCTACTAGAGGCCGATTCACACAATCATTTGTCAAGTGATTGCCGCCGAGGAAGCCGAAGCCGCCTCGTGGCTGTCACACTATTGCTGATTATCGTGCTGAAGCTCGGCTCGTACGAAGAACAAGCCTGCCGTGTTGATGATGGTTTCATCCCGAGGTTCATTTCGGTCCAAGCTGGGCGGCAGCATATATTCCTCGACCTTCGTCCAGTCTGGGCCTAGAACTTTGACGAGAGCGCCGTCGACAGCGGCGACCTCGTAAACAATCGAAGATTCAAACGTAATAGACTTTCCGTCGTCATCTCGGCCTGTCTCCAGCCAGACGAACCGGTACGATTTACCTACCTCAAACATTCCCCAGTCCCTTCCTCATGCCACCATCAAACAGGCGGGCAGTTGTTCCGGCTCGTGCCGAGCCGCTACGTTAAGTGCCATGGCCAGACTGACCAATCCATCGATCCGGCCTGATGCTTTAGCCTTGTCCAGCTTCCTGCCGCCTGCCGGGTCTTTCGTGATGACGGCGTTTGCCGCGCACATGGACAGAACTGGATTGCCGGCGTGACGTAGTTTCGCCTCCGCGACCGCGCGCTCGAGAGCGTCAACGGCAGGCGACATGTCTCTGAAGCCCTGGCCGTGAGGGATCAGGTTTAGCTCCGCGCCGATGCCGGTCAGCTCGCGCTTCAGATCCTCGATCCGCCAGCGGTCATACGCGACCGCTTGGATATCGAACCGGGCCGCGTCTTCCGCCATGGCCTCGGCAATGAAGCCGGGATCGATCGTCGAGCCGGGGAGCAGCGTCAGGAGGCCCTGCCGTGCCCAGACATCATACGGCACACGATCGGCCTCGCTCTTATCGCCGATGCCGTTCTCCGGCAGGTAGAACCGCGGCAACACGTCAAACGTGCCGTCCGGATTCGGGAAGACCAAGAGCCAGCAAGAAAGGTCTCGTGCGGCTGAAAGATCGAGTGCCCCGAAGGCAACCCGGCCCTTCAGCGCTTCGTCGTCGACCGGCCCGTTGCAGGCTCGCCATTCCGCCGCCGCTATGAACCTGACATGCGCCGCGACTCTTTGGTTCAATATCAAATTTCTGAAGGCGTTTTCCTTGGACGGGACGCGCTGCGCCTGTGCGGCCTGGCGTTCCACGTCTTCCAGCGAACGGAAGTCGTCGAGAGCGGGGTTGGCCTGCTTCCACGTTTCCAGAGACCACGGATCCGCGCCGTCTGGAGCGCTGTAGAGCGTCAGGTGGAAGCTCGGGTCGACGATCTCGCCGGCATTCACCTTGATCCCGTAGTCGACAAGCTCAGACATCGGCGCATGGTCGTTTGCGGCCTGCGTGCTGATCACTACCATCAGCGGATTCTCGCGGGCGCCCATGGCAGTATCCAGCGCCTCGTACAAGTCGCGCTTCGTCGCCTGGCCTAGCTCGTCATAGACGATGAAGCTCGGACTGAGGCCGTGCTTGGTCGTAGCGTCCGCGGATAGCGCCTTGTAGATCGAGCCGGCGCCTTGGCCTTCCAGCACCTCGATCTCTTTCCGGAACTTCACGACGTTGCAGCGCGCGTCCAGTTCCGGGTGGGCGTTCAAGATGGCAACCATCTCGGCGAAGACCCGGCCGGATTGGCTGATGTCATTGGCAGCGCTGAAGCACTCTCCGCGAGGTTCGGCTTCCGGGCCGGCGAGGTGGCAAAGTGCCAGCGGGACCAGGATTCCGGTCTTCCCATTCTTGCGGGCCATGCTGAGCACCGCCGTCCGAACGGGCCGGTTGCCGGCATCGTCCTCGCGATAGACGGCGCGGATGAACTCCTTTTGCCAATCGCGGAGCTTCATCTTCGTGCCGGCGAGCTTGCCCTGCGTGATGGGCATGTCCTCGCAGAACGCGATGACGCGCTCGGCTCGTGACAGCCCTTTCTTTTCCCATGGCAGCCGCTTGCGCAGCTTCTTGTCGGTGGTGGCGCCGGCACCTTTGGGCTTTGCGCCGATGCCTCTCAAACCCAATGCTCTGTTCCTTGTTGCGAATCGTTTTCAATAAGTAAGTACGCGTTCGACTCCCCCGACGTTCCCGCGCTAGGGGTCTGCCGTGATCGGAAGCCCGCCGGGGTGGGGCCTGCCGGGGCAGGGGCGGCCCACCAGCCGCCTCCATCGTCCAACGGGTTGCCGTGCACGTCGCAGCCCTTCAGGCCGCTGACGCCCTTGCTATGGCGTCTGTCCATGCGTGCGGTCTTGCTGTTGTGGCAGCTCGCGCAGAGCGACATGAGGCCGGTCAGGGGCGGGAACGCTGGCCCGCCTTTCTGGATCGCGACGATATGGTCGACCTGCCCGGCGAGCACGGTGCGACCGCGCCGCTCGCATGCCTCGCAGACGGGCTGGGCCGATAGCTTGGCCTGCCGCAGGCGCTGCCATGTGCTGGTGTTGTAGGGCCAGCGGCTCATTGGCTTGGCCCTTCGCACGTTGGCAAAGCGCGCCGGTGTCCAACCGGTGCAGCGGTGTCCAACTGCGCACGGGGTATAAGGGGTATATTCGCACACATCGGTTGGACGCGTTGGACACCGGTTGGACGGGGGGTTGGACACTCAGTTGGACGGGGCATCGTCGACTACCAATCTGCTGCGCTGACGGGATGCCCGGCCCTCGGTCACCATGCGGATCCGGCCCGCGTCCAGTAGCCGCTGCATCGCGTCCGCCAGTTGCTTCCGCTTGATGCCCTTAGCCTCCGGCTGGCTCGCAAACTTCGATGGCGCGTAGGTCGGGCCGGTATTCGCGCTGACGTTCTGCCCTTGCACCGAGAACTTGCGGAGGATGGTCATGAAGACGTCGTCGTGATGCTTGGTCACGATGGCCAGATCGCCGGTCGCGATGCCGTCATCGGCAACGAAAGCGCCGTCTTTCCATCGCAGCGACAGCCCGGAGCCTGTCTCGCCGTAGTTCGCCTTCATGACCGACAGCGTGCGGGCGTTGGAGTCAGCGTCCTCGCCGCTCGGGCGGGTTAAATAGAGCCGGGAGCGAACGCTGTTGTTCCAAGCCGTGCTGCCCGACGAGCCAGAGCCTGACTGCATGCCGGTCAGCGACGGATGGGAAAGCAGGAGCACCGCGCAGTCGAATTCCATTGCGACGCCGCGGAGCATGGCGATGAAGCCGCGGACCTGGGCGCGCTTGATTTCGTCGCCGCCGTATAGATCAGCGCTCGTGTCTAGGATCAGCAATCTAGGTGTGTAGCGAGCAACGATAGTGCGCAGCGACTGCCACGCGTGGGTTGCTTGCATCACGCCGTCTTTATTGGGAACGGCCAGGAGCGCATCCCGGTCTGCCATAGGGATCAGCCGGAAGGACGACAGGTCGGCAAGCGTCCGATGGTGGCTGGCGACGATGTCTGCCAGCCGGCGGTGGAACTCATCTGCCTCATCCTCGGCGCCCAGATAGACCACTCCGCCACGGGCCGGGGTGAGACCGATGGTGTCGACGCCAAGCGACGCCGCTGCACCGATCTGGAGGGCGAGCAGGGATTTACCGACGCCGCCGTCGCCGTTCAGAATGGTGACCGTTCGCGACGGGATCAGTCCCTCGATGAACCATTGCCGCTCGGGTACTGGCTTGCCGTGCCAGTCGGCAGGGCAGATGACGGGCAGGGGCGCGCCTTTGATGCCGGCAGGTTCATTGTCATTGTCGGCCCGCGGTTTGGCCTCGCGCTCTTCCGCATCCCGCTCAAGCGCCTCGCGTTCGTCGCGCAATATCGCGAGGTTTCGGGCCATATAGTCTTCGACAATCTGCGCCCGCTCTTCGGGCGTCTCGTCGCCGAAAACGAGGGGGGCGACGTTAGGCGTGAAATCAGTTGCTGAAACGGTCAATGCACATGCCCTTGTAGGCGGCCACAGCAGCGGCGTGGATACGGTTGACGAGCCCGCGGCGCATAAGCGCTGCGGGCTCTCCGAATGCGCGGGGCGCCTCGATCTTGAGGTCGCCGTCCGGCTTGCGGCGAAGCTTCATGTTGGCGATGGTCAGCTCAGGTGTGATCGCCGCATTGAAGAACGCGATGGTCACGGCGGCGCCGGGGATGGCGGGCTCCATACTGACGAGCCTGAAGTTTGATATTTCCATTTGGTCCTCGGGTTAGGCCGCGCGCTGCGGGCGGGCGGCGATGCGTGCTTGGGTCCACTGGATGACCTCGGCCCGCACGAACGCGATGCGCCGATCTCCGAGCGAGACGGCAGCAGGGAACTCCTCGCGCCCGCGCAAGACATTGATCTGCGGCCGGGAAAGGGAGGTGAGCGAGGCGGCGTCCTTGATTGAAATCAAGATAGGAAAATTGTCATTGGCGTGCGTGGTCATCAAAAAATCTCCGAAAGGGGGTTGACACCTGTTTTGCCAATGTGCGATATTCGCAGGGTTAGTACGAATCCGTTCAAAAGCGGCGCATACTATGGCTGATCCGCACATCGTTTGTCAATAGCGACAGTGCCGTTATTGCGCGTTCGCGCAGAAGTTATCCCACGCTTTCATCATTGTGCGTCTTTTCTGCAACGCGTCGCCGCGCCGATAAGCGCGTTCGGCTGTGTCACCAACCGCATGGGCAAGAGCGGCTTCCGCGACCTCTCGCTGGAATTCGGTAGCCTCGCCGCACCAGTCGCGGAATGTACTCCTAAAACCATGGACCGTGTACGCGCCTGCTCCGAGCTTTCCGAGGGGCTTGGACAGCGACACGTCGGACAATGGAGCGCCCGCTCGACCTCCGGGGAAGACGAAGTCGGAAACCCGCTTTGCCTTCATGGCCTTTAGGATCGTAACCGCAGTCGGTGACAACGGCACGCGATGTTCGCGGCCTTCCTTCATGCGGGCCGCAGGCACGGTCCATAGGGCTGCGTCCAAATCGATCTCGGTCCATAGCGCGCCCCGGGTTTCGCCGGACCGTGCCGCGGTCAATATCGTGAACGCGAGCGCTTGTGCGCCGATGCTGGTCTCCTTCATGAGCTTGGCGAAGAAGTCCGGTAGATCGGGGTAGGGCAGGGCCGGGTGGTTCTCCACCCTCAGCGCGTCCCGCTTGGGCAGGATTTTGTCGAGGTGGCCTTTCCATTCGGCCGGGTTGTCGCCGGACCGCAGCCCGCGCGCCTTCGCGTGGTCCAGAACCTGCTTCGCCATCTCCCGGCACTTCATCGCCGTCTCGGCCTTCGTGCTCCAAATAGGCTTCAGCATCTTGACGATGTCGTCCGTCCCGACGTCCGCAACCGGGAGTTTGCGCAGCGGCTCGGCGTGGACATCAGCGAACCGGCGCCATCTCGGCGCGGTCTGCCTACCGCGCCATTGCGACTTCATGGCTTCAATGTACTCGTCGATCAGCTTGCCGAAGGTTGGCCGGTCGGCTTGCCGCCTCCGGTTCGCGATCTCGGCATAGGGGTCTTTGCCAGCAGCCAGCATGGCGCGGGCATCGTCTGCCTTCTTACGGGCCAGGGTGATTCCGACCTCGCCGGGGAGGGCGCCATAACGACCGAAACCGAGCTCGCGACGCTTGTGTGCGCGGGTATAAATGAACGCCCAGTACCAAGCCCCGGACGCAGCCCTGTGCAGCCAAAGGCCATCCCCATCCCGGAGTTTCGGCTTGTCAGCGGCTTTGATTGCTGCGGCAGTGAGCAAGTTTCTGGCCATTCCGACCCTATTCCTTTCCCTAAACCGTCTCTGTCATCTATGTCGGGAATGACATCATTTAGGGCTGAATTAGGGAAAGGCAAGCCATTTCTGTCAACAATATCAGCAGCTTGACCCCTGCTCCGGGAGCCAGCGAGTTCAAGGGCCCGGGCGCAAAACCGCCTGGGCCTTTTTTTTTCGCGTAACGGCCGGGGCGGGCCCGGCATGCCGGATAGGGTTGTGTCGCGCTCAAGGCCGCTTGCCTTTTGCGCTGCGCTCGAACAGAAAGCTGCCATGAGCGGCGCTGCCGTGCCGGGCTCCTGGCGATATGGCCTCGAGGTTCCGGCCGGGTGGCGGCGCAGACGGAGAGTTCAGGGCATGGAAGGTTTCACCGGGCTTCGCCGCAACATGGTCGACTGTCAGTTGCGGACCTATGATGTCACGGACCGGGCCGTGCTGGCCGCCGCGGATGAGATTCCGCGCGAGGTCTTCGTTCCCGAGAATCTGGCCTATCTGGCCTATCTCGATCAGTCGATCGAGCTGCCCGGTACCGGGCGCGCGCTGATGGCGCCGATGGTGGTCGCGCGCATGATCCAGACGCTCGACCTCCAGCCGGGCCAGGACGTGCTCGAATATGGCGGCGGCACGGGATACGGCGCCGCGCTGATGGATAGAATGGCTGCCAAGGCGACTTTGTGGGAGCCCGACGACGCGGCGCGCGCTCAGGCCATAGCTGCGCTGGCGGCAGCCGGCAGCCGGGTTGCGGTCGCGGAGAAGGAGCCTGCAAAGGGATCCTTCGACGCCATTCTGGTGGGTGGCGCCTGCGAGATCGAGCCGAAGAGCCTGTTTCCGCTGCTGCGGGGCGAGGGGCGGCTGGTCGTCGTGGAAGGAACCGGGCGCTCCGCCCGTGTGAAACTTTACCAGAAGTCGGGCGATATCGTCGCGGGACGTCCCGTTTTCGATGCTGCAGCGCCCGAACTCACAGAATTTCGGCGGCCGCCGGAGTTCGTTTTCTGAGATCGCAGTGTCGCATTTTTACGGCACTTGCTCACTGAATCCGCCCCGGAAGCCGCTGCCGCTGTTGGCTCATGGCTTCGGGACGGGTATGAGATGAAAACTTCTGCCGAGGCTGGGGCGATGCCTGGGCGCGACTTGAGTGCGCACGAGAGGCGTCCAGTGGAAAGACGAATCGACAAGAAGGCTTTCGGATTCGGGGTCAGCACGGTCCTGGCTGTCCTGCTGGCCGGCGGCTGGTCCGCGACCGTGCAGGCGCAGACGATGGATGCGGCGCTGGCGCGGGCCTATTCCGGCAATCCGACCCTGAATGCCCAGCGCGCTTCGGTGCGCGCTACCGATGAGAACGTTCCGCAGGCGCGGGCCGGCTACCGACCCAGGATCACCGCTTCCGCTGATATCGGCGCCAGCATCAGCCAGTCGGAAATTCCGGCTTTCGCGAGCACCTCACCCTATCACAGCAGCGTCGAGGCGCGCCTGGCTCCCCGTGGCGCTGGCGTACAGGTCACCCAGAACATCTTCGACTCGGGCAAGACCCGCAGCGCGATCAGCCAGTCCGAATCGCAGGTCCTCGGTGCGCGCGAGACGCTGCGCAACACCGAGCAGAACGTCCTGCTCGATGCCGCGACCTCCTATATGAACGTGTTGCGCGACACCGCGATCCTCAATCTGAACCGCAACAACGTCGAAGTTCTCGAGGAGCAGCTGCGCCAGACGCGCGACCGGTTTCAGGTCGGCGAGGTAACGCGCACCGACGTGGCGCAGGCGGAAGCACGCCTGTCTTCGGCGCAATCCCAAGCCATTCTCGCCGAATCGAACCTGAAGACCTCGGTAGCGCGCTATCGCCAGAATGTCGGCATCGAGCCGCGCTCGCTGGCACCCGGCCGTCCGGTCGAAGGTCTGCTGCCGAAATCGTTGCCGACGGCGCTCAACCAGGCGCTCACCAATCATCCGGCGATCATCGCGGCACTCCACGGTGTCGACGCGGCCGAATTGCAGGTGAAGGTGACGGAGGCCGATCTCGGTCCGACCTTCGGCGTGACCGGCACGGTCCAGCAACGCTACGACAACCAGTATTTCGGCGATAACCGGCTGTCGGCGAGCATCGTCGGCTCATTGACGATCCCGATCTACGAAGGCGGGCAGGTCTATGCGCGCACGCGCCAGGCCAAGGAAACGGCCGGGCAGCGCCGGATCGAAGTCGACACCCAACGCGATACGGTGCGCGCCGCGGTCATCTCCGCCTGGGGCGGCCTCGAAGCGGCGAAGGCGCAGATCGTCGCGGCCCAGGCTCAGGTCGAGGCGGCCTCGACCGCTCTGGCCGGCGTGCGGGAAGAGGCGAAGGTCGGCCAGCGGACGACGCTCGACGTCCTCAACGCGCAGCAGGAACTCGTCAGCGCCCGTTCCACTCTGGTGACGGCGCAGCGCGACCGCGTCGTCGCGTCCTATGCCGTGCTCTCGGCGATCGGCAAGCTGTCGGCACAGACCTTGAAGCTGAAGACCGCCTCCTATGACGCGCGGCAGCATTACGATCAGGTCAAGGACAAGCTGTGGGGCACGCAGACGCCGGACGGGCGCTGAGGCGCTAAGCTGCCGAGGCACCACGGCCGGCCCGCGCAGGGCCGGCGGGCCCGAAACCCCAAGAACACAACGCCAGTTTCTCTTGTGGGAGAAGGCTTTGCGGCCTTGTCTGGCGGGAGGCACATGGAATACTGCGCTGTGGAGCGGCGTTGATTCCATCGGCGCGCGCGGTGCCCAACGGTCCGGACTGCCATGAACGCGCAAGCCAAGCCCAATGAACCGTCGATGGAGGAAATTCTCGCCTCCATCCGGCGGATCATTTCCGATGACGAAGCGAAGCCGGCAGAGGCCGCTGCAGAGGTCGTGACATCCGCTCCCGAGCCGGAACCGACCGCGCTCGACGACGACGTTCTGGACCTCGGCACGGAAGCTTCCTTCGTTGCACCTCCGGCCGAGCCGGCCCCCTCGGCTCCGGCCGAGCTGGATGCCGACGTCGATTTCCGCGAGGCCGAGGAAGCCGAGCCTCCGGCTCCGGCTGCAGCCGTCATTCCCGAGGAACCACCTGCGCCTGCCGCGGCCCCAAGATCGGAGCCGGCGCCCCAGCCCGTCGACATGGCGAGCCTCTTGTCCGACCAGGCGAGTTCCGCCGTGACCAGCGCGTTCGGGCAACTTGCCAACACCGTGCTCAACAACAACGCGCGCACGCTTGAGGATCTCGTCAAGGACATGCTCAAGCCCATGCTGAAAACATGGCTGGACGACAATCTGCCGTCGATGGTCGAGCGTCTGGTGCGGGCCGAGATCGAGCGGGTCGCGCGCGGCGGGCGCAACTGAAGCATCCGAAAGGGGAAACCACTTTCGGGCTGACGGCTCGACAAGGAGCCGGATTGCCGCTTTGCCCCTGACGGGCCGCACGGCGATCCTAGTCGGGCTTGGCGGGGCGGCTTAGCTTGCGGGCAGTCCGGCGTGCTGGTTTGCGCAGCCCGTCGAACGCGCCAGCCTCGTCGAGGCGCTTGAGAGCGAACCCCGCCATGGCCAGCGCTGCCGTCGGGGCTCCGAGGCGGGAAACCAGCATCGTCAGGCCGATTGCCAACGGCCGCGGATAGCGCCCCGAAGCGGCTTCGACCGTGACCCAGGCGCCGAGGGCGTGAACCAGAAATTTCATTTGTCGATCCTCAGAGCCTGACCTTGCGGTGCTCGCCGAGCTGGGGGCTTGCGCCGGTCAGGGCCGCCGCCGCCATCTTGACGCTCGTCACCACCTTGCCGGGGCTGTCCCAGAACTCTGCCGATGCCGGGCGCACGCGCAGAATCCGGATCTCGGGATCATCCGCACTATCCCAGAACATCTTGTAGGCAGGCTCCCACAGCTCCCGGACCAAGGTGCGCTGGTCGAGCACCGTCGCGGTGCCGCTGACAGACAGATAGCGATGCCCACCGGGATCGGCGAAGGCGAGGCAGACATTGTCGTTGATCTGGATCTCGTCGTCCTTGTGATGACGACGATCCGTCAGGAAATAGATGGTGTCCTGCTCGCGCCGGCCATGAGCCTGCATCGGACGGGCGCGCAACTCGCCGCCGTCGCCGTCATGCGTCACCAGCATTGCGAATCTGATCGAGTCGATAAGATCCCACACGCGGTCCTGATCGTTGCGTGGCATGCCGGTTCTCCCCTTGCTGACCATGCCGATGCAACCGTTCGCGGCGCCGCAGGTTCCGTCCGGCGGTGACGATCCCGCGCAGGAACAACCCGAAGGCTGGCGCGTAGGAGGAACTGGCGCACCGCCCGGCAGCGCCGATCGCGATCATCCTTTTCCCAGGGGACCAGCAATGGCCAAGACTGCTGCGAAGATATCCGCTTCTGCGAAAATCGTGAAGTCGAGCAAGATCGACCTGGCTTCCAACACCAAGACGAAGGTGGTGAGCCTGCTCAACGAGCGTCTCGCCGACGGCATCGATCTGGCGCTGGTCACCAAGCAGGCGCACTGGAACCTGAAGGGCCCCGGTTTCATTGGCGTTCACCTGATGCTGGACGGCTTCCGTGACGAGCTGGATGTCCATGTCGATACGATCGCGGAACGGATCGCCCAGCTCGGCGGTATCGCCCTGGGCACGACGCAGACCACGGCGGACACGTCTTCGCTCAAGGCCTATCCGACCGATATCATTGCAGTTCAGGATCACCTCACCGCATTGATCGAGCGCTACGCCGACGCCGGCAACAAGGTGCGCGAGGCGATCGACGCCTGCGACGAGGCCGGCGATGCCGATTCCGCCGATATCCTTACCGCCTATTCCCGCATGCTCGACAAGTCGCTCTGGTTCCTGCAGTCGAACCTCGCCTGAACGGTAGCCCGGCCTCCGTCATCGAAAACGTTGACGGGCGCCCCACGCATGCGCTCTTAGAACGCTCAAGAGCTTTTGGCCTTTTTTCCGGCCGGGGCAAGTTCCCCGGCCTTTCTGCGTTCGAGCGATGCGATGATGGACAAGACTTTCGAACCGGCCGCCGTCGAGGCCCGGATCAGCAAGGCCTGGGACGAGGCGCAGGCCTTCAAGGCGGGCAGGGGCGCCACGCCCGGCGCCGAGGCCTACTGCATCGTGATCCCGCCGCCGAACGTCACCGGCTCGCTGCATATGGGCCATGCGCTCAACAATACGCTGCAGGACGTGCTCTGCCGCTTCGAGCGCCTGCGCGGCAAGGATGTGCTCTGGCAGCCCGGCACCGACCATGCCGGTATCGCGACGCAGATGGTCGTCGAGCGCAAGCTCGCCGCCGAGAACAAGACCGACCGTCGCTCCATGGGGCGAGAGGCTTTCCTCGCCGAAGTCTGGAAGTGGAAGGAGGAATCGGGAGGGACCATCGCCAAGCAGCTCCGCCGCCTCGGCGCGTCCTGCGACTGGTCGCGTGAACGATTCACCATGGACGAGGGGCTGTCGGCCGCAGTCCTCAAGGTCTTCGTCGGCCTGCACAAGCAGGGGCTGGTCTATCGCGCCAAGCGGCTGGTCAACTGGGACCCGAAATTCCAGACCGCGATCTCGGATATCGAGGTGCTGCAGATCGAGAAGAACGGCAGTTTCAAATGGCAGCGCGGCGGCGAGGAGGCCTTCGACGCGGCCAAGCTCGACAAGGTTCTAAGCCGCGATCCGAACGGCCATCTCTACTATTTCAACTACCCGCTCGAAGGCGCGATCTACGATCCCGACGACGCCTCGACCTTCATCACCGTCGCGACCACTCGTCCCGAGACGATGCTGGGCGATACCGGCATCGCCGTGCATCCCGACAACCAGGCGATCGGCCATCTGATCGGCCGCAACGCCGTGCTGCCGCTGGTCGGCCGCGTCATCCCGATCGTGCCCGACGATTATGCCGACCCGGAGAAGGGCACCGGCGCGGTCAAGATCACCCCGGCGCATGATTTCAACGATTTCGAGGTCGGCAAGCGCCACAAGCTCGAGGTCGTCAACATCCTCGACGGCGAGGCGCGGATCACGCTGGCCGGCAACGAGGACTTCCTGGCCGGCTCCCGGCCCGATGCCGAGACGCTGGCGCTCGATGGGCTGGACCGTTTTGCCGCGCGTCGTCGCGTCGTCGAGATGATGGCCGAGCGGAACCTTCTGGCGAAGGTCGAGCCACACGCCCACACCGTTCCCCATGGCGACCGTTCCGATGTCGTCATCGAGCCCTGGCTGACAGACCAATGGTATGTCGACGTCAAGCCGCTGGCGCAGCGTGCGATCAAGGCCGTGCAGGATGGGCGCACCCGGTTCACGCCGGAGAACTGGACGAGGGTCTTCTACGACTGGCTGGAGAATATCGAGCCCTGGTGCGTCTCGCGGCAGCTCTGGTGGGGCCACCAGATCCCGGCCTGGTACGGGCCGGACGGCGAGGTCTTCGTGGCGGAGTCGGAGGCCGGCGCACAGGCGCTCGCGGTCGGCCATTACGGCGGGCCGGTCGAGCTCCGGCGGGACGAAGACGTGCTTGACACCTGGTTCTCCTCCGCGCTCTGGCCGTTCTCGACGCTGGGCTGGCCCGAGGAGACGCCGGAGCTGAAGCGCTACTATCCGACGGCGACACTCGTCACGGGCTTCGACATCATCTTCTTCTGGGTCGCCCGGATGATGATGATGGGCCTCAATTTCATGGATGAGGTGCCGTTCCGCGACGTCTATCTCCACGCGATGGTTCGCGACGAGAAGGGCGCGAAGATGTCGAAGTCGAAGGGCAATGTCATCGACCCCCTGACGCTCATCGACACCTATGGAGCGGATGCGCTGCGCTTCACTTTCGCGGCGATGGCGGCTCAGGGACGCGACATCAAGCTCGCCACCTCGCGGGTCGAAGGCTATCGCAATTTTGCGACCAAGATCTGGAACGCGGCCCGCTTTGCCGAGCTCAACGGCTGCCTGCGCGCCGCCGGTTTCGATCCGGCCACGGTGAAGCAGCCGCTCAACCGCTGGATCCTCAGCGAGGCGGCACAGGCCGCCGAGGAGGTCGCGGGCGGCATTCCGGGCTTCAGGTTCAACGAGGCGGCGGGCGCGGCCTATCGCTTCGTCTGGAACCAGTTCTGCGACTGGTATCTCGAACTCGCCAAGCCGGTGCTGCAAGGGGAGGGCGTCGATGCCGCCGCCCGGTCCGAAACGCAGGCGACGGTCGCTTACGTCATCGACCTGATCTGCCAGCTGCTGCACCCCTTCATGCCGTTCCTGACCGAGGAGCTCTGGGCGCAGAAGGCCGAGGCCGGCGCCGCGCGCAAGCTCCCGGCCGGCGACGCCTCCCTGGTTTGCCTGACGCGCTGGTCGGACCTCTCCGCGCTCAAGGACGCGGCCGCCGAGGCCGAGATCGGCTTCGTCGTCGATCTCATCTCCGACATTCGCTCGGTCCGCTCGGAGGTCAACGTCCCGGCGGGCACGCAGGCGCCGCTCGTCCTCGTCAACGCCTCCGCCGCGACGCGGGCGACCATCGAGAGCTGGCGGCCGATGATCGAGCGCCTCGCACGCGTCTCCGAAATCTCCTTCTCGGCGGCCGCCCCTGCGCAATCCGCCCAGATCATCGTGCGTGGCGAGGTCGCGGCGCTGCCGCTCGCCGGGCTGATCGACCTCGACGCCGAGCGCTCGCGTCTCGCCAAGGAGCTTGCCAAGCTCGACCAGGACATTGCGGTCGTCGAGAAGAAGCTCGGCAACCCCGATTTCATGGCCCGCGCGCCGGAGGAGATCGTCGAGGAGAACCGCGAGCGCAAGGCTGCGGCAGAAGCGCGCAAGCTCAAGATTGCCGAGGCGCTGGCGCGGTTGTCCTGAGCTAATGAATAAGATCGAGGCCGGTCCTTCAGCGATCGACGCATTCCGGCCATGGCGTTGTCGTCAAATTGACGCTGAGCGAAGAGAGGACTGGCGTTCTCTCGTCGACCTCTATTAGATGCGCGCGACGCAAATCCGCCATGCACCTGCGTGGCGGCGGAAGGACCGGCTGTTCAGGACCCATGCTCAAGCGAGCCTATG
>JARYGW010000530.1:0-2332 GCA_033792295.1 Allobosea sp.
ATCATCGAACAGCTCGATGCCGAGCAGATTGCTAAGCTCAGCGAAGGCAAGGCCATTCCCGCTTTCCAGCCCGGCGACACCGTCCAGGTCAACGTCAAGGTCAAGGAAGGCGAGCGCACCCGCGTCCAGGCCTATGAGGGCGTCGTGATCGCCCGCAACGGCGGCGGCCTCAACCAGAGCTTCACCGTCCGCAAGATTTCCTATGGCGAGGGTGTCGAGCGCGTCTTCCCGCTCTTCTCGCCGAACCTCGACTCGATCAAGGTCGTCCGCAAGGGCAAGGTGCGCCGCGCCAAGCTCTATTACCTGCGCGATCGCCGCGGCAAGTCTGCCCGCATCGCCGAGCGCGTCGAGGCTAGGCCCGCCAAGGGCTCGAAGGCAGCCGGCAAGTAAGCCGCAGCCTCAGCGCAAGAACATTCGAACGCGGTCCTTCGGGGCCGCGTTTTTTGTTGCGCGGATCGCCAGGGGGCTCCCCTCCTCCCGCGATCGGACATTGCGAGGGCATGGCCGAAAAGCAATCATCGACGATCAATGCATTAATTGCATGACGTCAGGATTTATTTTCATTTGATATGCATAGACCGCCTATATAAGTAAGGCAATCATTAGTACCCTACTTATGTTCAACCTATGGACCTGACGGACCTTCAAGCGGCCTTCACGGCCGAGCTCGTGGCGGTCAACCGCAAGCTGCGCGCGCTCGTCGATGAGCGGGCACGGGGCATCGGGCTCACCCTCGCCCGCGCCCGCCTGCTGATGGAGCTGGCGCGGGAAGACGGCCTCATCCAATCCGATCTCGCCGGCCTGCTCGAGATCGAGCAGCCGACGCTGGTGCGCCTTCTCGACGGCCTCGAGCGCAACGGCATGATCGAGCGCCGCACCGTTGAGGGCGACCGGCGCGCGCGCCAGATCTTCCTCACTCCGATGGCGCGCGCCCAGGCCGAGGACATCCTTGCGTTCCTCGCCGAAGTGCGTGCCGATATCCTGAACGGCAACACGCCGCAGGAACTGGAGACGGCGCTTGGCGTCCTGCGCAGGACCTCGCGCAACATTGCCGCCGGGCGAAACAGCGCCCCATGAGCACGACCGAGCCCACTTCCCCGCCGCCGGTCCCGGCCTCGACCTGGTTCACCATGCCGGTGCCCCGCGCCCTGGGCTATATGCTCGCCTCGGTCACGCTGGCGATGACGCAACAGATCGGCCAGAACATCGTCGCGACGAACGTCTACCAGATCCAGGGGGACCTTGGAGCCACCGTCGCCGAGACCAATTGGCTGATCGCCGCCTATATGGCGCCGAACGTCTCGCTCTCGATCGCGCTGATCAAGATCCGCATGCAGTACGGCCTGCGCAATTTCGCGGAGATCAGCATCGCCGGCCTGTTGCTGGCCGCAATCCTCAACTTCTTCGTGCACGATCTGCAATCGGCCGTGGCCGTGCGCTTCATGAGCGGCATCGCGGCCGCGCCGATGTCCTCCCTCGCCTTCTTCTACATGATCGAGCCGATGCAGCCGCCGCGGAAGCTGACAGCCGGCCTGTCGCTGGCGCTGACCAACACCACGCTCGGCATCCCGGTGACGCGGCTGATCTCGCCGCCCCTGCTCGACTTCGCCGGCTTCCACGGCCTCACCATGTTCGAGGTGGGCCTCGCCATGGTGGCCTTCGGCTTCGTCTATGCCCTGCCCCTGGCGACGCCGCCTCGCGTCAAGTGGATCGGCCCGACCGATATCGTGAGCTATCTCCTGATCGCGATCGGCTTCGGCTCGATCGCCGTCGCGCTTAGTCTGGGTCGGATCTACTGGTGGTTCGAGGCGCCCTGGCTCGGCTGGCTCTTGGCGGTCGCCATTGTCTGCCTGACGGTGGCGGGCATCATCGAGTTGCATCGCAAGAGCCCGCTCATCGATATTCGATGGCTGACGAGCCCGACCACGCTGCATTTCGCCGGAGCCTTGCTGATCATGCGGCTCGTCCTGGCCGAGCAAACGGTCGGCGCCTCGAACTTCTTCCAGGCGCTCGGTATCCAGAACGAGCAGACCGTCCCACTCTACGCCGTCATCCTCGCCGCCATCCTCGCAGGCGGCGCGACCTGCGCCGCGTTGTTGCGGCCAGGCCGCGAAAACTGGTTCTACGGCACGGCGCTGGCCTGCGTGGCGCTTGGTGCCTGGCTCGACAGCGGCGCCACCAGCCTGACGCGGCCGCAGGACATCTGGCTCAGCCAATCGCTGGTCGCCTATGGCTCGGCGCTGTTCCTGCCGGCGGCGATGGAGCAAGGGATGGGCAGCGCGATCGCGCGGGGGCCGCTCTACATCTTGAGCTTCATCACCGTCTTCCTGTT
>JARYGW010000531.1:0-2313 GCA_033792295.1 Allobosea sp.
GGCGGGATGGGTCAGGATCTTCTCCTCGATCTCGCGCGGATAGATGTTCGAACCGCCGGAGATGTACATGTCCGAGGCCCGGCCGGTGATGTAGACGAAGCCGTGCTCGTCCATATGGCCGAGATCGCCGGTGCGGAACCAGCCGTCGCGGAAGGATTTCGCATTGGCTTCCGGGTTGTCGTAATAGCCGGCGAAGACTGCCGGTCCGATGACGCAGATCTCGCCCTGTATGCCCGGCGCCACTTCCCTGCCGTCATCGTCCTGGATTTGCACCTGCATGCCGGTGCGCTCGAACCCGCAGGTGCCGATGCGCGCATGCGGCCCGTCCTCCGGCTCGTGCAGGGCCGGCGGCAGCACGGTGATGTTGCCGGTGACCTCCCCCAGCCCGAAATACTGCACGATCACCTTGCCGAGCTTCTTTAACGCCGCCTTCTGGTCCTCGCGATACATCGGCGCCCCCGCATAGATGATGTAGCGCAGGCTCGAATGGTCGTGCAGGTCGGCTGCGGGATGCTCGACCAGCATCTTCAGGATCGTCGGCACGGTGAAGATGTTGCTGATCCGGTATGTCTCGATCAGCCGATAGGCCTCGTCGACGTCGAAGCGCTCGGTCGAGAGCAGGATAGAGGTCGCGCCGCGCGCCGACATCATCAGCTGGTGCACGCCCGCACCATGCGAGAGCGGCGCGACGACGAGCGAGGCATCGGCCTCGGTCGAACCCGGCACGAGATCGCAGAGATGGTTCGTGATGACGAAGCTCATCTGGCCGTGGGTCAGCACCGCCGCCTTGGAGCGTCCGGTCGTGCCCGAGGTGAAGAAGAACCAGCAGGGATCGTCGCGCTCGACCGGAGCGTTCTCGACCTTTTCACCGCGATGGCGCGCGATCACCGCGCCGACCTCGTCCTCGCCGAGGCTCCCCGCCCCGATCCGCCAGGTGAATGCCGGCGCCGGGCTCGCGGCGGCGACTGCCGCCGCATGATCCGGGAAATCGCCATGGCAGAGAAAGGCCTTCGCACCCGAGGCAGAGGCCAGATAGGCGACCTCGTCCGGCATCAGGCGGAAATTGGTCGGGACCCAGACGGCGCCGAGCCGGAAGGTCGCGAACATCGAGACGAACATCGCGTCGCAGTTCTTGGAGTGGACGAGCACGCGGTCGCCCTTGCCGATGCCCTGCGCCCTCAGGCCGGCGGCCAGCGCCGAGACCTGCATGTCGAACTCCCTCCAGTCGTGCCGCAGATCCCCCTGAATGAAGGCCGCATGGGCCGGCAGGCGCCGGGCATTCTGTGTCACGATATGGGCGAGGTTCATCACCCGGCGCGACATCGGCACGACGCCTCCGACGGGGGCTGCGGTTGCGACGCTCATCTTGCTCTCCCTGTCTCGATCGGTTGCGGCGCGGCCGCCGCCATGGGCTTCACGCCCCGTTTCGATAAGAACATCGGCGCCAGCAACGCCTCCATCCGGGCGCCTTCGCGCACCAGCAGCGCGGCAAGCTCGGTTTGCCGGGCGGGCGTCATGCGGCTGTCGATCGCGGCGATCGACAGGGCGCCTGCGACGCGCCCGTCCGGATAGCGAAACGCCCGCCCCATCCCCCATGAACTGGCGACCAGCCGGCCGGGATTGAGCGAAAAGCCGCGCTCGCGGGTCTGCACGATGTCGATCTGCATGGAATCGGGCGCAAATCCGGTATAACGCGCCAGCAGAGCCGCCTCGTTGGCCGCGATGATGCGGTCCACATCCTCGTCCGGCAGCGCGGCCAAAAGCGCGAGCGAGCCGGCGCCGACACCGAGCGGATGCTGATCGCCGGTCTGCAGCGCATGGGTCCTGACCGGATAGGTCCCCTCCTCCCGATGCAGGCAGATCGCATAATTCTCGCGCCGGACAGTCAGGAAACTCGTATCCTGCGTCTCGTCCGAAAGCCGGCGCAGGCTCTCCATCGCCATCTCGACCAGGCTGTGGCGCCGCGCCGCCAGCACGCCTAGCACGAAGGCCTCCTCGCCCAGGCAATAGCGCCGCGTCTGCGGCTCCTGCTCGACGAGCCCGGCCCGCATCAGCGCCAGCAGCAGCCGGCGCGTCGTCGGCTTGTTGAGCCCGCTGCCGGTCACGATCTCGCCGAGCGGCAGCCCTTCGGCCGGCTCGCGCCCGATCAGAGAGAGCAGCCCGAGCGCACGGTCGACGCTCTGCGAGCCGGACATCTCGGCACGATCCCCTGAATGGGCAGGCAAAGGGCGCGTCTCCTGAAAGTCCATGATGTGGACCTTGTTCTTAAGAAGGGAGCCTAGAGGGCGGACAGTTCGATTGCAATGCCGGCTC
>JARYGW010000532.1:0-2310 GCA_033792295.1 Allobosea sp.
CCGGATCACCCGATTGCCAAGGCCATTGCGGCCAATGATCCGGCGCTGCAGGCCTTCATCGAGGAGTGCAAGCGCACCGGCACGGCCCAGGAGGCGATCGACAAGGCCGAGAAGCTCGGCTTCGACACCGGCCTGCGCGCCGTCCATCCGCTCGATCCGAGCTGGACGCTGCCGGTCTATGTCGCGAACTTCATCCTGATGGAGTACGGTACCGGCGCCATCTTCGGCTGTCCGGCGCATGACCAGCGCGACCTCGACTTCGTCAACAAGTATGGCCTGGGTAATACCCCGGTGGTGGCACCTGAAGGCACCGATCCGGCCAGCTTCGCCATCACCGACATCGCCTATGACGGCGATGGTCGCATGATCAATTCCCGCTTCCTCGACGGCATGACCATCGCCGGGGCGAAGGAGGAGGTCGCCCGCCGCCTCGAGAACGAAACTCGCGGCAACCGCCCGGTCGGTCAGCGCAAGGTCAATTTCCGCCTGCGTGACTGGGGCGTTTCGCGCCAGCGCTACTGGGGCTGCCCGATCCCGGTCATCCATTGTTCCGACTGCGGAACGGTTCCGGTTCCGGACGCCGACCTGCCTGTCGAGCTGCCGGACGACGTCTCCTTCGAGAAGCCCGGCAATCCGCTCGACCATCACCCGACCTGGAAGCATGTCGCCTGCCCGCAATGCGGCAAGCCGGCCCGCCGCGAGACGGACACGATGGACACCTTCGTCGATTCGTCCTGGTATTTTGCCCGCTTCACCGATCCGTGGCGCACGACAAGCCCGACCGACCGCAAGGCCGTCGACCGCTTTCTGCCGGTCGATCAGTATATCGGCGGCGTCGAGCACGCGATCCTGCACCTGCTCTATTCGCGTTTCTTCACCCGCGCGATGAAGAAGACCGGCCATGCCGGGCTGGACGAGCCCTTCGCCGGCCTCTTTACCCAGGGCATGGTCGTTCACGAGACCTACCGGGCCGCGAACGGCGACTGGGTCGAGCCGGGGAATGTCCGTATCGAGGTCATCGGCAACGACCGCCGCGGTTTCGACGTCGAGACCGGCGCCCCGATCGAGATCGGCGCGATCGAGAAGATGTCGAAGTCCAAGAAGAACGTCGTGGACCCCGACGACATCATCGCCTCCTACGGCGCCGATACGGCCCGCTGGTTCATGCTTTCAGATTCGCCACCGGATCGCGACGTCATCTGGACCGACGAGGGCGTCCAGGGTGCGGCCCGTTTCGTCCAGCGCCTCTGGCGCCTGATCGGCGAGATCGTCGAGCGCACCGGCGGCAAGGCTGAGAAGCCGGCTGAGATTGGCGAGGCAGCGCTCGCCTTGCGCAAGGCGAGCCACCGCGCGCTCGATGCCGTCGGCGCAGATATCGAGCGCCTCGCCTTCAATCGCTGCGTCGCCCATATCTACACGCTGACCAATGCCATCGGCAAAGCGCTCGATGCCGCGGCCGAAAAGCCGGAGCTCGACACGGATGTGGGCTATGCCCTCCATGAGGCTGCCACGATCGTCACCCAACTTGTCGCGCCGATGATGCCTCATCTGGCCGAGGAATGCTGGCACACACTCGGCCAGGCGGGTCTTGTCGGCGAGGCGTCCTGGCCCTTGGCCGACGCTGCCCTGCTGAAGGACGACGCCATTACCCTGCCTGTTCAGCTCAACGGCAAGAAGCGCGCTGAGGTGACTGTACCGGCCGATGCCGATACGGTGGCGGTCGAAGCGGCTGTGCGCATCAATGAAGCGGTCCAGCGGGCCTTGGAAGGGCGCGCCATTCGCAAGATCATCGTGGTTCCGGGGAGAATCGTGAATGTCGTCGTCTGAGACCGCGGCGCAGATCGTTTGGCCGAGCCGCCGCGGCCTTGCTCTGGCTGCAGCGCTCGGCCTTGCCGCGCTGGCGGGCGGCTGCTTCCGTCCGCTCTACGCGGAGTCGACGACAAGCACCGTCGGAGGCAGCGTCAAGAGCGCCCTGCGCAGCATCGACATCCCTGAGATCAAGGGTGTGATCGGCCACTATCTGCGCAATGAGCTGGTCTTCGAATTCGACGGCGGAAATGAGCCCGACGCGCAGAAGACGCTGAAACTCGATGCGACGATCACCGAATCGATCGAGATCGTCACCGTCGATTACGCCAATGGCCGTGCCGATTCCGCCGTACTCGTCGCTACCGCCACCTGGAAGGTGACGCGTAGCGGCAGTGGCGAGGTCGTTTCCTCAGGCGTTAGTTCCGTGCGCGAGCCCTATGAGCGTTCCTCCCAGCGCTTTGCCACCGTCCGCGCTGCCCGCAATGCCCAGGTTCAAGCTGG
>JARYGW010000533.1:0-2309 GCA_033792295.1 Allobosea sp.
TGAACCGTCGCGGCGTCAGCCACGTCGGATGTTCCAGAACACCGTGGCGGTACGCACCCGGTCGACGAGGTATTTCTGCAGCGCCGTCTGCCGGTAGATGGCGCCGAGCGGGATCGCCGGCAGTTCGTCCATGCCGACGACCTGCATGTCCTGGGCGATGCGCTTGCGCTCGTCGACCGAAGGCGAGTTCAGCCAGGCGTCGCGCAGCTCCTCGAGCTTGGGAATCGTCGGCCAGCCGAACCAGGCATTGCGGCCATTGCCGCGCAGCATGATGTTCGTGCCCGGATCGACGAACCAGGTGCCCGGGAAGAGCCAGCAGCTCAGCGACCAGCCGCCCTTGTCGACCGGCTCTTCCGAGCGCCGCCGCTGCGCCACCGAGGCATTGTCGAGTAGCGCGATGTCGAGGTTGAGGCCGAGCTTGCCCAGCATGTCGGCCGCGACCTGGGCGAGGGGGGTGGTCGAGGCGGGGCTGTCGGCAGCGCCCAGCAGGCGCACGCGCTCATTGGCGTAGCCGGCCTCCCTCAGCAACTGCTTGGCCTTCTCGATGCTGCGTGGCCCCTTCAGCGGATCGAGCCCGGCCTCGCTGGCAAGCGCCGTTCCGGGCGGGAAGAAGCCGGTGCCGGTCGCGAAGTTCTTGGGGTCGGTGCCCGCCACCGCCATGCAGAATTCCGCCTGGTCGATGGCGGGCAGCAGGGCCTGGCGGATCTTCTTGTTGTCGAAGGGGGCGTTGAGCGCATTGAGCCGCATCATCGCCATCGAGGGGATGTCCTCGAGCCGCGGCAGGTCGATGTCCTTGAAGTTGGCGAGCAGCTCGACCGTCTCGGAGGTGGGGCCGCCGATCCAGTCGACGTCGCCTGTCTGGAGGGCGGCGGCGGCCGTCGCCGCATCGGGAATGCGGCGCCATTCCACGCGGTCGAAATGGACCATCTTGGGACCCGCAGTGAGACCGCTCGCCGTGTTCGGCGTCGGCTTATAGCCTTGGAATTTCTCGAAGACAGCGAGATTGCCGAGCTGGAACTCATCGGCCTTGAACTTGAAGGGGCCAGACCCCGTCCGGTCGGTGATCTGCGTCTTCACATCGGTCTGCGCGACGCGCTCGGGCATGATCAGCGGGACCGGCGCGCTGAGCTGCCCGAGAATGGCCGGGAGAATGGGGAAGGGGCGCTTCAGCCGGAAGCGCAGAGTGCGATCGTCGACGGCGGCGAGCTCGTCCGTCAGCGCGAACAGCGTCGCCCCCATCGGTGCGGCCTGCGACCAGCGCTTCAGGCTCGCCACGCAATCGCGGGCGCGGATCGGTTCGCCGTCATGGAAGGTGATGCCGCTGCGCAGGGTGATCGTGCAGCTGCGGCCGTCGTCGCCCCAGAGAAAGCCTTCGGCGAGCTGCGGCTGCGGCTGGAAATTGGCGTCCAGGCCGAACAGCGTGTCGTAGATCATGTAGCCGTAGTCGCGGGTGATATCGACGGTCGACCACATCGGATCGAAGATCGTCAGGTCCGTGTAGGGCACGAAACGCAGCACCTTCTGCCGCGATGACTGTGCGAGCGCCGGCGCGCTGATGCCCGCGAGGGCCGCGGCGGCGCCTGCCTTGATGAAACTGCGTCGATCCATGACGATCCCCTTATGTCTTGTGCCGCATCGGATGCGGCCGTGGTCGAGCGAAACTGAACGGTCAGCGGACCTTGGCGGTCTCAGCGGACCTTGGCGGTCGTGGATTCGACCAGCTCGATCGCGCATCCGAGCCCGTGGGCAATGCGGTTCGCGCGCTGCCGCAACAGCACCCGCGCCATCCGTGCGGCGTCGGGCTCGAGCCGATTCAGCGTCAGGGCCGGCGCGAGTCCGGGCAGGATGCGGCTGGCGCGGCCGAGGTCGAACTCGAAGGCGCTGCGCGCGTGATAGAGCACCGGGTTGAGATGGCGCCCGAGCCGCAGCAGGAGCAGGTCGTCGGCACCGCTCGGCTTCCAGCCTTGCAAGCCAGTCGCCAACCGCTCCGCGAGACCAGTGAGGTGGGCGATCTCGTCGAGACCGGGGGCCGCCTCGCGATAGGCACGCAGGCCCGCGAGCACGTCCTCGGCCATCGTCTCGGGCTTGAAGGGCAGTGCGGGAGCATCGATCAAGCCCGCGACGAGGTTGCGGTAGATCAGCGTATCCACCGCCAGGACCGCGGCGTCCATATGCTCGATCGTGTCCTGGTCGGTGTGCCACCACCAGGCCAGCCCGCTGCCGTGCAGATGCTCGGGGCTGGCGGCGGGCAGGAAGGCGCTGACCTGCGCGGTGGCGAGGCCGATACCGCTGAAGCTCTGGTCGGAATT
>JARYGW010000534.1:0-2285 GCA_033792295.1 Allobosea sp.
AAACGGAGGTTCAGGAAAATGAGTGAGAAGAAAGAAGGCCGCCGCGCCGACGTCTATGCGCGGATCACCGAACGCATCGTCGCCGATCTGGAAAAAGGTGTCCGCCCATGGGTGCAGCCCTGGAACGCCGGCCATGCAGGCGGCCGGATCACTCGGCCGCTGCGTCACAACGGCGAGCCCTACACTGGCATGAACGTGCTGCTGTTGTGGTCCGAGGCTCTCGCACGCGGCTTCACCTCGCCGATATGGATGACCTTCAAGCAGTCGATCGAGCTCGGCGGGCATGTCCGCAAGGGCGAGTCGGGCTCAATGGTTATCTATGCCAGCCGTTTCACAAAAACAGAGACTGACGGGCACGGCGGCGAAATCGAACGGGACATCCCGTTCCTCAAGACTTACACGGTCTTCAATGTTGAGCAGATCGAGGGCCTGCCGGAGCATTTCTATCACCGGCCGGCGCCCGTCATCGATCCGGTCGAGCGGATCGCGCATGCTGATCGCTTCTTCGCCAATACGGGCTCAGTGATCCGACATGGCGGCTCGCGCGCGTTCTATGCGCCGTCCACCGATCACATTCAGATGCCGCCGTTCGAAAGCTTTCGCGATGCTGCATCTTACGTGGCGGTGCTCAGCCATGAGCACATTCATTGGACGGCGGATTCGCGTCGCGTTGGCCGCGATCTCACCCGCTATGCGAAAGATCGGAGCGAACGCGCGCGGGAAGAGCTCTGCGCTGAGATCGGATCAGCCCTGGTCTGCGCCGATCTCGGCATTGTGCCCGAGCTCGAACCGAGACCCGATCACGCCGCCTACCTGGCAAGCTGGCTCGAGGTCCTTTCCAACGACAAGCGGGCGATCTTCTCGGCGGCGGCACATGCGCAGCGCGCGGCGTCGTATCTGCACAGCTTGCAGCCGCAGAGCGATAGCGAGCGGGAGGCTGCCTGATGCTTCACGCTCCGCTCGTTGCAGGGGAGGGCGCTGCGCTCTCCCCGATACGCCTTCGCGTTCTCAGTCTCGGCGCAGGCGTTCAGTCCACCACGCTGGCGCTGCTCGCGGCGCATGGCGAGATCGGACCCATGCCCGATTGCGCCATCTTCGCCGATACCGGCTGGGAGCCGTCCACGGTTTACCAGCACCTCGACTGGCTGGCATCCGGCAACGTGTTGCCGTTTCCGGTGCACATCGTCTCCGCTGGAAACATCCGCGAGCAACTCGCCGCCGCCGGCGAAGGCCGGCGCTGGGCATCGATTCCCGCATTCACCAGAACCGTCACGCCGGCCGGCGCTGAGCTTCCCGTCTTTGATGAGGACGATGACGGCGAACTGATCGAGATCGGCCAGCGGCGGACCGCTGCCGAGACCGTCTCGATCGGGATGATCCGACGGCAATGCACGACTGAGTTCAAGATCGTGCCAATCCGCCGGAAGGTGCGCGAGCTCGCCGGCCTCACCCGAAGGCGCTCACCGTCATACCCCGTCGTCGAGCAATGGATCGGCATCTCGACCGATGAAATCATTCGCGCCAAACCGAGCTTCGAGCCGTGGCAAGTCAAACGTTTCCCGCTGATCGAAAAGCGGATGGCCCGCCGAGACTGTTTGGCGTGGCTGCGACGCCATGACTATCCCATCCCGCCAAAGAGCGCATGCGTCGGCTGCCCTTTTCATGACAACGCCCGTTGGAGGCACATGCGCGATCACGATCCGGTAGCCTGGGCCGACGCCGTCGAAGCAGATCGGGCGCTTCGCTCCGGGATTCGCGGTGTCCGTGGCGAAGTCTTCCTGCATCGCTCCTGTGTGCCGCTCGACGAGGCCGATCTCTCGACGGCTGCCGATCGAGGCCAGCTCGATCTGTTCGGTAACGAATGTGAGGGGATGTGCGGGCTGTGACGCTGCTGTGCGCGTCCCTGCGATGGGGTCTCGCCGGGCGGCGCGGCCGTTTGCGGCGAGCCTCCAACGATCGTCACGGGTTCGGATCATCACGGCCTGTCTCACTTCTCACCTCGACCGGAGGGAGCGAGGGCGGTTGCGGGAACAGGTCGCCTGCCGGCGCGGAGATACGTGCGATGCCTGTTCGGGCCATGTGCCTCCCAGGGGCGGCCGCTCGAACCATGCGCGCGAGGGATGGAAGCCGTCACCCTGTCGGGTGTTGGTCCGAGGCGTCGCGCGCCGACGTTCAAATCTTGGTCTCGGAGCTGCCCCGAGAGCACGGTTAGCCTCGCCGATGAAGCGCAGCCGCCATGAGGGTGCCTTTCCCAAAGGCATGATCGGCCCACCTGCGGGCTCGAT
>JARYGW010000535.1:0-2261 GCA_033792295.1 Allobosea sp.
AAGAAGCCGGCTTCCGGCGTGCCGGTCCTGCTCGGCATCACCAAGGCCTCGCTGCAGACCCGGTCGTTCATCTCGGCGGCGTCCTTCCAGGAGACCACCCGCGTCCTCACCGAGGCGGCGGTCAACGGCAAGTCGGACCTGCTCGAAGGCCTCAAGGAGAACGTCATCGTCGGCTCGCTTATCCCGGCCGGCACCGGCGCCCAGGTCGCCCGCATCAAGCAGGTGGCGACGCGCCGCGACGATCTCATCGTCGGCCAGAAGGCGGATGCGGCGGCGAAGGCTGCCAAGGAAGCCGCGGCGGTCCTTCCGGCTGCCGAGTAAGGCACACGCTTCGCGCAATGATCGGAAAGGCCGCCCCCCTCCGGGCGGCCTTTTTCTTGCGTGGAAGGGCAGGCGAGGGCGCAGCCGGCCGAAACCCCGCAAAACCGGCTGTTTTCCGTGGTTTCGGGGTTGACGCGAATCTCCGGGTGAGTCATAAGCGCGCCACTGTCGACGGCTGTCGGACACGTTTGTCGCTTGCGCATGGTTCGCGAGCGAGGTTCGCGACCGAAACTCCGTCGGAATTCCAGCGTCGAATGACGACATGGCAGGATGCATGAATGCGGATTCGTCCGTATTCCTCTGCTGGCGAACGCGCCTGAGGCCCCGAACAGGGCGCCGATGGCGCGGCTTCGTTTATGCCTTGGCTTTGCTCGACCTGGGAAATTGACCAGGAATTTCCAAACGCTCAGTGGGGCGAGAGGCCAGAATGCCGACAATCAGCCAGCTCATCCGCAAGCCGCGGTCGCCCGTGAAGGCGCGTAACACCGCCCCGGCGCTCGAGTCTTGCCCGCAGAAGCGCGGCGTCTGCACGCGCGTCTATACGACGACCCCGAAGAAGCCGAACTCGGCGCTCCGCAAGGTTGCCAAGGTTCGCCTGACCAACGGCTTCGAAGTGATCGGTTACATCCCGGGTGAAGGCCACAACCTTCAGGAGCACTCGGTGGTGATGATCCGCGGCGGCCGCGTGAAGGACCTTCCCGGCGTACGCTATCACATCCTGCGCGGTGTGCTCGACACGCAGGGCGTCAAGAACCGCAAGCAGCGCCGTTCGAAGTACGGCGCGAAGCGTCCGAAGTAGTTTTCTGCCAGGCCGGCGGGGTCTTTCGATCCGAGCCGGTCCGCAGCGTTCCAGATTGACCGGAGACTAGACGATGTCCCGCCGCCACAGTGCCGAAAAGCGCGAAGTTATCCCGGACCCGAAGTTCGGCGATATCGTCGTGACCAAGTTCATGAACTCGGTCATGTACGAAGGCAAGAAGTCGACCGCCGAGCGGATCGTCTACGGTGCCTTCGACATCATCGAGGCCAAGACCAAGAGCGAGCCGCTCGGCGTCTTCAAGTCGGCGCTCGAGAACGTTGCTCCGGCGATCGAGGTTCGTTCCCGCCGCGTTGGCGGCGCGACCTATCAGGTTCCGGTCGAAGTCCGCACCGAGCGCCGCCAGGCTCTCGCGATCCGCTGGCTGATCGCCGCCGCCCGCGGCCGCAACGACAAGACCATGGTGGAGCGCCTGTCGGCCGAGCTGATGGACGCCGCCAACAACCGCGGCAACGCCGTCAAGAAGCGTGAAGACACGCACCGGATGGCGGAAGCCAACCGCGCCTTCTCGCACTACCGCTGGTAAGCGGCGCGCTGACCCGAGACACAGAGCACGATCATGGCCCGTTCCCATCCCATCGACCGTTATCGCAACTTCGGCATCATGGCCCACATCGATGCCGGCAAGACGACGACGACCGAGCGCATCCTCTATTACACCGGCAAGTCCCATAAGATCGGCGAAGTCCATGACGGCGCCGCCACCATGGACTGGATGACGCAGGAGCAGGAGCGTGGCATCACGATCACCTCGGCTGCGACGACCTGCTTCTGGCGCGACAACCGCCTGAACATCATCGACACTCCCGGCCACGTCGACTTCACCATCGAGGTCGAGCGTTCGCTGCGCGTGCTCGACGGCGCCGTCTGCGTTCTCGACGGCAACCAGGGCGTCGAGCCCCAGACCGAGACCGTCTGGCGCCAGGCTGACAAATACGACGTTCCGCGCGTCGTCTTCGTCAACAAGATGGACAAGATCGGCGCCGATTTCTATCGCTGCGTCCAGGACATCATCGACCGTGTCGCCGGCAAGCCCGTCTGCCTGCAGATTCCGATCGGTTCGGAGTCGGACTTCGCGGGTGTCGTCGACCTCGTGAAGATGAAGGCGATCGTCTGGAACGGC
>JARYGW010000536.1:0-2259 GCA_033792295.1 Allobosea sp.
TCACGCGCGGCGCTTCCTCGGCGGTGATCGAGGGGAAGTTGACCGCGTTGGTGATCGCGCCCTTGAGCAGGTAGTCGCTCATCTGCTCGGCGACCTGCAGCGCGACATTCTCCTGCGCCTCGTTGGTGGAGGCGCCGAGATGCGGCGTGCAGACGACGTTGTCCAATCCGAACAGGGGGTTCGATTCCGCCGGCTCGACCGAGAACACGTCGAAGGCGGCGCCCGCGACATGGCCGGACTTGATGAGATCGGCCAGCGCCTGCTCGTCGACGAGGCCGCCGCGGGCGCAGTTGATGATGCGCACGCCCTTCTTCGTCTTCGCGAGATTCTCGGCCGAGAGGATGTTCTTGGTCTTCTCGGTCATCGGGACGTGCAGCGTGATGAAGTCTGCGCGCTTCAGCAGGTCGTCCAGCTCGACCTTCTCGACGCCGAGCTGAACGGCGCGTTCCGGCGAGAGGTAGGGGTCATAGGCGATGACGCGCATCTTCAGGCCGATGGCGCGCTCCGCGACGATCGAGCCGATATTGCCGGCGCCGATCAGGCCGAGCGTCTTAGCCGTGATCTCGACACCCATGAAGCGGTTCTTTTCCCATTTTCCCGCTTGGGTGGAGAGATCTGCAGCAGGGATCTGGCGGGCGAGCGCGAACATCATGGCGATGGCGTGCTCGGCGGTGGTGATCGAGTTGCCGAAGGGCGTGTTCATCACGATCACGCCGCGCGCGGTCGCGGCGGGGATCTCGACATTGTCGACGCCGATGCCGGCGCGGCCGATCACCTTCAGGTTCTTCGCCTGCTCCAGCAGCTTGGCGGTCGCCTTGGTGGCCGAGCGGATGGCGAGGCCGTCATACTCGCCGATGATGGCGGCGAGCTTGTCCTTGTCCTTGCCGAGGTTCGGATCGAAGGTCACGTCGATGCCGCGGTCCTTGAAGATCTGGACGGCGGCGGGGGAGAGGGCGTCGGAAATCAGGACCTTTGGTGCGGGCATGGGAGGCTCCGGCTGGCGCGGCGCTACACGAGGAGCGGTCCGGCGCTGAGAAGGGGAGGGTCGTCATGGTCGCCCTTGTGGCGACCATCCACGTCTTTGCGCGGCCAGGCGCTGCGCTGTCGGAAATCGGTTGCGCCGCCCGTCCCGGCCGCTCGCCACGCCACTGGCGAAGCAAGACGTGGATGGTCGGGACAAGCCCGACCATGACGTGGCGGAGGCGAAGCGCTTACGCCGCCTTCTTGCCGAGTCCCGCCTTGGCCTCGGCGAAGGCATAGGCGATCCAGGGCAGCAGCGCCTTCACGTCGCGCGACTGGACGGTCGCTCCGCACCAGATGCGCAGGCCGGGAGGGGCGTCGCGGTAATGGCCGAGATCGTAGCCGGCGCCGGCCTTCTCGATGATCGAGACGACCTGCTTGGCGAAGGCCGCCTGCGCGTCCGCCGGCAGGGCGGTGACAGTCGGGTCGGTGAACTTCAGGCAGACGCTCGTGTTGGAGCGCGTCTTCGGCTTCACGGCGAGGAAGTCGATCCAGTCGTTCTCGCGCACGAACTTGGCGAGGACGCGGGCATTGGCATCGGCGCGCTTCACCAGCCCGTCGAGACCGCCGACCTTCTGCGCCCATTCCAGCGCGTCGATATAGTCCTCGACCGCGAGCATGGAGGGGGTGTTGATGGTCTCGCCGGTGAAGATGCCCTCGATCAGCTTGCCGCCCGAGGTCATGCGAAAGATCTTCGGCAGCGGCCAGGCCGGCTTGTAGCTTTCGAGCCGGGCGACGGCGCGGGGCGAGAGCACGATCATGCCATGCGCGGCCTCGCCGCCGAGCACCTTCTGCCAGGAGAAGGTGACGACATCGAGCTTCCCCCAGTCGAGGCGCTGGGCGAAGGCGGCGGAGGTGGCGTCGCAGATGGTCAGCCCCTCGCGATCATCGGCGATCCAGCTGGCGTCGACGACGCGCACGCCCGAGGTGGTGCCGTTCCAGGTGAAGACGACGTCGCGGTTCTTGGTGTCGACCTTCCTGAGGTTCGGCAATTCGCCATAGGGGGCGTCGAAGGTGCGGACATCGGCGAGCTTGAGCTGCTTGACGACATCGGTGACCCAGCCGGCGCCGAAGCTTTCCCAGCTGACCATGTCGACGCCGCGGGCGCCCAACAAAGACCAGAGCGCCATCTCGACGGCGCCGGTATCGGAGGCCGGCACGATGCCGATGCGGTAATCGGCGGGAACCTGCAACACCTCGCGCGTCAGGTCGATCGCGCGCTTGAGCTTGTCCTTGCCG
>JARYGW010000537.1:0-2257 GCA_033792295.1 Allobosea sp.
GTCTTTCGGTGATGCAGGTGCTCCATGACGGGCTGGCCGATTCCAAATATCGCCCCTGCCCGCTGCTGGTGAAGTACGTCGAAGCCGGCTGGCTCGGTCGCAAGACCAAGCGCGGCTTCTACGACTACCGCGGCGAGAAGCCCGTCCCGACGCGATGAGACGACGAGCTCTCGGCCTCAATAGCGGCTGATTTGATTCTCAATGCCGGACGCCGAGACGGAAGGCGGCTTGACGTCCGGCGCGGCGCGCCAGCGCAATACGTTCTTCGCCCCTTGCATCTCGATCTGGGTCGGGCCGGCGAGCGTCAACTCCACCTCCTGATCGGCCCCCGAGACATCGACCTTCGCGCGTTCCGCCGAGGGTTTCACCGTCGTCCGAACCCTGTTCTTCGTCACCTCGACCACGAGGTTCCCGACCGCCTTGCCCTCGGCCTGGATCGAGATGCCGCTGACGACGAGCGCGTCGGCGGCCTCGAAAGAGAGACCGTGCTTGCTGCCGAGCACCTTGACCACGCCGCAGCGACCGGTGAGCGAGACATGATTTTCGGCCCCTGAGATGACGACGTCCTGCCCGTCCTCGCAGGCGAAGTCGCGGGACATCCGGGCGCCCTCGATGGAGATCTCCTCAGCCAGGGCCGGAGCGGCCAGAACCAGGGGGGCGAGCAGAGCGAAAAAACCAGCCTTCAAGCGACGTTATCCATTCCAGCGTTCGAACCCACCTTGACGGGGCTTCGTGACAGCTACCCGGAGACTGGGGCGATCCTGTGCCCTCGCAGGCGCGGGAACATGATCGCAACCGCAATAAGCTCCTTCACATTCCTGTCGTCTCGCGCTTACATTGATCGTCAAGCGGGATTCGTCCCGCTCGACGAAGCGGAGGTGCGACGGGTTTGACGGCGCATGTGATGCATCCGATGGCGGCGCCGGACGGTTGCCCGGCTCTCGTCCTCAATGCCGATTTTCGGCCACTTAGCTACTATCCGCTGTCTCTCTGGAGCTGGCAGGATGCGATCAAGGCGGTCTTCATGGACCGCGTCAACATCGTCTCGGAATACGATACGGTGGTCCGCAGCCCGAGCTTCGACATGCGGCTGCCCTCGGTCGTCTCGCTCAAGAGCTACATCAAGCCCTCGCGGACGCCAGCCTTCACCCGCTTCAACGTGTTCTTGCGCGACCGCTTCGCCTGCCAGTATTGCGGCCACCGTGAGGAGCTGACCTTCGACCACGTCATTCCGCGCTCGAAGGGCGGCCTCACCACCTGGGAGAATGTCGTCGCCGCCTGCTCTCCCTGCAATCTGCGCAAGGGCGACAAGATGCCGGCGACCGTCGAGATGTTCCCGGCCCAGAAGCCCTACGCGCCGACGGTCAACGATCTGCACCGCAACGGCAAGCTCTTCCCACCGAACTATCTGCATGAAAGCTGGCTGGATTATCTCTATTGGGATTCCGAGCTGGAACCGTGAGGCTCAGGCGGCACTGCTGTTGCGCACCCCATATGAGCGCGATTATCCCTGTAAGAGCGTTCTATTCGATCCTAAAAGTTCATAACGCGTTGGGCTCTGGGTTAGCCCCCAGAGTTCGGCGACTTTCCGGATGAGCTGGGATCGCCCTGTGCTGAACCGACGCCGTCAGGACCTCGCGCACTTTAGTCGATGAACTCAGAGCGCGGCTGATATCGTCCGGCACAGGCCATTTCTGGAGAGAAGCATGTTCACTCACGTCATGATTGGCAGCAACGACCTGGAGCGGGCCCGTGATTTCTACGACGCCACATTCGCCGCGTTAGGAGGCTCGCCTGGCGAGATGGATGCCCGAGGCCGGCTGATCTATGCCCACGCGGGCGGCCGGCTGATGATCACGAAGCCGATCGACGGTAACCCGGCGACCGCAGCCAATGGTGGGACTATCGGTATCGCCGCTGCGAGCCCTGACCATGTCCTCGCCTGGCACAAGGCCGGCACCATGCATGGCGGGAAGGCGATCGAGAGCCCGCCCAGCGAGCGGCCGAACGGAGCCTTTGTTGCCTATCTTCGCGATCCGGATGGGAACAAGCTCACCGCTCGCTCTCAGCCGACGAAGTAGCCATCGCTCTTCGCGGGGGCAGGTTATGGCGTTCGCTGCGGAAGGGGGCCACCGGGAGCCGGAAGAACTCTGCAAAGGGTGACGGGGCTCCCCGGCGGCGCCAGCTTCTGGGCCGTTGCGTCACTAGCTCCCTCGATGTGCACGAGAACACACCGTTCGATGTGAAGGGCGACCAA
>JARYGW010000538.1:0-2248 GCA_033792295.1 Allobosea sp.
GGACCGCGCTGGACGATGTCCATCAACGCGTCGTCCTTGAGCACGCGCTGGCGTGGCACGTCGCGGGTCTGGGCTTCGCGCTCGCGCCAGGCGGCGATCTCCATGAGCAGCGGCAGCTCGCGCGGCTTGCGGACGCGGCCCTTGAGGCGCTGCCAGGCGTTCTCGGGCTTGACCTCATAGGTGGCGGGCGAACTCAGCACGGCCATCTCCTCCGCGACCCAGCCTTCGCGGCCGGAGGCGTCGAGGTCCTCCTTCAGTGCAAGATAGATCTGGCGCAGATGGGTGACGTCCGACTCGGCATAGGAGAGCTGGGCGTCGGTAAGGGGTCGGCGCGACCAGTCGGTGAAGCGCGAGGACTTGTCGATGCGCGCCTTGGCGAGGTCGTTGGCGAGCTGCTCGTAACCGACGGAGTCGCCATAGCCGCAGACCATGGCCGCGACCTGCGTGTCGAAGAGGGGGGTCGGTAGCACGCGTCCGAGCAGCCAGACGATCTCCAGATCCTGGCGGGCGGCATGGAAAACCTTGACCACCGCCCTGTCGGTCATAAGCCCGAAGAAGGGAGCGAGGTCGATGCCTTGCGCCAGCGGATCGATCAGCACCGCCTCGTCGGGGGAGGCGAGCTGGATCAGGCAGAGCTTGGGATAATAGGTGGTTTCGCGCAGGAACTCGGTGTCGACCGTTACGAAGGGGTGGGTCGCGAGGCGCTCGCAGGCGGCGGCGAGTTCGGCGGTGTCGGAGATCAGATGCATTGAAAGGGCTTAGCGGAGGAAGGATGCTTTCGTCGAGTCTGGAACCCGTTAGCGGCCGATGCCGCACTGGCTCCACAGCTCGCCCTGATAGGCTCGGCCGGCGGTTGCGACCCAATGGCCGGGGCGGCCGTCCTGATGCGGCCTTGCGTGCCGGACGAAGATGCTGGCGAAGCAATCCGCATTGGCATAATTGCGCTGCCGGGCGATGTTCAGGCCGGCCCTGTAAGCGCTGCCTCGTTCCTGTGCCAAGGCGGGCTCGCCCGCATCGGCGAGGACCGTCGCAGCGAGCAAAGCCGCCGTCAGCGGTTTCAGTTCGGCTAATGCGGCCATATCGACGCTCCCACGGGTTTGCCGGTGCCGGCAGTCTTTCGGGAAGGCTAGCAGCGCATCCACCCGATGTCGCGGCCGTTCTTGACATTTTGCGCCTGCGCGTGTGGTTAGCCGCAAGCTGCGGCTGGCCTCCTGGGCCGGCTCCCGACGCATTTCCGAAAGACCGATCCCGTGACCTTGCATCGCTACCGTTCCCACACCTGCGGCGCGCTCCGTGAGAGCGACATCGGCCAGAACGTGCGCCTGTCCGGCTGGTGCCATCGCATTCGCGACCATGGCGGCGTGCTCTTCATCGACCTGCGCGACCATTACGGCATGACCCAGGTGGTGGTGGACCCGGATTCGCCGGCCTTCGCCGAAGCCGAGACGCTGCGCTCGGAATGGGTCGTGCGGATCGACGGCAAGGTCAAGGCGCGTCTCGCGGGCACCGAGAACGCCAATCTGCCGACTGGCGCCGTCGAGGTCTTCGCGACGGGCATCGAGGTGCTCGGCCCCTCGGCCGAATTGCCGCTGCCGGTCTTCGGCGATCTCGAATATCCCGAGGACACCCGCCTCAAATACCGCTTCCTCGATCTGCGTCGCGAGAAGCTGCACAACAACATCATGCTGCGCACCAAGGTCATCGACTCGATGCGCCGCCGCATGAAGGATTCGGGCTTCTCCGAGTTCCAGACGCCAATCCTGACGGCCTCTTCGCCGGAAGGCGCGCGCGACTTCCTGGTGCCGAGCCGCCTGCATCCGGGCAAGTTCTACGCGCTGCCGCAGGCGCCGCAGCAGTACAAGCAGCTCCTGATGATGGCGGGCTTCGACCGCTACTTCCAGATCGCGCCCTGCTTCCGCGACGAGGACCCGCGCGCCGACCGTCTGCCGGGCGAGTTCTACCAGCTCGACGTCGAGATGAGCTTCGTCGAGCAGGAGGACGTGTTCGCGACGATGGAGCCGGTGATCACCGGCGTGTTCGAGGAATTCGCCGAGGGCCGCACCGTCCAGAAGAACTGGCCGCGCATTCCCTATGCCGAAGCCATCGCCAAATACGGCTCCGACAAGCCTGATCTGCGCAATCCGCTCGAGATGCAGGATGTCTCCGAGCCTTTCCGCGGATCGGGCTTCAAGGTCTTCGCGCGCATCCTCGAGGGCGAGAAGAACCGCGTCTGGGCGATTCCCGCGCC
>JARYGW010000539.1:0-2228 GCA_033792295.1 Allobosea sp.
CACGCTGCTGGCCGGTGGCGTCGGCTCCGATGTCGCCCCGCCGCCGCGTGCTGCAAAACAGACGCCGCCTGCTGTCGCGGATGCCGTGCACTATGTCCGCATCGAGCATGTCACCAAGCGCTTCGCCCAGACGCCGGGCCTGTTCCGCAAACTCGCCCGGAAGGCCGGCTTGTCCAAAGCGCCGGCTGTGGTGCAGGCGGTCGACGACGTCACGCTGGTGCTGAAGCGCGGCGAGGCGCTCGGCCTCGTCGGCGAATCCGGCTCCGGCAAGTCGACGCTCGGGCGCGTGGCCGCCGGCATCTATGCGCCGGACCATGGCTTTGTTCGCATCGACGGCGCGCCGGTGATGAGCGCAGGCGAGCGCCCGCACAAGCTCACGACGCGCGTCCAAACGATCTTCCAGGACCCCTTCGCCTCTCTCAACCCGCGCATGACGGTCGGCGACAGCATCGCCGAGGGGCCGCTGGCGCATGGGCTGGTCGAGCGCGGGCAGGCCAAGACTTACGTCCGGCAATGGCTGGCGGCGGTCGGATTGAACCCCGATTTCGCCAGCCGCTATCCGCACCAGTTCTCGGGTGGCCAGCGCCAGCGCGTCGCCATCGCACGCGCGCTTGCGATGCAGCCGGACGTCGTCGTCTGCGACGAGCCGGTGGCCTCGCTCGACGTCTCGATCCAGGCGCAGATCATCAACCTGCTGATCCGCCTGCGGCAGGAACTCGACCTGACACTGATCTTCATCTCGCACGACCTCTCGGTTGTCCGTCATCTCTGCGACCGCGTCGCCATCATGTATCGCGGCAGGATCGTCGAGAGCGGACTCGCCGGCGAGGTCTACGACCATCCGCAGCACGACTACACCAAGCGCCTGCTCGCCGCCGTGCCGGTGCTGCCGGGCGTTGCGACGACCTGAGGAGAGCCGCCATGACCGACGCTAACGAACTCCTGCCCTGGCAATGGCCGGAAGAGACTTGGCGCGGCAAGGTCGAGCAGGTTCGTGCCGGGCGTAACCTCAAGCCGGCGAAGTGGAAGAATGGTGCCCGCTGCGCCGTGGCGCTCTCCTTCGATGTCGACCACGAGACCAATGAATTGCGTGACGGCGGCAAGTCGGTCGGGCGCCTGTCCTGGGGTCAGTACGGCAACCGCGTCGGCGTGCCCAAGATCCTCGACCTGCTGAAGCGGCAGGACATTCCGGCGAGCTTCTTCGTGCCGGCCGTCACCGCTTTGCTCTATCCGGAGGAGCAGCGTCGCATCATCGGTGCCGGCCACGAGATCGGCCTCCATGGCTGGATCCACGAGGTCAACACGGCGGTGCCGCCCGAACATGAGCGCGAACTGCACCTGCGCTCGGCCGACACGCTGGAGAAGGTCACCGGTGTCCGCCCCGTCGGCATGCGCACGCCGTCCTGGGACTTTTCCGATGTGACGCTCTCGATCGAGCGCGAGCTCGGCCTGCTCTACGATTCCTCGCTCTTCGCCGACGACGATCCCTATGAGATCGTCGAAAAGGGCGAGCCGACCGGCATCGTCGAACTGCCGGTCGAATGGATCCGCGACGACGCGCCCTATCTCAGCATGAACCGCTTCCAGGCGCTGCGGCCCTACACGTCGCCGGAAGCGGTCTTCGACATTTTTCGCCGCGAATTCGAGGGCGCCTATGCCGAGGGCGGGCTCTTCCTGCTGACCATGCACCCGCATGTCATCACCTATCGCTCGCGCTTCTGGATACTCGAAGAACTGACCCGCCTCGCCAAGGCGAAGGGCGATTGCTGGTTCGCGACCCATGCCGAGATCGCCGCCTATGTGAAGGCCGAAGCCGGGCTCTGAATCGACAGGGCAGCGGAACTGCTGCCCGATTCTCGCCGTTTTCGCTTCATCCCGGGTTCAGGCCATAAGGGGCCTGATCCCGGTATGTTGAAACGAACGACGGGAATTGCGATGCGCACGAAACGCTGGTTGCTGGTCGGGACAGTCTTGCCAGCCCTCGTCCTTTCCCAGACAGGACAGGCCTTCACGCCGCAGGGCGTTCAGCTCGCCCAGGCACCTGGCGGCGGTGACGATGACCGCGGCCGCGGACAGCGCGAGCGCCCACGGGGACCGGAGGGTGGCCAGCCGGGCCAGCATGCTCCGCAGCGTCCGGGTGCTCCGGGCACACCACAGGCGCCGCGCCCACCGCAGATGCAGCAGGCTCCGAGCGCGCCCCGTGCGCCCATGCCTTCCGCGCCGGCTCC
>JARYGW010000053.1:0-19351 GCA_033792295.1 Allobosea sp.
CAGCTGAAACCGTTCCGATGATGGGCACGAGCAGCATCGCGGTGGCTGCGACGGATGTGGGCAGTCGCTTCAAGGCGCCGAACCAGGTCAGGTAGCAGATCGCCATCGGTCCAGCGGCCATATAGGCCAGGCCGAGCAGACCGGTGGACGACAACGCCATGATGTTCGGCCGCTCCAGCAGCAGGCCCAGAACGACCATGGGCAGGCAGCCGAGCGCGACCTGCCAGGCTGTCAGCGTGATGAACGGGATGGGCGGCGGCGGCCGGCTCCCCCGGACCGTACCCAGGGCGAACAGGACAGCCGCGGCAAGACCGAACAAGATTCCGGGCACCTTGCCGATGTCGAAGCCCGGTCCGCCCATCAATATGGCGATGCCGGCAATACCCAGGACCAATGCAAGCAGGCTCTGCGCCTTGGGCCGCTGCCCCAGCAGAGGCCAGGCGATCAGCATCGCCCATATCGGCATCGAATAGGCGATCAGCGCACCCTCCGACACCTTGAGCCAGTTCAAGGACAGCGCCGTGAACCCCATCCAGGCGAAGACGTTGATGCCGGCTGCAAAGATGACGGATGCACGGGCACCCTTCGGAATCGACAGGCTTTCACCGCGCAAACGCGCTACGATTGCAAGTCCGATAGCTGCGAGCAGGCCAGCGCTGCCGCGTGCAAACAAGGGCGGCCAATCGTGCAGAACGAATTTCAGCACGGCCCAGTTCAGGCCCCAGCCGCAGGCTGTGATCATGAGAAGGAGATGGCCGAGCCCGGATTCGTCGGCCTCGGCGGTAACAGCACGGTTGCCCAGCATTCCCACGCGCCTTGCCGCGAACGATGCGGCGGTCGAATTCAGCGATGGGAATCCTGATCGAAAACGCGTACCGGTTTTCGCGCAAATCAGTTATCCAATGCGGAATTCCACCGATATTGGAGAGAGATGTGACGAAATCAGTCGATCTCGACCGCTTTGATCAGGCCCTTCTGAAAGAGATGCAGATCGACAATCAGACGCCCGCACGGGTGCTCGCCGACCGCGTGGGGTTGTCGCAGAGCGCGGTGCTGCGCCGCCTGAAGCGGCTTCGTGCCGAGAAAATCATCAGCGCGGATGTCTCTATCGTCGACCCGGAGGTTCTGGGTGTGCCGGTGACCGTGCACGTCCTCGTTTCGATCATTCAGGGATCGCGGACCTATGGGGATTTCGCTCGAAAGCTGCAGGCTCGGCCAGAAGTCAAGCAGGCTTCCTATGTAACGGGAGGTGCCGACTTCGTTCTGCACCTGCAGGTCGAGAGCATGGCCGCCTATGCGGAATTCGCGCGGGAGGTCTTCCACGACGACCCCAATGTCTCCGAATATCACACCTATATTTCGATGAGGCAGGTCGTCGGCCCGATGGCACGGTGACAAACCGCGTTGCGTCGTCCTCGATGCCGGTCCATCGAACGGATTGGCTGGATGCCTCGCCGCCTATTGCGGCGTTGCGGCTAGCGATTCATGGGGAACGTGGACCTCCGACGTCACGGCCCCGCTCCATTGCAGCCGCAACTGTTCCAGTATGTGCCGGCCGAAGATTTCATAGGGGATCCGGATCGAGGTCAGCCAGGGCGCGATCCAGTCGTTGAGTCCGTTGCCGTCGACGCCGACCAGCGTGCAATCGCGCGGGATCGCCAGCCCGGATTCCACCGCGAGCCGATAGGCGCCATAGGCGATCAGGTCGCTGACGCATAGCGCGCCAGGCGGCCAGCCGCCGTCGCGGACGAGCGCGCCGGCCGCCGAATAGCCGATTTCGATATGCGACAGGCCGGGCGCGCTGGCCCGCCGGATTGCTTCGTCCGGAATCCCCCGTGCGACGAGCCGTTCGATGAAGCCGGCGGCGCGCTCGGCGGTGCTGGAAATGTTCTGGGCCGCCATCAGCACGGCGGGCCTTTCGATACCGCGTGCGAGCATGAAATCGGCGGCGTCGGCGCCCGCCGCGCGATCATCGATTCCGACGAAGGCGCCGCCGCCGAACGGGTTGCGTCGCGCGACGAAGACGACAGGGTCGCCGCGGCCGAGCGCCTCTTCGAGACCTTTGCTGCGCACGGCGCTGACCATCACATAGCCGGCGACGAACTGGTCCCGCATCGCCTGCAGATAATCATCCTGCAGTTCCGGCCGGTCATGGGTGTCACAGAGAATCATGACGTAGCCGGCATCGCGCAGCGCCGCCTCCGTCGAGACGGCGATGGCGGCCATGGCCGGGTTGTCGAGATTGGGCGAGAGCATGGCCACGACCCGGCTCGCCCGGCGCCGCAAGGCCCGCCCCACCGGATTGGGGCGATAGCCCAGGCGCTCGATCGCCTCGGCGACGCGTGCGATCGTCTCGGCCGAGGCGCGTCCGCTCTTGCTGTTGACGATGCGTGAGACGGTCGCGACCGAAACGCCGGTCTCGCGGGCCACGGTCGCGAGCGAGACCGCTTCATGCCGCGTCTTGCCTGTCTTCGCCATCGTTCTGGGCGTCATCGCTTCGCCAGCCTTCCTGCGCCTTGCCCGCTCCTCGCCGGTCTAGAGCCGGCTAATGCAGCCATGCCGTTCGGCACGCCCGTTGACAACCAAGGCAAACGTTTGCCTTAGTGGATGTCAAGGCGCTCGATGAGGCGCCGCGCTCGCTCAGGGATGGAGCCCATGCAGAGGAAGCACTGGATTTCCGCGTTCGCCGCGACGGCAGGTCTCGCCATCGGCCTCATGGCCACAAGCGCTTTCGCCCAGACCACTGTGCGCATCGCCTGGTATTCCGACGGCAACGAGGGCGAGGTCGTTTCCGATCTGCTGAAGCGTTTCGAGGCGCAGAACAAGGACATCAAGGTCGTGCTCGACCAGGTGCCCTTCAAGGCGATCACCGAGAACCTTCCCGTCCAGCTCGCCTCGGGGCAGGGGCCGGACATCGCTCGCGTCGTCGACCTCGGCGGCATCGCCCGCTATGCGCTCGACATGCGGCCCTATCTCAAGGACGCCGCCTATTGGGAGAAGAATTTCGGGCCGTTCCTGCCCTGGATGAGACCTGAGGGCGATTCCAGTGCGATCACCGGCTTCATGACGCAGCTCACCGTCACCGGTCCCTTCGTCAACAAGACGCTGTTCGAGCAGGCCGGCGTCGCCCTGCCGGGTGCGAAGGCGACCTGGGAGGAATGGGGCAAGGCGGCCAAGGAGGTCGCGGCCAAGGTCAAGGCGCCGTTCCCGGTCGCCATGGATCGCTCGGGCCACCGCTTCTTCTCGGTCGCGATCTCGGAAGGTGCCAAGGTCTTCGACGACAAGGGCGAGCCGGCGGTGATCGACGATGGCTTCAGGCGCGGCGCCAAGCTCATCTATGACTGGCACCGGGACGGCACCATGGCGAAGGAACTCTGGGGCTCGGTCTCCGGCACGGCCTATCGCGGCGCCAATGACGAGTTCAAGAACGCCCAGGTCGTGATGTACCAGTCGGGCTCCTGGCAGATCGCCCAGTTCGACAAGACGGTGGGCGACGCCTTCGACTGGATTGCGGTGCCCTCGCCCTGCGGAGCGGGCGGTTGCTCGCCCATGCCGGGCGGCGCCGGCCTCGTCGCGATCAAGACGACCAAGAGCCCGGAAGCCGTCGCCAAGGTGATGGACTATCTGGCGAGCGAGCCGGTGCTGAGCGAGTTCTACGCCCGCTCGCTCTTCGTGCCCGGTCATCTCGGCATCGCCGCCAAGGGACTCGACTACAAGGGTGCGACGCCGCAGGGCAAGGCCGCGCTCAAGGTCTTCTCGGATCAGGTCGCGCAGATCTCGCCGGCGGCCTACAAGCTGCAGGGCTACGTCAACAACCGCGTGATCTTCAACGCGGTGATCAGCCGCCTCGGCCAGGCGATCTCGGGCGAAGGCACGCTCGACGAGGCCTATAAGCGGATCGAATCCGACATCGCCCAGCAGATCGCCGAGCGCAAGAAGTAAGGCTGATGGCCTCCGTCGAGACAGATCCGCGCCGGGACGGCGCGGGCGCCGCCGGCCTTCTCGCCGCGCTGCTCGCGCTCCTCATGCGCCTCGTCGACTGGCCAATGCAGGCGCTCCAGCGCCTGATCGGCGAGCGGCGGATGGCCTATGTCTTCATCCTGCCCAATCTCGCCTTCTTCTCGCTCTTCGTCTTCCTGCCGCTCGTCATCAACTTCGTCTTTTCGGTGACGGGCGGAGCCGGGCTTTTCCCGAGCGAGCGCCCCTATGTCGGGGCGCAGCAATACGCCTATCTCTTCGATTGCGGCTCCTTTCTCGATCCGTCCTCCTGTCGCGAGGATCATTTCTGGCGGGGCGTCGCCAATACGGCGCGCTTCACCGTTTTCCAGGTCACGGCGATGGTGCTGTTCTCGCTGCTGACCGCCGTCGTGCTGAACATGAAGATCCGGGCGCGCGGTTTCTTCCGGGCAGTCTATTTCTTCCCGGTGCTACTCTCGCCGGTCGTGGTCGCACTGACCTGGAAATGGATTCTGCAGCGCGACGGCCTGCTCAACGCGGCGATCACCTCGCTCGGCGGCGAACGCATCCTCTTTCTGGTCGATCCGAGTTGGGCGATGTTCTGGATCGTCTTCGTCTCGATCTGGGCCCATATGGGCTTCTACACGCTGATCCTGCTTGCAGGGCTCCAGGCCATTCCTGCCGATCTCTACGAGGCGGCCGAGATGGACGCGACGCCGCGCTGGCGCGTGTTCTGGCGCATCACCCTGCCTCTGCTCTGGCCGAACATGATCGTCGTGATCGTACTCGCGCTGATCCGCGGCGTGCAGACCTTCGACGAGGTCTTCGTCCTGACCGGCGGCGGCCCCGGCACGGCGACCCTGATGATCGTGCACTACATCTACGAGACGGCCTTCGCCAATCAGGTTCAGAATTTCGGCCTAGCGGCGGCGGCTTCCGTCGTGCTCGGCGTCGTGCTCTTCGCGCTGACGCTGGCCCAGCTCGCGGCGAGCCGCCGCAAGGGGGCCGCATGAGCCAGGTCGACGGCAGCAGGCTGACCCGCATGATGGCTGCCCGGCGTAAGCCCGGCCGCTGGCATTGGACCGATATCGCGGCCTATGCCTATCTCCTGCTCGGCGTCGTGCTCATGTTCGGGCCGGTGCTCTGGCTCGGCCTGTCCTCGTTCAAGTCCCAGGCCGGCCTGCTCGAATTCCCGCCCTCGCTGCTGCCGATGTCGCAGAAGGAGGTGACGGTGACCGGCCAGTCGCAGCCGCTGCCGCTCTTCGAAGTCGAGATGCCGGACGGCAGCAAGCGCGTGCTGGCGCAGGTTCGCCGCGTCGGTATCCAGGCTCAGATGGTCGATCCGGCCAATCCGGGCGAGACGATCCGCGTGCCGATCGACAAGCGCACGCCCGTGCGTGAGTTCAAGCTCGCGACCGAGAACTACACCGAGCCGCTGGAGCGCTTCGCCTTCACGCGCTTCCTCTGGAACTCCGTCTTCGTCACGCTGGTCGCGACCATCATCACGCTGATCATCAACTCGATGGCGGCCTACGCGCTTTCGATCTACGAGTTTCGCGGCAAGACCGCTGTGATGCTGATGGTGGTCGGCACGCTGATGATCCCGATCACCATCATCCTGGTGCCGGTCTATCTCGTCATCACCAAACTCGGCCTTGTCAACTCGCTCTGGGCCGTCATCCTGCCGGGCGCTGCGACGCCAACCGGCGTCTTCCTGCTGCGTCAGTACATGCTGACACTGCCGCGCGATCTGATCGAGGCGGCCCGCATGGACAAGGCCTCGGAGTGGCAGATCTATTGGCGCATCGTCATGCCGCTCGCCATGCCGGCGCTGGCGGTGCTCGCGATCTTCTCGATCATGTGGCGCTGGAACGAGTTCCTCTGGCCGCTCGCTGTGCTGACCAAGACGGAATCCTACACGCTCCAGATCGGCCTCAACGCCTTCCAGGGCGAGTTGCAGACGCAGTGGCACTACCTGCTGGCGATGACGGTGGTGACGCTGCTGCCGGTCGCGCTGGTCTTCATCTTCCTGCAGCGCTTCATCACCACGGGCATCGCAAATACAGGGATGAAATGAGAGAAGTGGGTTCCGTATGGCCGAACTGAAGCTCTCCGGCGTCCGCAAGGCCTATGGCACGACGACGGTGCTGCACGGCATCGACCTCGACGTCGCGGACGGCGAGTTCGTCGTCTTCGTCGGCCCCTCGGGCTGCGGCAAGTCGACCCTGCTGCGCTCGATCGCAGGGCTGGAGGAGATCACCGGCGGCACGATCGCGATCGACGGTACTGACGCGACCCATCTGCCCGCCTCCGAGCGCGGGCTTGCGATGGTGTTCCAGTCCTATGCGCTCTACCCGCATATGAGCGTCTACGCGAACATGGCCTTCGCACTGGAGAACATGGGCTTCAAGCGCGACGAGATCGACAGGCGCGTGAAGCGCGCGGCCGGGATGCTGCGCCTGACTGATTATCTCGACCGCAAGCCCCGGGCGCTCTCCGGCGGCCAGCGTCAGCGCGTCGCCATCGGCCGCGCCATCGTGCGCGATCCCAAGATCTTTCTGTTCGACGAACCTCTTTCGAACCTGGACGCGGAGCTGCGCGTCGCCACGCGCAAGGAGCTTGCCGCGCTCCATGGCGAGATCGGCGGCACGATGATCTACGTCACGCATGATCAGGTCGAGGCGATGACGCTGGCCGATCGCATCGTGGTCCTGCGCGCTGGTCGCATCGAGCAGATCGGCACGCCGCTCGAACTCTACAATCGACCTGACAATCTCTTCGTCGCCGGCTTTATCGGCTCGCCGCGCATGAACCTGCTACCCGGCAGCGTGACTGGAGCGGGCAAGGTCGCGCTGGGCCAAACTGGCGAAGGTGGCGGCCACGAAGTCGCCTGCGCCACCGGCAATCTCGCTGTCGGCAGCAAAGTCACGCTCGGTATCCGGCCCGAGCATCTGGCGCTGGCGCCGCAAGGCCAGGGCCTGCCGCTATCGATCGATCTCGTCGAGCGGCTCGGCGGCGAAAGCTATCTCTATGGGACGAGCGCCGGCCTGCCTCAGTTGACGCTCAGGCTCGATGGCCAGAGCGAGCATGAGCGCGGCCATACGGTTGCACTCGCCTTCCCGCAGCAGAGCCTGCACCTGTTCGATGAAGCCGGCCGGGCGATCCGGCCTTAGAGACTGCCGAGAGAGATTCCATGAAAGCCCTCACGCAAGGCCGCTATCTCGGCCGCGACGGTGAAGCAGCCTTGTTCGACGTCGGGCTCGGCTACACGCTCGCTGTCCGCATCCTCGAAGGCGATATCGGCCGAGTGACACTGAAGCCTCAGGACGGCTACCGGCTCGACCGCGGCTGGTCGATCGCGCCCGGCGGATTGGAGCCTCCCTATGAGGGGCGTCCGCGCGATGATCTCTCCGGATTCACCGGCCCGAAGACCGATATCCGCGCCTCTGCCGACAAGATCGTGGTTGTCGGAGCGGATCTCACGGCCGAGGTCACGCTCTCGCCCTTCGGCATCGCCTGGCGCCGCCAGGGTGAGGACAAGCCCTTCCTGCAGGATCGGACGACGCAGGCCTATCTGGTTTCGCCGCGTACCGGCGCGCTCGCGCATTTCATGGCGCGCGACTATCACGAGCGTCATTACGGACTGGGCGACAAGGCCGGCCCGCTCGACCGCACCGGCCGCCGCTTCGCCATCGATGCGGTCGATCCTTGCGGCTTCGATGCCGAGCTGTCGGATCCGCTCTACAAGATGCTGCCCTTCTTCATCGTCGATGGGCCGGCCGGCGCGCATGGCGTCTATTACGACAACCTCTCGACTGGCAGCGTCGATTTCGGCTGTACGCTCGACAATTACCATGGCCTGTTTCGCTCCTGGAAGGGCGATGACGGTGATCTCGACTATTACGTCATGGCCGGCCCGACCGTTCCGGACGTCGTCCGCCGTTTCTCCTGGCTGACCGGCGGACAGGCTTTCGCGCCGCTCTGGTCCTTTGGCTTCGGTGTCACCTCCATGGCGATCGCCGATGCGCCGGATGCCGATGCCCGCATCAGCGACTTCATCGGCAAACTGGAAACCCATCGCATTCCCTGCGACTCGTTCCACTTCGGCTCGGGCTATACGCAGATCGGCCATCGCCGCTATGCCTTCAACTGGAATCGCGACAAGTTCCCGGATCCCAAGGCGACGATGCAGCGTCTGAACGATGCCGGCATCTACACGGTCGCGAACCTAAAGCCTTGCCTGCTCGACGATCATCCGCGGCTGAAGGAAGCGCTCGACGGCGATTTCCTCGTTCGTGACGGCGACAGCAGCCAACCGGCCGTCGCCCAGTTCTGGGACGGGCTAGGCTTCCATCTCGATTACACCAATCCCCAGGGACGCGCCTGGTGGCGCAATGGCATCGAGACCGCGCTGCTCGACTACGGTTTCACCACCGTCTGGAACGACAACAACGAATACGAGATCTGGGACGAGGACGCCGTCTGCGACGGCGACGGGCGCCCGTTCCGGCAGACCCTGGCGCGCCCGGCTCAGCCGCTGCTGATGACCAAGCTCTCCTATGAGGCGCAGGCCGCGCGCCAGCCGGCCAAGCGCCAGTATTCGGTGACGCGCGGCGGCTGCGCCGGCATCTCGCGCTATGCCCAGACCTGGTCGGGTGACAACGAGACCGCCTGGAAGACGCTGCGCTACAATCTGACCCAGGGCCTCAACATGAGCTTGTCGGGGATGTTCAGCATCGGCCACGATGTCGGCGGCTTCCACGGCCCGACGCCCGGTCCCGAGCTCTTTGTGCGCTTCAACGAGTTCTGCTCGCTCTGGCCGCGCATGATCATGAACTCCTGGAACGACGACGGCGTCGTCAACCTGCCCTGGATGTATCCAGAGATGGTGCCGCAGGTGCGTGAGGCGATTGCGCTGCGCTATCGGCTGATGCCCTATCTGTATACGCTGATGTGGCGCGCCAGCCGCGACGGTACGCCGGCGATCCGCCCGCTGCTCTGGGATTTCCCGCAGGATGCGGAAGCCGTGAAGATCGACGATGCCTTCATGCTCGGGCCGGACGTGCTGGTCGCGCCGGTGCTGGAGGAGGGGGCCCGCGAGCGCAGCGTCTACCTGCCGGTGCATGCAGGCGGTTGGTACGATTGGCACACGGGCAAGCATTTCGCGGGAGGTGCGGTGGTGACCGTCGCTGCTCCTCTTGGTCGCCTCCCGGTCTTCGTGCGGGCCGGCGCGTTGATCCCGCTCGGCGATTCCACCGGCATCGGCGACCTGCGGGAGGTCCTCGTCTGTGGGCTGGTCGAAGGCGCGGCCGGAGAGCTCTACGAGGATGACGGCGAGACGGTCGACTGGCGCGGCGCTGGCGGGACGTTGATCCGCTTCCAGGTCCGCGACGGCGAGATCGAGATCCACCAGGAGGGGGCGGATGCGCCCTTTATCGACCGGATTGCTATCCGCCATATCGGCGAAGGCGTCTGAGCCGCCTGGCGCTTGACCTGCGACTTTGCAAGCCAATCATGCCGCTTTGCGGTGGCGTCGCGCGTCGGCGCTGCTTAAGTCTGGTCGCCACGTAGTGACCGAACTCGGGAGCAGGGCATGGAAAAGGTAGCGATCGTCACCGCCGGCGGCAGCGGCATGGGAGCGAGCACGGCGCGGCGGCTGGCGAAGGACGGCTATCGCGTCGCGATCCTGTCCTCCTCGGGCAAGGGCGAAGCACTGGCCGCCGAGCTGGGTGGCCTCGGCGTCACCGGCTCGAACCAGTCCAATGACGACGTCAAGCGGCTGGTCGATGTGACGCTCGATCGCTGGGGCCGGATCGATGCGCTGGTCAACAGCGCCGGTCACGGACCCCGCGCGCCGATCGTCGAACTGACCGACGAGGACTGGCACAAGGGCCTCGACGTCTATTTCCTCAGCGCTGTGCGTCCCATCCGGCTTGTAACCCCGGTGATGCAGCAGCAGAAGTCCGGCGCGATCGTCAATATCTCGACCGCTTGGGCCTTCGAGCCGAGCGACATGTTCCCGACCTCGGCGATGGCGCGCGCCGGGCTCGCAACCTTCACCAAGATCTATGCGGACAAATATGCGGCCGACAATATCCGCATCAACAATGTTCAGCCCGGCTGGATAGACAGCTTGCCGGCGACCGACGCGCGCCGCGAGAGCGTGCCGATGCAGCGCTATGGCAGCGCCGACGAGATCGCTGGCACGGTCGCCTTCCTGCTCTCGCCAGATGCCGGCTACATCACTGGCCAGAACATCCGTGTCGACGGCGGCGTGACCAAGTCGATCTGATGAAGAGTGCCCGATTGCCGGCTTCAGATCATTGCGCGTCCGTTCGGGCGCGATAACGATGATCTCTCTCATTTCTGGCGCATCGGATTTTTCCGAAAAGCAGATTCCGCTTTTCGGTCCGATGCTCTAGCCGGCAATCACGCCCTTCCTGAGCAGGAAGCAGCCATAGGGCCGGGCGTCGCCGACCTGCACGACGCCGAAGGCCCTGCGCGCCGCTTCGTAGAAGGCGAAACGCTCGATGCCCGGCAGCGGCGTCGGCGCGGCCTGCGCTGCCGCCACCACGGCCTCGACCTCCTTCTGCACCGCCGGCGCGGCTGCGGCATCGCCGACCACCAGCATGCGGCGGATCGGTTCCGGCTCGAAGTCGTCGATCGGCAGAACGGTCAGGATCGCGCGCACTACCTCTGCCATGGCAAGACCGGGCAGGCGAACGATCCGCCCGGAGGTGGTCGCGCGCGCAATCGTTTCGGCCGGATGGTTGGCATCGACCACGGCGAGGTCGTCGCCATGCCCCATCGCGGCGAGCAGCCAGAGCAGGTCGGGACCGAGGATCGGGTCGATGGTCTTCAGCATGTCGGCACCGGCGCGTGAGCGGGAATGAGTTTTTCAACCTTGAGATCACGCCACAGAGCGGCGGGCACGGGGCGGGCGAGGAGGTCGAGATTGCGCGCGACTTCGTCCGGAGTGACGGCACCGAGCACGACGGTAGCGACTGCCGGATGAGCGGCGGCGAAGGTGAGCGCCGCTTGCGGCAATGCCACATCATGCGCAGCGCAGACGGTTTCGATTCGCGCGACCTTGGCGAGGATCTCGGGCGGGGCTGGCTGGTAGTTGTAATAGGCGCTAGGGCGGGCGCCTGTGGCGAGGATGCCGGAATTGAAGACGCCGGCCAGCATGACGGCGATGTTCTTCTCGAGCGCCAGTGGCAGGAAGCCGTCGAGCGCGCCCTGCTCCAGCAGTGAATAGCGCCCCGCCAGCATCATCACGTCGAAATCGCCGGTCCGGGCGAAGCGCTCGCACATGTCGGCTTCGTTGACGCCGACGCCGATCGCTTTCACCGCGCCGGAGGCTCGCAGCTTCTCCAGGGCCCGGTAGGCGCCGCCCATCGCTTCCGTGAAGCGCCGTTCCATCTGGTCGCCATGGGTCCAGACATCGACATCGTGGATCAGCAGGATGTCGATATGGTCGGTACCGAGCCTGAGCAATGACTGTTCCAGCGAGCGCATCGCACCGTCATAGGAATAGTCGATCACCGCCGGATGCGGCAGGCCGCCGCGATAGCCGGAGCTGTTCATCTTCGGCTCGCCAGGCTTCATCCAGCGACCGACCTTGGTCGAGACGATCACGCTGTCGCGCGGCACGCTCCGCAGCACTGTGCCGATGCGATGCTCCGAGAGGCCATGGCCATAGAGCGGCGAGGTGTCGACGAGATTGATCCCGGCCTTGAGTGCGGCTGCGACCGTCGCCTGCGCAATTCCCTCGTCCAGATGCTGGTAGAGATCGCCGAGCGGGGCGCCGCCGAAGCCGATCAGGCTGGGCTTCATGCCGGCGATCGGCCGGCCCGGCGCCGTTGCGCCTTGTTTTTGATGACTCATCGAAGCCCCGCATGTTTCGGCGGCGCAGGAAACCATGTTCGCGGCGGAAATCAATCGCCCGCCTGCCGGGACTCTGCTAGGCCTCGGGGTCTTGAGCCGGTCCGGCCGGCAACCACTGCGAGCTGACGATGACCGAGACCCTCTCCGCCTTGCAGGATGCGCTCTCCGCGGGCCGCACGACCTCCGAAGCCTTGACGGAAGGCGTCTTGGCCCGTGCCGGGACGGGCGAGGGGCCGCGCGTCTTCACCAGCCTCTACGGTGAAAGGGCGCTCGCCGCAGCGCGCGCGTCAGACCTCATGCGCAAGGCCGGCTTCGTCCGCTCTCAGCTGGAAGGGCTGCCGATCTCGATCAAGGATTTGTTCGACGTCGCGGGCGAGACGACCAAGGCTGGCAGCGTCGCCCTCGATGGAGCGCCGGTCGCGACGGTGAACGCAGCGATCGTGGACAGGCTCCTGGCCGCCGGTGCCGTGCTGGTCGGTCGCACCAACATGACCGAGTTCGCCTTCTCGGGCCTCGGCATCAACCCGCATTACGGCACACCGCTCAACCCGTTCGACCGCGCCAGCGCCCGCATCCCGGGTGGCTCCTCCTCGGGCGCGGCGGTTTCGGTGACGGACGGCATGGCCGCCGCTGCCATCGGTACGGATACCGGTGGCTCGGTCCGGATTCCGTCGGCCCTGTGCGGTATTGCCGGCTTCAAGCCGACGGCGCGCCGCGTGCCGCGCGAGGGTTGCCTGCCGCTCTCGACCAGCCTCGATTCGATCGGTCCGCTGGCGCCGAGCCTCTCCTGCTGCGCTCTTCTCGATGCGGTGTTGTCGGGCTCCGGCGAGAGTGTTCCGGCACTGGCCGAACTGCCGGGCCTGCGTCTCGCCGTGCCGACCACGCTCGCGCTCGACGGCATGGATGAGACAGTGGCGGCGACCTTCCGGCGCACCCTCGATACGCTGTCGCGAGCGGGGGCCCGCGTCAGCGAGATCGCCGTGCCGGAATTCGCCTCGCTCGCCGGTTTGCAGTCGAAGGGCAGCTTCGCCGGCGCCGAGGCCTGGCATTGGCATCGCGCTCTGATCGCCAAGGCGGGGAATCGTTACGACCCGCGCGTGCTGGTCCGTATCCAGCGCGGAGCCGAGATGGTGCTGGCGGATTACCTCGACCTTGTCGCGGCGCGCCAGGGCTGGATCGCGGCGGTCGAAGCGCGGCTCGCCGGTTTCGATGCGTTGCTGATGCCGACGGTGCCGGTCGTCGCGCCACGGATAGCCGATCTCGCGGAAGAGGCGGCTTATGGCGCGACGAACCTGCTGATCCTGCGCAATTCCACTTTGATCAACTTCCTCGACGGCTGCGCCGCGAGCTTGCCCTGCCATCGCGAAGGCGAGGCGCCCGTCGGCTTGATGGTTGCCGGCTTCGGCGGGCAGGATCGCCGCATCCTCGCCGTGGGCCTGGCGATCGAGGCCGCACTGGCGGCTTCCCGCGCGGCTTGACGATCCACCTATGAAGACGCCGGCCAGGTCATCGACCCGGCCGGCGCTGCGATGAGGAGTGGATCGTCCGCGCGGTTTACACCGCCAATGGCAGGGGCTCGCCATCCTCGCTGGTCACGGTCGCGCCGCTCAGCGCCGCCTGCAGGCGGTTGGTGTCGAGCTCGCCTTCCCAGCGGGCCACGACGATGGTCGCGACGGCATTGCCGATGAAGTTGGTGATGGCGCGGCATTCCGACATGAAGCGGTCGATGCCGAGGATCAGCGCCATGCCGGCGACGGGCACGGAGGGCACGACCATCAGCGTCGCGGCGAGCGTGATGAAGCCGGCGCCGGTGATGCCGGCTGCGCCCTTCGAGCTGATCATGGCGACGCCGAGTAGCAGCACCTGCTCCGTGAGAGGCAGATGGATGTCCATTGCCTGGGCGATGAACAGCGCTGCCAGCGTCATGTAGATGTTGGTGCCGTCGAGGTTGAAGGAATAGCCGGTCGGGATGACGAGGCCGACGACCGAGCGCTTGCAGCCAGCCGCTTCCATTTTCTCCATCAGGGCCGGCAGAGCCGCCTCCGAGGAGGAGGTGCCGATGACCAGGAGGATTTCCTCCTTGATGTAGCGGATCAGCGCCAGGATCGAGAAGCCGTTATACCGGGCGACCGCACCGAGCACGACAAGCACGAAGATCGCCGCGGTCAGGTAGAAAAGGGCGACCAGCAGAGCGAGATTGGCGAGGGAGCCGATGCCGTAGCGGCCGATGGTGAAGGCCATGGCGCCGAAGGCGCCGAGGGGCGCAGCCTTCATCAGGATCGAGACCAGCTTGAAGATCGGTGCCGTCAGCGACTGCAGGAAGGCGAGGACCGGCTCGCCGCGCTCGCCGATCAGTGCCAGCGACAGGCCGAACAGCACGGAGATGAACAGCACCTGCAGGATGTCGCCCGAGACGAAAGCGCCCGCCAGCGTGTCCGGGATGATGTTCAGCAGGAAGGTGACGATGCTCGCATTATGCGCCTTCACCGCATAGGCCTGCGCTTCCTTCGCGTCATTGGCGTTGATCGTCGATGGGTCGATGTGCAGCCCCGCTCCCGGCTGAACGACATTGGCGACGATCAGGCCGACGATCAGAGCCAGCGTCGAGAAGCAGAGGAAATAGATCATCGCCTTGCCGGCGACGCGTCCGACCTTCTTCATGTCGCTCATGCCGGCGATGCCGGTGGTGACGGTCAGGAAGATGACCGGCGCGATGATCATGCGCACGAGCTTGATGAAGCCATCGCCGAGCGGCTTCAGCGCGGCGCCCTTGTCGGGCCAGAAGTGGCCGAGTGCGATGCCGAGCGCGATTGCGACGAGCACCTGCACATAGAGATTCTGATAAAATTTCTTCGGTCGCACCGGGGTAGCCGGCGCGGGTTCGAGATGGGCAGCCATGGTTTCCTCCGGTTGGCTGTTTTTGGCTCGGGCAAAGCGAGCGCTTTTTCGCAAGCGATGTGCCAGTCGGAGAAATTCCGCTAATTGAAATGAAATCAAATAGTTAGTGCTCGTTTCGTTCGCTCGGCCGAAAGATTTGTGCGATTATCCGCACAAAACCTCTTTGCTCGATGCGGAAAATCGCTCATAATTGAATAAGATGTTCATCCGCCGCATGGTCTCGCAGGCTCGCGCTCCGGCATCGCCGGAGGGCTGGAGTTGGCTGGCGTTCGGCCTCGCCGCCGCGCTTCTGCTCGCCATCGGCTTGATCGCCGCCGCCGATCTCGGCCGCAGTCGCGCCATCGCTGCGATGGACGCCCGTGCCGAGGATGGTTCGACCCTCGCCATCGCCATCCTGCGTGGCGAGCTCGAGAAGCAGCGCGCCCTGCCGATGATCCTCGCCCGCGATCCGGATGTTCGCAGCGCGCTCTCGGGCGGCAACCGCCATGCGCTCGACCTGAAATTCGCCAGCATCGCCCGCGAGACGCGCACGGCCGTGATCTATCTGCTCGACGTGACGGGCATGACGATCGCCGCCAGCAATTGGGACGAGCCGACGAGCTTCGTGGGCAACGACTATGCCTTCCGTGACTATTACCTCGGCGCGATCCTGAAGGGCGCTGCCGAGCAATTCGCGCTCGGCACGGTCAGCCAGCGGCCCGGCCTCTATCTCACGAGCCGTATCAACGACGGCGACAGGTTGCTCGGTGTCATCGTCGTCAAGGTCGAGTTCGACCGTGTCGAGGCCGATTGGCGGGCGCTCGGGGGGCAGATCTATGTCGCTGACCAGCGCGGCGTGGTGCTGCTCTCGACGGTTCCGGACTGGCGCTTCCATGTCGAGGCGCCTCTCGACGAGGAGACGCAGAAAGAGATCCGTCGCTCGTTGCAGTTCGGCGAGGCGCCGCTGCTGCCGCTGCCCCTGACGCCGGATGACGGCCTCGTCCAGAGCGCGGCCCCCCTGTCGGGCCTCAACGTCCTGAGCCGTCGGGATGTGTCCACGACCAGCTGGCATCTCGATATGCTCCTGCCGGTCGACCAGGCCATTCGCGTCGAGCAGTGGCGCCTGCAGACGCTGGTCGCGCTCGTGCTGCTCGTCGGGCTGATGCTCGCGGCGTTTCTGTTGCGCCGCCGTCAGCAGGCCGCGATGCGGCTGCTCGCTGCGGCCGAGGCGAAGGCGGAGCTGGAACGGCGTGTCGAGGAACGCACGGCGGAACTCGCCGGCAGCAACCGCAAGCTGCTTGAGGAAATGGCCGAACGCGCCCGCGCGCAGATGCGGCTTTTGGACATGCGCGAGGAGCTCGCCAAAGCGAACCGGCTGGCGACGCTCGGGCAGATCACAGCCGGCGTCGCACATGAGATCAACCAGCCGCTCGCGGCCTTGCGCACTTATGCCGAAAATGCCCGCACCTTCGTTGCCGGCAAGGATGAAGGGGCCGCCACCGGGGCGCTCGGCAAGATCATCGGCTTGACCGAGCGGATCGGCACCATCACCGAGACCCTGCGCGGCTTCGCCCGGCGCGGGAGTCGCGCGCTTGAACCCGTGCTGTTGAGCGAGGCGATCGCCGGTGCGCTGATGATCCTCGATGCGCCCCTGCGGCAGGCCGGGATCACGCCGCAGGTCGAGACGGGGGCTCCGGGCCTGCGGGTGTTCGCCCGCCGCGTCGAGCTCGAGCAGGTGCTGGTGAATCTGCTGCGTAACGCGGTCGAAGCCATCGAGACGGTCACGCCGCGCCCGGCCTCGCCGCTGCTGTGGCTCGGCATTGCGGAGACGGGAGACGATGTCTCTATCGTCGTCGCGGATCGCGGCCCTGGCCTTGACGAAGCGGCCGTCGCGGCGCTGTTCACGCCCTTCCGCAGTTCGAAGCCGCGCGGCCTCGGTCTAGGCCTCGTGATCTGCCACGACATCGTCACGGCCTTTGGCGGCACGCTGATTGCCGCGTGCAAGCCCGGAGAAGGCTGCATTTTCACCATCACCCTCCGGAAAGCTCAGGCGGAGCCAACGCCGTGACAGTCACCCCCGATCTCGCAGGCCTCGACATCGCCTTCGTCGATGATGACGTCGATCTGCGCGAGGCCAATGCCCAGGCCCTGCAGATCGCCGGCTTCAAGGTCGAGGCTTTCGCTTCGGCGGGTGCGCTGCTGGCCGAGATCGGCCCGGGTTTCACCGGTGCCGTCGTCAGCGATGTCCGCATGCCCGGAATGGACGGCATCGAGCTGTTCCGTCGTCTCAAGGCGCTCGATGCCGATATCCCGGTCGTGCTGATCTCCGGCCATGCCGACATCGCCATGGCCGTCGAGGCGATGAGCGAAGGCGCCTATGATTTCATCGCCAAGCCCTATGCAGGCGAGCGCCTCGTCGAGACCTTGCGGCGCGCCGTCGAGAAACGCGCTCTGGTTCTCGAAAACCGCAGGCTGCGCGCCCTGGCCGCTTCGGCCGAAGGAGATGAGGGGCTGATCGGCGAGACGCCGGCCATCCTGCGCCTGCGCCAGACGATCAGGGACCTTGCCGATCTCGATGTCGACGTGCTCGTCTTTGGCGAGACGGGCACCGGCAAGGAGGTCGTGGCGAACCTGCTCCACCGGCTCGGCCGGCGCCGCGACAAGCCTTTCGTGGCGCTGAACTGCGGGGCCTTGCCCGACAGCGTCATCGAAGGCGAGCTGTTCGGCTATGAGCCCGGCGCCTTCACCGGCGCGCAGAAGAAGCGCATCGGCCGGATCGAGCATGCGAGCGGCGGCACGCTCTTCCTCGACGAGCTGGAGAGCATGCCGGTGAGTGCGCAGGTGAAGCTGCTGCGCGTGCTGGAGATGCGCGAGATCGCGCCGCTGGGCTCCAACGACACGCGCAAGGTCGATCTCAGGGTCGTGGCCGCGACCAAGCTCGATCTCGGCGATCCGGCCCAGCGCGGCGATTTTCGCGAAGATCTGTACTACCGGCTGAACATCGTCACGCTGCGCCTGCCCCCGTTGCGCGAGCGCCGCCGCGACATCCCGCTGCTCTTCGCGTATTTCCTCGGCCGCGCCGCGCGCAAATACCGGCGGGACGTGCCGCAGCTCGACCGCGCCGTCGAGCGCCATCTCGTCGAGAACGACTGGCCGGGCAATGTGCGCGAGCTCGTCCATTTCGCGGAACGGGTCGCGCTGGGCCTCGCTGGGGACCTGCCGGCGGCAGCGACGGGCGAAGATGCTGCGGCGCTCAGCCTGCCGGAACGGTTGGGGGCGATCGAGGCCAATCTGATCCGCGAGGCGCTCGAAGCCCATCGCGGCGACGTGAAGGCGACGCTGGAGGCGCTGCGCATCCCGAGAAAGACCTTCTACGACAAGCTCGCACGCTACGGCATCACTCGCGCGGCCTATGAGGGCGGCTAGAGTCCTCGGCACGCGGGTGGTTTGCCATGCGATGTCATTTACCGTTCGCGTTCGCGGCGCGCCCCCAGCCTTTCGGACGACTATCCCGGCATCGCCTCTTTCAATAAGCTTGTTGACAAGGCGGCCCGGGGGTTTCCGCCCACGGAGCTTCCGATGCAACGGAGCCATAACCCGCCGAAGATGGCGGAGAGGGGTCAAGGAGAGTTCACATGAAAAAACTGTTGCTGGCGACTCTGTCGGCGTCGGCCCTGATGGCTGCGCAGCCGCTCGCGGCCAAGACCCTGGTCTATTGCTCGGAAGGCAGCCCGGAGAATTTCGCGCCGAGCGTCAACACGACCGGCACCTCCTTCGATGTCGGCACCCAGATCTACGACACCATCGTCCAGTTCGAGCGCGGCGGCACCAAGGTCCTGCCCTCGCTTGCCGAGAAATGGGACATCTCGGCGGATGGCCTGACCTACACCTTCCACCTGCGCAAGAACGTCAAGTGGCAGTCCAACAAGAGCTTCAAGCCGACGCGCGACTTCAACGCCGACGACGTGCTGTTCATGATCGAGCGGCAGTGGAAGGAGGATAATCTCTACTTCAAGGTCACGAGCTCGAACCACTCCTACTTCAACGACATGGGCATGCCGAAGCTGCTCAAGTCGGTCGAGAAGGTCGACGACTACACCGTCAAGATCACGCTGAACCGGCCCGAGGCGCCCTTCCTCGCCGACCTCGCCATGCAATATGCCGGCGTGCAGTCGAAGGAATATGCCGACGCGATGCTCAAAGCCGGCACGCCCGAGAAGCTCGACCAGGATCCGGTCGGCACCGGGCCGTTCTATCTCGTCCAATATCAGAAGGACGCGATCATCCGCTACAAGGCCAATCCCGACTATTGGGCCGGCAAGGCCAAGATCGACGATCTCGTCTTCGCGATCACGCCGGATGCCTCGGTGCGCTGGGCCAAGCTCCAGAAGGGCGAATGCCATGTCATGCCGTATCCGAACCCGGCCGATCTCGAGGCGATGAAGAAGGACCCCAACGTCCAGATTCTCGAGCAGCCCGGCCTGAACATTGGCTATCTGGCCTACAACACCACCAAGAAGCCCTTCGACGACGTCAAGGTGCGCCACGCCATCAACAAGGCGATCAACAAGAAGGCGATCATCGACGCGGTGTATCTCTCCAGCGGCATCCCCGCCATCAATCCGATCCC
>JARYGW010000540.1:0-2200 GCA_033792295.1 Allobosea sp.
TTGACGGGGTGGCCATCAACCATGCGCTCCAGCACATCCCGCAAGTAGGCGAAGGGCTCGACGCCGTTCATCTTGGCGGTCTCGATCAGCGAACCGACCACGGCCCAGCGGTCGCCGCCGCCGTCCGAACCGGCGAACAGGTGGTTCTTGCGGCCCAGGGCGATGGGCCGGATCGCGCGCTCGACGGGGTTGTTGTCCAGGTCGATGCGGCCGTCCGTGAGGAACAGGCTGAGCGCGTCCCAGCGGCCAAGGGCGTAACGGATGGCCTCGGCCAGGGCGCCGCGCGGCGGCACGCGGGCCAGCTGACGTTCGAGCCAGGTGTGCAAGGCGTCGACCAGCGGGCGGGAAGACTCCTGACGCGCCGCCCGCCGCAGCGCCGCCGACTGGCCGCGCACCTGGGCTTCGATGGCGTAGAGCTCGCCGATCCGGCGCAACGCCTCGACGGCCACGGGCGCCTTGGTGGACTCGGCGATCTCATAGAACTTGCGCCGGGCGTGCGCCCAACAGGCCGCCAGCTTGACGTCGCCGGGCACGGTCAGCGGCTCGAAGCCGGCATAGCCATCGACCTGGAGGACGCCCTTGAAGCGGCTCAGATGGGCGGCCGGGCGCTCGCCCTTCCGATCCGGCGCATAGACATAGACCGGGCCCGGCGGCTCGGGTCCGCCCCAGGGGCGATCATCGCGGGTGTAGGCCCACAGCCGCCCGGTCTTGGTCCGGCCCCGGCCAGGATCCAGCACCGGGATCGGCGTGTCGTCGGCGAACAGATGGCTGCTGGCGAACAGGTTGGCCGACAGCTTGTCGTGCAGAGCTTGGAGCCACCAGCAGGCCCCGCCGACCCAGCCGGCCAGCGTCGAACGCTCCAGATCCACACCGTGACGGGCGAAGATCTTGGACTGGCGATAGAGCGGGGTGTGGTCGCAATACTTGCTGACCAGCACCTGGGCCAACAGCGCCGGCGTGGCCAGGCCGCCGTCGATCGGCCGCTCCGGCGCCGGCGCCTGGACGACCGTTGCGCAGGCCCGGCAGGCGTACTTGGGGCGCACGATCCGGATCACTCGCATCTGCGCGGGGACCCAGTCCAGCATCTCGCTGACGCTCTCGCCGATGCTGTGCAGGGCGCCGCCGCAGGCGCAGACCGGGCTGTCGATGTCGAGCAACCGGTCTTCGCGCGGCAGATGGTCGGGGAGCGGTTTGCGCTTGGGCTGAGCCTTCGCGGGCGCAGGCAGGATGTCGGGCCGGCGCGCTTCGGCGGCGGCCAGATCGGTCTCCACATCCTCCAGGGCCAACGCCAGTTGATCAGCGTCCAGGCGCTCGGAACGGCGACCAAACTGCGCGCGCTGGAGCTGCTTGATGATGGCTTTGAGCCGGTCGATCTCGCCGTCCCGCTCACCGACGAAGCCGGCCATTTCGCGCACCAACTGGTGCAGCAAGGCCGTGTCGGTAGGCAGGTTTTCGAGATCCAGCCGCATGCCCGATTCTACTATTTTCGGAGTCCGCGACCAAGCATTTTCCCCTTATCCAGCGGGGGTTTCGACGCTGTTTCAGCCGGCGATGGCGGGCCGCCAGGTGCGCTCTGGGAAGCGCCAGTCGATGCCTTCGATCAGCATGGCGAGTTGCGCGGGCGAGAGCACCACGGAACCTCCCGGCGTGGTGATGTGCGGCCAGATGAAGCGCCCGCGTTGCAGCCGCTTGGTGAACAGGCACAGGCCCGTTCCGTCCCAGTAGAGCAGCTTGATGGTGTCGGCCTTTCGTCCTCGGAAGGCGAACAGATGGCCCGAGAACGGGTCCTCCTTCAGCACTTCCTGCACCAGCATCGACAGGCCATTGAAGCCTTTACGCATGTCGGTGTGGCCCAGCGCCAGATGCACCTTCACGCCGGATGGGATGATCATCATCGGGCCGCCTCCCGCTGCGCCACGTACCGCCGAACCTCGTCTGGATCGCTCCCAGGCGGCGCGAAGACCCTGCGTCCGTCGCCAAGATCGACGGCCACCGCGCCCTCGGGGATGGGCAAGGGAATGCCCGACGTAAGAGCCTGGCCCGCCGCCTTCAGGCCATCGCCGACCAGCCGAACGCGAGCCAGCCGGGCGCGCTCGTCCTGGCCAAGCCCCATCTGCGCGCGCCACCGGAACACCATACTGGTGACCACGCCGTGGTTCCTGGCCACCGCGCTGACCGTGGCGCCGGGCGCCTGTGTCTC
>JARYGW010000541.1:0-2195 GCA_033792295.1 Allobosea sp.
GGAGTTCCCGGCCAAGCTCCTCGGGCAGGCCCTGTTGCCGGCCAGCACGCTCGTTCCGGCTCCGGCCGATGCACCGGCCGACCTCAAGGTCTCGGGCAAGTTCGTCACGCCCGGCAAGCGCGTCGAGGCGGTCGGCACGGTGATGGGAGCCTCGGGCGGGCGCCCGACCGGGCTCGCCACGCCCTTCGCCGGACAGCCCGTGCAGGGCTTCTCCGGCATCCGCTCGCTCGGCAATGGCGAGTTCCTGGTGCTCACCGACAACGGCTTCGGCTCGAAGGTGAATTCGCCCGACGCCATGCTCTTCTTCCACCGGCTCAAGGCCGATTTTGCTGGCGGCAAGATCGAGCGTCTCGGAACGAGCTTCCTGCACGACCCGGACAAGAAGGTGCCCTTCCGCATCGTCCATGAGGGCACGCAGATGCGCTATCTGACCGGCGCCGATTTCGACCCCGAATCGATCCAGCCGATCGGCGGCAAATACTGGATCGGCGAGGAGTTCGGTCCCTATCTCCTGCGCGTCGATGCCGACGGCAAGGTCGAGGCCGTGTTCGAGACGCTGGTCGACGGCAAGCCCGCCCGCTCGCCCGACCACTACGCCATCACCACGCCCGGCGCGCCGAACCAGTCGGTCGCCTTCAATGTTCGCCGCTCCAAGGGCTTCGAGGGCATGGCGCAGTCGCCGGACGGCCGCTTCCTCTACCCGCTGCTGGAAGGCCCGCTCTGGGATGTGGCCAGGAACGGCTTCGAGGAGATCGACGGCAAGGCCGTGCTGCGCATCCTCGAATTCGACGTGCAGGCCGAGAAATGGACCGGCCGCTCCTGGTTTTACCCGCTCGAGGCCAAGGGCAATGCCATCGGCGACTTCAACATGATCGATGCCTCCACCGGCCTGATCATCGAGCGCGACGATGGCGAAGGCACCGCCGACAAGGCCTGCGCGGCCGGCCAGCGCGGCCCGGATTGCTTCCACGATCCGGCGAAGTTCAAGCGCATCGTCAAGATCGGGATGACCGATGCCAATGTCGGCAAGCCGGTGCGCAGGATCGGCCATATCGACCTGATGAACATCAAGGATCCCGACGGCAAGGCGAAGCAGGGCACGGCCGGCGGCGTCTTCACCCTCCCCTTCTTCACCATCGAGAATGTCGACGTGGTCGATCTGGCGAACGGCGTCATCGTCGTCGGCAACGACAACAACCTGCCCTTCTCCTCCTCGCGCGATCCGAAGAAGGCCGACGACGAGGAGCTGGTGCTGCTCTCGGTGAAGGAGCTGCTCGACGCGAAGTGACGGCGGCCCCTTCGCCTCTCCCCTCGCGAAAGAGGCGAGCCGGCCTATCCCCGCAACGCTCCCGGTCCGGCCATTGCGGCCGGGGGGCACTTGCCCGAGATGATCATGCCCAGCACCTCGTCCTGGGTAACGTCGGCGGTCCGTGCGGTTCCGACGACCTTGCCGTTCTTCATCACCGTGATGCGATCGGCGAGGTCGAAGACGTCGTGCAGGTCATGGCTGATCAGGAAGATGCCGATGCCTTGCTTCTTGAGCTGGAGGATCAGCTCCGCCACCTGCTTCGTCTCGGCCGGGCCGAGCGCCGCCGTCGGCTCGTCCATGATCAGCATGCGGGCGTTGAAGTAGATCGCCCGCGCGATCGCGACCGACTGGCGCTGGCCGCCCGAGAGCGCCTTTACCGGTTCCTTGAAGCGCCGGAAATGCGGGTTGAGCCGGCCCATCACCTTGCGGGTCTCCGATTCCATGCTGGCATCGTCGAGCGTACCCCAGCCGGTCAGGAGTTCGCGGCCGAGGAAGATGTTGGCGGCGGCGTCGACATTGTCGGCCAAAGCGAGCGTCTGGTAGATTGTCTCGATGCCGTGGCGCTTGGCGTCGCGCGGGCTCGCGATCGAGACCTCCTCGCCATTGACCAGGATCGTGCCGGAATCGGCGCGATAGGCTCCCGACAGGATCTTGATCAGCGTTGATTTGCCGGCTCCATTATGGCCGAGCAGCCCGACGACCTCGCCCGGCATCAGGTCGAGGCTGGCGCCGTCCACGGCCTTGATGCCGCCGAAGGCGATCGAGATGCCGCGCATCTCGATGAGGGGCGCCGAAGACGAAACGCTGGCAGATTCAATCATGACCCTCTCCGACTACAAAGAAGGGCGCGGGGAACCCCCTCCCGGAGGGTGAGGGGTCGGCCGTT
>JARYGW010000542.1:0-2179 GCA_033792295.1 Allobosea sp.
GAAAAACAGGCCGCCTGAGGCCAGAAATGAAACCCAGGACTCTCCCTCAGAACGGAGGAGAAAAGGGTCTCAGGTCACGCCCTGATCGAGGCCTTACCGGCGGCCCTGCTGGGAGCCGTCTCGGTGTCGAACGAATACGGGCGATGGGCGTCGATGCGCTCGACTGCGACGGGCCGCTCGGCATGCTATTTTTCGCAGTCCCGGCCATCCTGATTTACGGCGCCGGCGCTATCGTCAACGGGCAGCGCTTCCGGCGCCCACGCTCCCCTACCGCGGCCTGTCCGTGCGGGCTGATCTGCTTGCCGTTGGCGATCAATATCGCGGCGGCGCTCGGCGAAAGCAGCCTCCCCGATGTCCGAGAGGGCTGTCGTTCCACCGCGGCTGCTCAGCCTGGAGCAGCTTCGGTCTCCCGCTTGCGCCTGTAGCCTGCAGGTGACGCTCCGGGGAATCGGAGCGGCCGGGAGCCCGGTCGACACCGCATATCAGCGCACTTATCGGCCGAGCCCGGCTTCCGCGATCTGGCCGGCGACGGCGCTCGTCACGCGATCGATACCGGTCCGGTACATGTCCGGCATCCAGCGTTGCTTCGCCATTCCCGCGTTGAGGTCCATTTCCGTCGAGATCCGGCGCGTCAGCGGGGCTTTTTCGAAGGCCTCGATGATGGCCCTCAGGAGCCGCGGAGTGGGATTGTTCATGTCCACATCGCCCCTTTCGCGCTCCTTCACCTGCCGGAGAGCCGCCGTGGCATCCGGCGCGGCGCATTCGAGCATGACGGTCGCGCGGAAGCGCTCGCCGGCTGGCTGGCTGCCGACCCTGCTGCCGACCGCCCGGCAGCGAACGCGCCGGTTCCCCTCGACGATGAGCCGGGCCATCAACCGCCTGACCTCGGGTTCAGAAGGGTCGCTCTTCAGGCTCAAAGTCCCCATTCTCTTGAGCTGCCATGCGATCGGACCGTCCAACATCCCGAGATCGATGTAGTCGCGGCCGCCGGTTTCGGGGCGCAGCGCCTTGTTGAGCTTCACCGCGCCGGCGCGGTCATGATTGAGCCAGGCGCTGTAGTAGAGCTCGGCGGTCTGCTCGAGGGTCGGGTCGGAGGCTTGGGCGGGCAGGGCGCCTCGCCCGATGGCGAGAGCTGTAACGATCGACAGCAGGCGCGCTCTTTTCATGTCCGATACCCCACACCACGGCACGCTCCCGACCAAGGCGAGATGGCCGGGCTGGCGATAGCGACCATCAAGTTTCGCCTTCGGCCTCGTGCTGCCTGCGATAACCCGTCGCCAGCACGTAGAGCTCCGAGGAATCGGCGCGGCTGGCGGCCGGCTTGACGTTCCGGACCGCGGTGAAATCCCGCTTGAGCCCGGCCAGCAGCTCTGCGCTGTCACCGCCCTGGAACAGCTTGGCAAGAAAGAAGCCGCCCGGCGCCAATACGTCATGGGCGAATTCGAGCGCCGCCTCGGCCAGAGCGATGATCTTGAGGTGGTCGGTCTTCTTGTGGCCGGTGGTGTTGGCGGCCATGTCCGACATCACGCCATCGGCCCGACCGCCGAGGCGCTCCGTCAGCAGAGCTGGAGCCTCCTCGGCCATGAAATCCATCTGGATCAGATCGACGTTCGGAATCGGATCGACGGCCAGAAGGTCGATGCCGACGATATGGCCCTTGCCGCGCTCCAGTCCGATGCGCTTGCCCGCGACCTGGCACCAGCCGCCAGGTGCGCAACCGAGATCGACCAGCCGCTGTCCGACCTTCAGGAACTTGTAGCGGTCGTCCATCTCCTCGAGCTTGAACGCGGCCCGCGAGCGATAGCCGAGCTCCTTCGCCCGCTTCACATAGGGATCGTTGAGCTGGCGCTCGAGCCAGAGCTGCGAGGAATGCTTGAGCTTGCCGGCCTTTTTGACCTTGACGCGCAGGTCGCGCGCGCCCGCCGCCGTCTTGCCGCCGGCTCCTCCCGATCGTCCGCCGCTCATCGCTCCGAATCCAGAATGTTTTGTCGCATTTTCTTCACGCGAACCGGTATCCACTTCGCTTGAAAATGCTCTATCTGCGCCGCCACCAGGCGCGGTCTTCATGCATCATGCGCAGCAGAATGCCCTCGCGCAGGCCACGATCGGCGATCCGGACACGGTCGCTCGGGAAGGCACGGCGGATGGCCTCGAAGATGGCGCAACCCGCCAGCACGAG
>JARYGW010000543.1:0-2171 GCA_033792295.1 Allobosea sp.
AGCAGAAGACCGGGTCGCGGTCGAAGCGCGGGAAGCAGCCCCAGACAATGCGCGCGCGTCGGTCGATAAGCGCGGCGATCGAGCAGTTGCCGATCACGCCGAGATCGAGCGAGGCGGAGTCATGCCCCGCGGCCGTGGTCGTTACGGTCATGGTCAATCCTGGGCTTAGTCGTTTCTGGCGAAGCTCGATGCGGTCAGGCGACCGTTTTCGGCGCCTTCGAGAAGGATATGCCTCAAGGCGGTCGGGGAAGCGATCCGGAGCGTAGCATGGCTCTGTCGGTCACTGCCGATGCGGATCGAAAGGCCGCCCATGGCGTTCACCACCTTGAAGCCGTCCTCATCGGTGATGTCGTCGCCGATGAAGACGGGGCGCCGCCCGGCATAGGCCGGTGTCGCCATCAGCCAGGCGATGGCGTTGCCCTTGCTGGCGCCGGCCGGCACCAGTTCGGCGACTGCCTTGCCCTCCTGCAGCCGCACGCCCGGCCCGAGCCTCGCCGCGACAGTCCTCATCAGATCGAGCGCTTCATCCTGCAGCTCGGGCGCGAGCCGCCAGTGCAGCGCCATCGAGATGCGCTTGTCCTCGACGATGATGCCGACATGGCTGTTGGCGAAGCGCACGAGGTCGCGCAGCGCATCGCGCATGTTGTCAGGCGTGTCGGACTGGGCACGGATTTCGCCGTCGGCCCGGATCTGCGCGCCATGCAGCCCGGCGATATCGAAGCGGTGCGGAGCGAGCATCTCGTCGAGAAAGGTGATCGGCCGGCCCGAGATCAAAGCGAGCGCGCCGCCGAGCTGGATGCGTAGCGCTTCGAGCGCCGGCGCCACGCGGCGGTCGAGCCGAACATCCTCCGGCGAAGGCGCGATCTCGACGAGCGTTCCGTCGAAATCGAGGAACACAGCGATCTGCTGCTCCGCTGCATCGATGCTGCGTGAGTCAGGAATAGTTTCCGGATCGATCAGGTTCGTCATGGTTTCGTTTTCTGGACAGGGAAGACGGCGGAAGAACGGCCGATATCCCTGATAATCCTTTCATTTTGCCTGCAGGCTGCCGCCCGGCGAGAAAAATCGTCCTTGGGGTTGCCTCGATCGACTGAACTGCCGCACACTGACGGCCACGATTTCACCGCAGGGTTGCCGCCTCCTCGCCATCCGGCCAGCCCCGCCCCCCGGAAACATTACGCCTGCACGGGCGTTCTGTTCCTGCCGCCCATGGCGAAATTCGGGCGGCTTCTCCTGGAGAACTCGTAACTATGCGTCTCGTCGTTGTCTCGAACCGCGTCACCATTCCCGAACGCCAGGAGAAAGCCACGGCAGGCGGGTTGGCGGTGGCGCTTCGTGAGGCGCTGGAGCAGCGCGGCGGCCTCTGGTTCGGCTGGAGCGGCGCCGTCAGCGAAGGTGCTGTGCACGAACTTCGCGAGGTTCAGAGGGGCAATGTCACCTACGCCGTGACCGACCTCTCGGAGGCCGAGCGTCAAAGCTATTATCTTGGCTTTGCCAACCGCGCGCTCTGGCCGTTGATGCACTACCGGCTCGGCCTCACCGAATTCCAGCGCGGCGATTATATGGGCTATCTCGGCGTCAACCGACGCTTCGCGAAGCAGCTCGCCGCGCTGATCAAGCCGGACGACGTGATCTGGATTCACGACTACCACTTGATTCCTCTGGCCGCGGAACTCCGTCGACGAGGTATCATCAACCGGATCGGCTATTTCCATCACATCCCCTGGCCGTCGGCCGACGTGTTCGGCGCCCTGCCGTTCAGTGCAACGCTGATCCGCACCATGGCGTCCTACGATCTCATCGGAATGCAGACCGAGATCGACGCCCACAACCTGATCGGCGGGTTGGTCTCGCTCTGCGGCGCGCGGGTTGAGGGCGATCGCGTGAGGCTGGGTGCACGGCTGACGACGGTGCAGAATTTTCCCATCGGCATCGATGTCGAGGCCTTCCGGCGACTCGCCGCGGCCTCCGTGCGGCAGGCGCCAACGACGCTGCGGGCCGCGCGCAACTCCCTCGGCGAGCGCAAGCTCGTCGTCGGTGTCGACCGGCTCGATTATTCGAAGGGCATCGTGCAGCGGCTGGAGGCCTTCGGCGAATTCCTGCGCGAGCACCCGGAGCATCGTGGCCGGGTCAGCCTGCTGCAGGTCGCGCCGCCCTCGCGCAGCGACGTG
>JARYGW010000544.1:0-2158 GCA_033792295.1 Allobosea sp.
TCTTGGCCCTCAAGGGCATGATGTTTCATTCCTTGAACTAGGGTCGGGAGATTTCGTTGGAGATTTGTCGGCCTTTGGCAGCGACGAGCCTGCGACCTATTTCCAAGCCATGGAGGATACTGTTGCGCTCGTCCTGAACCAGGGACAGTTCCTCGAAGAATTGCGCAACTTGCCAGAGTTCGCCGAACTCGTGGCGAAAACGCTCTGTAGCCGTTTGCGCTTGATGAAGCAGCTCTACATCGAGAGCAAACTGCTACCGATGAAGACGCGACTCTATGCGGACCTGATCCGTCACGGCGTCCGGGACGGGCAGGGACGGCTGTGCATTTCGCCGATGCCGACGCATGCGGAGGTGGCGCGCAGAATCGCGTCCCAGCGAGAGACCGTCACGAGGCATTTAAGCCAGCTGGCAAAGCAAGGTGTGATCGATAGTTCGCACGGGTTCATTGTTATCACCGGCGAAGCGTATTTGCGTTCCGAAATCAGCAAGGCCCTCGGCGTCATCGAATGGCAATGACAGAAATTTTTCCGTAGTTTGTGAGTTTCTTCACAGAGCTCGTTGAGCAAGATGCTAGTATCGAAATCGGTTGAAGCCTAGCTGGTTCTCAACCTCCAAAAGAGACCAGACTTGAGGGGGTAGATCCCAATATCTGCCCCCTCTTTTTGTCGCAGAATCTGGCCCGTCACGATCGCGGCGGACCTAGCGCGCGACGAATGGCTACCTTAAGCTCTCTCCGGGAGCGGCAAAATCATTCCGGATCGCGTATAGTTCGGCAGTGAACGCTGAGACGAGACGGGAGTTCGCACTGCCGGGCGGTCTGAGAAGGAGCGCCCTGAAATGCACGGCCGGCTCGAAAGGCCGGACGACGACGCCCTGGATCATCTTGTCGGCGATGATGAACGGGTTGACGAGGCCTATGCCGAGACCCTGCGCCGCCAGGATAGCGATGGTCACGCCATAGGGCGTTTCCACCAGGATGCGGGGCTGGACGCCGTGTTCCGCAAAGATCCTGTCCATGGCGAGCCGCACGGTGTCCTCCGGCGCGAGCGCCAGGAAGCCCTCGTCGTTCAGGTCCGCCGGCACAATGACATCTCGGCTTGCCAGAGGGTGTCCCTGTGGCATGACGCAAACCGCACGAGGCGTGGTGAAAACGCTGTGCAGGACACCGTCGGTATCGATCTCGTCGGCTGCCAAGCCGATGTCGAAGCTGCCGGAAGCGACCAGGTCGCGAACGACGTTGGAGGTGCGGACCTGATAGCTGATCCGCACCTGCGGGTGCTTGCGCGAGAATGCCGTGATGGCCCGCGGGACCAGGCCGTGCCCGAGCGCAGAGAGGCTGGCGACACGGATAGTCCCGGCGCCGACCTCCTTGATCTGAGCAGCCCGTAGTTTGAGCCGATCAAGACCGACCAGATTGGCCTTCACCTCGGCGTGGAAGAGCAGCGCTTCGCGAGTCGGAACCAGGCGGCCACGGATCCGATCGAACAGACTGAACCCGAGCTCGGACTCAAGCTTCGCAAGCGAACGGCTGATGGCCGGCTGCGACGTGCTGAGCAGGGCAGCCGCCGCGCCGGCGCCGCCGCTGATCATGATCGCATGGAAGACGTCGATGTCGCGCAGGTTCATGGGGGGGGCATATCAAGAATGGATCGACTCTATCGATATGGCCATAGATGGCAATGCCAGCGCGAGCTAGCGTTGGCCTATGACGAAATCCGACGACACCTCGCACATTCATCCGCCCGAGCGTTCACGCCAGCCGTTCCAGGCCGTGGCAATGCCGGTTGAGCGCGCTTCGACGATCGTTTTCGATGATCTCGAGGCGTTTGAGACCCGAGCTGACCGCGTCTATGACGGTTTCAGTTATGGGCTTTACGGAACGCCGACGAGCCGGCTCCTCGAAGACCATATCGCCCAGCTCGAAGGGGCATCGAGGGCGCTCGTCGTGCCGTCCGGCATGGCGGCGATGACACTGGCGACGATGGCGGTGTGCCGGAGCGGCGACCGAATCCTGATGCCCGAGACGTTGTATGGGCCGGCGCGGGACATGATCCTGCGCTTCCTCGGGCCACTCGGCATTGCGGCGCAATCCTACGATCCGCGGCTCGATGCCGGGATCGCGGAGCTGCTCGACGAACGGACGCGGCTGGTGTGGGT
>JARYGW010000545.1:0-2146 GCA_033792295.1 Allobosea sp.
TAAGCTGGCCGAAATAGGCGAAGCGCGAGCGCCGGGTCTTGCCTTCGGGCAAGGGCCGCGGCGGCGCGGGAGCGGCGACGTCGATGCCGTTCTCGATCACCGAGAAGCGCTCCCCGCTCAGCCCCCAATCGACATAGCGATCAACCAGGAAGCGGCTCGGCGAGACGAAATGGTCGGCCAGGCCCAGCATGCCCTTGACGAACGTCTCGCGCGCCAGGAAGCGAGCCGGCGAAATGTCCGGGAAGCAGGCGTTGCAATCAGTGGGCGAGGCCCGGTAGCAGAGCTTGAAGGCGCCGGTCTTCACCATCTGCCCGTGGTGATGGCAGATGCTGAGATATTCGTGGAAGGTCACGACGATCAGCGCATCCGGCAGCGCATCGCGCACCGCGAACAGGCATTCGAGCCCAAGCCCGATGAAATGATGGAAATGCACCACGTCCGGCTTCAGATCGTGCAGCACACGCACGAAATCACGGTCGATCTCCTCGGTCGCCCGGTTCGAGATCAGGAAGTGGTCGTAGTCCTCGGCATAGTAGAGCAGCTCGCCGCCACGCTGTCGCAGGCTCATCAGCGCCGTTCCGGCGTGCCGCGGTGTCGGGGCGCCGACGCGGGCGAGAAAATGGGAATCGACGCCCTCGCCCGTCTGGAGCCCCTTGTGCAGGTTGTAGGACGCCATCTCCGCTCCACCGAGCGAGAGCGAGGGATGGCCATGCGATATCACCAGAACCCGCATCCTCAGCCTTTCATGTTCGAGATGGCGAGCGCCCAGCGCCGGTCGAAGCTGGTCCGGTCGGCGAGCTGCGCCAACGCCCCGGCATGCGGCGCTGCCGTCTCGCCGTCATCGACCGCATAGATCTCGACATCGGGGACCCAGAGCGAGGGGGAGCCCGCCATCCTGAGCTTGAGACAGAGATCGAGCCCCTTCTCCGCCGTGGTAAAATAGTTGCGCGCAAAGCCGCCGACCTCGATGAAGGCAGCGCGCGACAGCACGCAGCATTCGCTGGCACCGGCCGCGACTTCCATCGGCCCGAGATTGCCGACGGCCTCCAGCGGGTAGCCGACGAAGCGGTTGGCTATGCGCCGGCTCGTCCCCTCGCCTTCCAGCCAGGCCCCGGCCCAACGGATCGAGTCGTCCTCGAAGAGCAGCGTCGGACTCGCGACGCATTGGCCACCACGGGCGCGATAGGCGCGTTCGAGCCGGCCGAGCCAGCCCGGCATCCGGATCTGAGCGGCCCCCGACAGCAGCGCGACCGTCTGGAAGCGACAGGCACGTACGCCCGCCTCCAGCGCATCGCAGGCGTCCTCAACGCCCTCCACCGCGACGAGGCGAACCGAGAGTCCATAGAAGCGCGCGAGCCGGCGCGCCTCGGCGCCGACGCGGTCGAAGCTCTCGGAGGGGGCCGCGAGCACGATCGGCAAAGGCCTCGCCTCCGGGTCCATGGCGAGCAATGCGAACAGCGCCGACAGTTCGCGGTGGCGATGATCGAGTCCGATCACGAGGCCAAGCGGCGCTTCCGGATCGAACGGACCGACATCGAGCGTCTCGGCCGCCCGTGGCGGCGCAATCTCGGCGGCCTGAAGAGCAGGCGCGATCTGGCGCTCGACCACGGCGTTCGCGGTCGAAGAGCGCGGATCGAGCAGGCCGAGGACACGCTCCAGCGCCCGCCGCGGCTGGGCGCGATTGGATTCGAGCGGGAGGAAGGCCGGGCCACTTCCCTGCACCTCGAAGGCGAGGTGGAGCGGCTGCCCGGCTTCCGGCACGAGCTTCGGCGCAAAGACGATGAAGCCGTGATTGCTGCGCCGCGCCGCGAGCGCCGGCCCGAAGCGGGAGTCCTCCATGAAGGCTGCGGTCACGTCAGCGCGTTGCACCCGCGTCCAAAGCCGATCCACGGCGCAGGACTGGCTGCCGCTGCGCAGCGTGACGCTTCCCACCCTGCGTTCGGGGTCGAACAGCCAGCCGATGATCAGCACGCCGGTATCCTCGACTACCGTCACCGAGTCGATGCCGGCCCGGACCGGCTCGTCCAGCAGGCAGACGGTGTCGCGACCATCGAAGCGCTGGGAGGCGCGGCGCAGCTTGTCTGCAGTCGCCTGGGGAGCCGTGCCGCGCTGCAGCCCGTCCCGCAGATGCCCCGGCACCGTGATC
>JARYGW010000546.1:0-2123 GCA_033792295.1 Allobosea sp.
GACGCCATATCCCCCGCGCCCTTGTGGCTGCGCGGGCTTCGTCACACCGGCGAGTGCGCGCCCGGTCGAAGCCTCGCAGGCATGGGAGAGGCCGAGCCGCACGAGGTTCGGCAACTGCAACGGCCCGCTGCGCAGGCCTTGCCGGTCGCCGCGACCTTCGGCGCAGGCTTCGGCGATGTGCCCGAGCGTGTCGGAACCTTCGTCGCCATAGGCGCCAGCATCCTCGGCAGCGCCGCAGCCGACCGAATCCAGTACGATGAGCAGCGCGCGTGCCATGCTCACTCCCTGACGGCGTTGCCGGCGGCCGGCTCGATATGGAGCGCGGCGGCGAGCAGCGCCTGCGTATAGGCCTCGCGTGGCCGGGCGAAGACCTCCTCGGCCGGGCCCTCCTCGACGACCTTGCCGTTCTGCATCACGATGAGCCGATGCGAGAGCGCCCGCACCACCTTGAGGTCGTGGCTGATGAAAAGATAGCCCAGTTTGCGCTTCGCTTGCAGCCCGCGCAGCAGATCGACGATCTGCGCCTGCACCGACATGTCGAGTGCCGAGGTCGGTTCGTCCAGCACCACGAATTTCGGGTCGAGCGCCATGGCGCGCGCGATGGCGATGCGCTGGCGCTGGCCGCCGGAGAATTCATGCGGGTAGCGGTCCATCGCCGCCGGGTCGAGGCCGACATCGGCCAACGCCTGGGCCACGATTTCGCGGCGCCGTGCGTAGGACAGGTTCTTCTGCTGCACACCGAGCCCCTCGGCGACGATTTCGGCCACGGACATGCGCGGCGAGAGCGAGCCATAGGGGTCCTGGAAGACGACCTGCAGATTCTTGCGCTTCGGGCGCACCTGCTTGTTCGAGAGGCCATCGATGCGGTCGCCGAGGAAGACGATCGGTCCCTCGGAGGAAATCAGCCTGAGGATGGCGAGGCCGAGCGTGGTCTTGCCTGAGCCGGATTCGCCGACGACGCCCAGGGTCTCGCCTTCGCGCACCTTTACCGAGATGCCGTCGACCGCCTTCACATGGCCGGTGACGCGGCGCATGAAGCCGGACTTGATCGGGAACCAGATCTTCATCGGCCCGGCTTCGAGCAGTGTCGCGGCATCGGCTGCGACCGGTTCGGGCCGCCCCTTCGGCTCGGCCGCGAGCAGGCGCCTGGTATAGGCGTGCTGGGGGCTGCCGAAGATTTCGGCGACAGGCCCTTCCTCGACGATCTTGCCCTTCAGCATCACGACGACACGGTCGGCGATGCGCCTGACGATGCCGAGATCGTGGGTGATGAACAGCATCGCCATGCCGAGCCGGCTCTGGAGTTCCTTGAGCAGCTTCAGGATCTGCGCCTGCACGGTGACGTCGAGTGCGGTGGTCGGCTCGTCCGCGATCAGCAGGTCGGGCTCGTTGGCGAGCGCCATCGCGATCATCACGCGCTGGCGCTGGCCGCCGGAGAGCTGGTGCGGATAGGCGTCGAGCCGGCTCTCGGCATCGCGGATGCCGACGAGGCCGAGCAGCTCGAGCGTGCGAGCGCGCGCCTTCTCGCCGCGCAGCCCTTTATGCAGCTCGAGGATCTCGCCGATCTGCTTCTGGATGGTGTGCAGCGGGTTGAGCGAGGTCATCGGCTCCTGGAACACCATGGTGATGTCGTTGCCGCGTACCTTGCGCATCGCATCTTCGTCGGCCGCGATCAGGTCCTGCCCCTTGAACAGCACCTTGCCGGAGGGGTGATAAGCCGCCGGATAGTTCAGCAGTTTCAGGATCGACAGCGCCGAGACCGACTTGCCGGAACCCGACTCGCCGACGATCGCGACGGTCTCGCCCTTGTCGATCGAGAAGGAGACATGGTCGACCGCGAGCGTCTCCTTGCCGCCCTGGCGGAAAGCGACGGAGAGGTCTTGGACGGAAAGCAGAGGCGCGCTCATGCGAAGGTCTTCCGCGGATCGAAGGCGTCGCGCACCGCCTCGCCGATGAAGATCAGCAGCGACAGCATCAGCGCGATGACGGCGAAGCCGGAAAGACCCAGCCAGGGCGCCTGGAGATTGGCCTTGCCCTGCGCCAGCAGCTCGCCGAGCGAGGGCGAGCCGGGCGGCCGGCCGAAACCGAGGAAGTCGCGCGAGGTCAGCGTCGTGATCGAGCCG
>JARYGW010000547.1:0-2118 GCA_033792295.1 Allobosea sp.
GAAGGCCATCAGCGCGGAGCCGAGCTTGCGGCCCGCGGCTTCGGGCGAGACCGCCACGCTCCAAATGGTGAAATCCTCCGGCTCGATGTCGAGCACGAGCGCCGCGGTCAGCCCCTTGCCGTCCTCCGCAAGCCAGACCTCATGCTCGGCGACGACCTGGACATAGTCGGCGATGCGCGGCAGCGAGGGCACGCCGATGATGCTCTCGTTCGGCGTATAGGCGGCGTTCTTGAGAGACAGGATCGCTGGGATGTCGGCGAGGTTCGCCCGGCGCAGCGGCAGTTCGCCGGCCATGCCTGAAATCTGGTTGAAGGCACCGAGCGAGAGCTTCTGCCGGCCCTGCTCGTCGAAGTTCTGCGGCGCCAGCCAGCGACGGAAGGCCTGTGCCCGAACGGGCCATTCGCCGTCGAGGATCGAGAACCAGGCCGTATCCCGGTTTTCGTCCTTCACCACCATGTGCTGGCGGAACAGCCCTTCATACTGGAAGCCGAAGCGCCGCGCGGCCGCCTTCGAAGGCTCGTTGCGGTTGTTGCACTTCCATTCATAGCGGCGATAGCCGAGCGAGAAGCCGTAATCCCCGACGAGATAGATCGCCTCGGTCGCGGCGCGCGTCCGCTGCAGGGCGGGCGAATAGGTGATCCAGCCGACCTCGAACACGCCATGAGCCGGCCTGATCTCCATGATCCAGAGATGGCCCTTGGCCTTGCCGTCGGCGTTGTCGATCACCGCCAGCGGCACGATGCCGGCCTGATCGACCATCGACTGCAGCAGCGCGCCGTATTCTTCCTTGCTCTGCGGAGGCTGGGCCGGCAGCCAGTCCCAGATCTGATCGTGCCCGGCAGCGGCGGCCCAGATGTCGTCGAGATGGCGCGAGACGTCGAGCGGTTCGAGCCGGCAATACTGCCCTTCCAGCACCTTGGCGGGCGGGAACGGCGGCGCCTTCCAGTTCAACGTCATGCCTTGTCCTTCCCCCGCCAGCCCGCGAAATCCCGCTGAACATCCCAGCCGGAACCGAGCTCGGCCGCGATCGTCTCCGCGAGCGCGTGCCCCTCGGACTCCCAGGCGAGCCGGTCGACCTCATTGGCGAAATCGGAAGACGCCGCAGCGTCCTCGTCATAGATCGCGTCGAAGGCGTCCATCCAGGCTTCGAGCCGGTCGCCGAGTTCCTCGGAAAGCCCCACATCCTCGGCATCGACCGGCTTGCGGCGGCCCTTGGCGTCGATCTCCCAGAGGCCGCTGCGGCCGAGCCATTCCGGCGCGATGAGGAGCGCACGGCTCATGAGCGGGCTTTCAGATCGTCGCGGAAGAAGGGGTCGAGCCGCCGCGACGGCGCATTGCCGGCAAAGCCCGCAAAGCTGCCGCCCTCCACGATCAACCGGGTCGATTCGACGAAACCGGCCCAGGCGGAGCGCGCCGAGGCCGCGCCCGTCGACAAGCGCCGCACGCCCAGCGCTGCGAAATCGGCAACGGTCAGACCGAGATCGGCAAAGACGACGACGTTCACGGGCTTGCCGCCGGCCGCAGCAACGATGGCGGCGATCTGCTCGGCCGTCCGCACGCCCGGCGCATAGAGCACGTCGGCCCCTGCCTCGCGATAGGCAGCGAGGCGCCGGACCGACTCCGCCAGCGCGTCGGGATGATTGGTCAGGAAGCACTCCGCCCGTGCGGTCAGCACCACGCCGGAGCCGGTCTCGTCGATCGCCTTGCGCGCCGCACGGATGCGCTCGACCGCGAGTTCGAACGAATAGAGCGGGTCGTCCTCGCGCCCCGTCGCATCCTCGATCGACACCCCCGCAACACCGGTCGCGACGCAGAGCTTGACGTTGGCGGCGACGCCGTCGGGCGTGTCGGCATAGCCGTTCTCGAAATCGGCGTTGACCGGAAGGTCCGGCACCGCCTTCACCATCTCGGCGATATGGGCGAGCATCATGTCGCGCGGCACGTCCTGGTCGGCCCGGCCCTGCGTGAAGGCGAAGCCCGCACTCGTCGTCGCCAGCGCCTTGAAGCCCTGCCCGCGCAGCCAGCGCGCCGAGCCGAAATCCCACGGATTCGGCATCACGAAGCAGCCGGCCTCATGCAGCTTGCGGAAGTTATCGATCTGCGGGGAGTAGCTCATTT
>JARYGW010000548.1:0-2108 GCA_033792295.1 Allobosea sp.
AGCAGGAAGGTCAGCCGGTCGCGGATCTCCTTGAGGATGCGCGGGGCAATCTCGTTCTGCTTCTTCGAGAGCCGGGCGGGCAGGGCGGTGACCCAGTCCAGCGCGTCCTTGACCGAGAGCTTCGAGACCTCGCCGATATGGCGGCCGTCGATCTTCACCGCCAGCGCCTCGGGCTTCAGGCGATAGCCGTTGCAGGCGGCGCAGGGCGTCTCGGACATGAAGCGGCCGATCTCCTCGCGCGCCCAGTCCGACTCCGTCTCCTTCCAGCGCCGCTCCATATTGGTGATGACGCCCTCGAAGGGCTTCTTCACCTCATAGCTGCGCAGGCCGTCATTATAGGCCATGCGGACGGCTTCCGAGCCGGTGCCGAACAGGATCGCCTTGCGGGCGCTCTCCGGCAGCTCCGACCAGGGCTTGGTCATCGAGAAGCCGAAATGCCGGGCGAGCGCTTCCAGCGTCTGGCCGTAATAGGGCGAGGTCGACTTGGCCCAGGGGGCGATGGCACCCTTCTTCAGGGTGAGCGAATGGTCCGGCACGATCATGTCCGGATCGATCCGCATTTCGTGGCCGAGGCCGTCGCAGACCGGGCAGGCGCCGAACGGATTGTTGAACGAGAACAGCCGGGGCTCGATCTCGGGAATGGTGAAGCCGGAGACCGGGCAGGCGAATTTCGAGGAGAAGGTGACACGCTTCGCCTCGCCGTTCTCCTCCTTCTCGTCGGCATATTCGAAAACCGCGATGCCGTCGGTCAGCTCCAGCGCCTGCTCCAGCGAATCCGCCAGTCGCGCGCCGAGATCGGGCCGGATCACGATCCGGTCGACGACCACGTCGATGTCGTGCTTGAACTTCTTGTCGAGCGGGGGGGCGTCCGGGATCTCGTAGAACTCGCCGTTGACCTTGACGCGCTGGAAGCCGCGTTTCAGCCAGTCGGCCATCTCCTTCCTGAACTCGCCCTTGCGGCCGCGCACCACCGGCGCGAGCAGGTAGCCGCGCGTCTTCTCCGGCAGCTCGACCATGCGGTCGACCATCTGCTGGACGGTCTGGCTCTCGATCGGCAGGCCGGTCGCGGGCGAATAGGGAATGCCGGCGCGCGCCCACAACAGGCGCATGTAGTCGTGGATCTCGGTGACGGTGCCGACAGTCGAGCGCGGATTCTTCGAGGTCGTCTTCTGCTCGATCGAGATCGCCGGGGAGAGCCCGTCGATCTGGTCGACATCGGGCTTCTGCATCATCTCGAGGAACTGGCGGGCATAGGCCGAGAGGCTCTCGACATAGCGGCGCTGGCCTTCCGCATAGATCGTGTCGAAGGCGAGCGAGGACTTGCCCGAGCCGGAGAGGCCGGTGAAGACAACGAGCTTGTCGCGCGGGATCGCGAGGTCGACATTCTTGAGATTGTGCTCGCGCGCGCCGCGCACGGTGATGGCGCGGCTGTTCGGGTCGGCCGCGCGGTTGCGGTCGAACATGTCTTCCAGCGCAGCAGCCTGGGCGGCGGCGGTATCGGTCTTGCGGGCCATCGGGGCGTCCGTTGCGGTGAAGCGCTAGAGATAGGGCAAAAGCCGGGCCATTCCAGCCCGGTCTCCGGGCAGCGGGAATGTCTAGCATGCGGGACGGCCCGGACGGGAGGCCGCCACGAGCGATGCTGACAGGGGATGGCAGGAACGCAGATGCCCCGTCAGTGCCTCAAGCCCGGCGCCTCCTGGCCCGTCCGCGCGACATATTCGGTGTAGCCGCCGCCATAGGCGTGGACGCCTTCCGGCGTCAGCTCCAGCACGCGGTTCGACAGCGCCGCGAGGAAATGCCGGTCGTGGCTGACGAAGAGCATCGTGCCCTCGAAGGCCGCGAGCGCCTCGATCAGCATTTCCTTGGTGGCGATGTCGAGATGGTTGGTGGGCTCGTCCAGCACCAGGAAATTCGGCGGGTCGTAGAGCATCAGCGCCATGACGAGGCGTGCCTTCTCGCCGCCCGAGAGCACGCGGCAGCGTTTCTCGACATCGTCGCCCGAGAAGCCGAAGCAGCCGGCGAGCGCCCTGAGCGAACCCTGGTTGGCCTGCGGGAAGGCATCTTCCAGGGTTTCGAAGACGGTGCGCTCGCCGTCGAGCAATTCCATC
>JARYGW010000549.1:0-2090 GCA_033792295.1 Allobosea sp.
ATATCCGCCGCTCCACAACGACAGTGGCCTGCTTTTACTCCGCCACGCTGGCCTAGAATCCGACCGCCGTTGACAGTTGCGCGCGACGACCGTGCCGGCATCCCATGAGCGAAAAGCGCATCGATCTCAATCTGATGAACGTGCTTTACGCCGTGATGGCCGAAGGCAGCGTCACGCGTGCCGCCCAGCGACTCTCGATGAGCCAGCCGGCGGTGAGCAACGCCCTGCGTCGGCTTCGCTATCTGCTCAAGGATGAGCTTTTCATCAAGGTTCCCGGCGGCATCCGGCCCACCGAGAAGGCGCTGGAAATCTGGCCCGAGCTGCAAAGCGCCCTCGACCGATTGCGGGCCATTGCCCTGCCGCCGGAGTTCGAGCCGGCGCGCTCGACGCTGACCTTCAATGTCGCCATCACCGACACACTGACGTCGCGCGTCGTCCCCGCACTGGCCTCACGGTTCGTGCGCGAGGCCCCCCTCGCCAAGCTGCATTTTCACCTGCATTCCAACCCCGGATCGGTCACGGCGCTGGAGCGTGGCGCGATCGATTGCGCTGTCGGCATGTTCCCAACCGCCGAATCCGGCCTCCAGCTCGAGGGAGTGCTGGCGGACGACTACATCTGTATCTTTCGCCGTGGCCATCCTGATCTGTCGAACCCGCTGACGCTGCAGCAATTCGTTGCCGCCAGCCATGTCCTGGTCAAGCAGGCCACCTGGCAAATCGGCATCGTCGACAACTGGCTGAATCTCGCAGCCGAGCGCCGCAACATTGTTTTGGTGGTGAACACGTCTGCGGAAGCAGTCGAGGTTGTCGGTGATAGCGATCTCGCCGCCGCAGTCCCCAAGGGCTTCGCGCAGAGTCTGCCAAATCTTGGGGCTCTCGAACTCGCCGCGCTACCGTTTTGGCACGAGCAAATCCTCTACAAGATGGCGTGGCATCAGCGGACGGATCGCGACGCGGCGCGGGCATGGCTGCGCTCGCTCATGCGCCAAACCATCGCCCAGACATGCGCGGCGAGCAGTCCGCTGCCCGTGTAGGCCGCGCCCCATCGCGCCGCCTCCCCTTGGTCAGGAGGGCGTGGGAAGCGCGAGACCGAGATCGCCCGCAATGTCCTGCTGTAGCTTGCGATGGATGAATTTCCAGGATCCGTCGATTTTTTGCAGCCTGTCGAAGTACGTGCCCACGACGGAAACCTGCGGACCTCCGGCATCGGCCTCGCGGACGACCAGATAGTAAGACACGGCCCGAACGTGATCAGGTTCTGCATCCAGGATCACATTCGTGACGAAGTGCTTGCGGGCGGGCCGCACCGGCACGAGCTTCGTCAGAAGCGTTTGAATCGCGGCAGGCCCGGTGGCCGAGCCATATTTCGCTGCCCAGATGCCGTTTTCGGCAAACAGGTCTCCAACATCCTTGAGACGATGCTGATCGAGGCAATAGCAATATTCTGAGATCAGCCGCCTGATCGCACGATCGTCCTCAAAATCAATGTTCATCGGCTACATCCAAACAAAGGAGAAAATGATCGTAACGGCGCCGGCGCGGCTGACCGGCCGAACCTGCGACCTTGCCCAACTAGCATTGATGAGGCTTTGGAGCTCATCACCCGTCGCGATGCGCCGCATTGGGTTTGCGAATGAGGCCATATGGAAGCGGCATTTTAAGCTCGGTCCATGTTCAGCGGCGGGCAAGTGCTTCAGTTGCGCCGGAGGCAACGTCGTTCGAGCTCTCGCGCTTCCGGGCACTCGCTAGGCGACCCGGCGAGAATCGTGATGCCGTATGCGGCCAGACCGGCCTCGAGTGCAGCCGCGCCGGGCAGCCTGTGATATCGGCGCTCGCCTCAAGAAGCGAAGCACTCGATTTCAGATCGGGGTTGTCGAATCCCCGGCGGGCTATGCATTCCGCCATCAGGTGGCGCTTCTCCCGTTCTGTTCAGCGAGCGCGTTCATGCGGAGTTCGACCTGTTCGGCCAGGAACTGCGCATCCCGTGCAACGCCAGAGAACCGGCCCGAGCCCCAGCTAATGGGATGGACCGGCTGCTCCCGCCGCCGCGTAAGCTGTGGCCTTACCCAAGCCGGAGCAGCCTCATGAAC
>JARYGW010000054.1:0-19320 GCA_033792295.1 Allobosea sp.
TTCACTGGATGGTTTTCTCACCGCCGTGCACACGTAGCAAGTGCTTTTCCCCACCCTGTACGCGAGTGTGCGCTGCGCAGCGAGGATTGCGGTAGCGCGTGCCTGGTCTGGATCTTCGGAGCCGATGAACTCATCGGCCAACTCATCCGCCATCCGCCTGACAACAGGGTACAGCCCGTTCACAAATAGCGTGCGCACTTCCCCGTAGAATCTGGCCGCGCGTCCTTTCAGTCCCCTCTCCGCTATTTCGTCGGGACTGGTCAGGATTTTGATTTCAGGGGCCCGCTCCAAAGCGCGGGCCTCCCGCGATGCAGTGGCGCCCTCGGGCGCCTGTCGAACTCTCGTCTTCGATGCCCGATCTGCACCGCGGTTCGGTCCACGGCGAATTCCGTCCTGCTTGGGCTCGTCCTGCTCGGCCTCGATTGCGGTCGGTTCCGGTTCTGCCGTTCCACCGTCATTGGCCTCCATTGCCATCGGAGGAAACAGCCGCGGCGGAGCCGGCTTGATAACTTTGGTCGGCACACGCAGTTCGTCGAGCAAAGTCTGCAGATCAGTCTGCAGATCGTTCAGATCATCGGCCCCGTCGGGCGACTCACTCCGGATGACCTCCTTGACCCAATCAGGCATCAACTCGCGAACGAGGTAGGCGAACTGTTCGGCAGTCAGCGGCGAACGATCAGATGGCCACACGAGGGCATCACGATATTGGTTGGGAAGCGCAAGCCCGTCGGGCAGACGAATTTCAATGGTCAGGACTTTCGATCCAAACGGAACACCATAGGTTGGCGCCACTGACGACCACACCTTCTGTGTCCGAAAATCGTATCGCTCGTCGCGATAGACCAAGGCGCAGAAGGTCGTGGAACTCGTCGCAGGATTTGCTCGGGCGCTCGTCGAGTGCCCCGAGCTATCGTGTTTCGGATCATGGATGTAACGCACAGTGATGCCTGAAGGAGCATCCTTGACGTCCTCGTACTTTATCGCGTGGCGCTCAATGATCTCGTCCAGCGTGCGAAGTCGCCGAGTCCTTTGCGTCTCGTTTCGTCCGCCGCCCTTTGTCATCGCAACGTCGATCTTGACCTCAACATCGTCGGAGAAGGCGACAAATCGCCGGAAGATCGATGAAGCAATGAAGCTCCGATCCACCTCCTGGCCTTCACCGATAGGCTCTGCCACCGTGTCATGGCCAGGGGACTGCCCGAATAAGACGACCTCGGTCCAATCGATATCGAGGGGCCGGCCTTCTTCCCGCACCACAGCTGTCACGTCGTAGATCGTTTCGGTGGACCCATCACCCATCTCTGCGCCGAAGCGCACATAGGTGTCCTCATCGGCGTCGTATCCGATCGTGACCTCGTGAACCTCGCCATTCTTGCAAGATCGGTAACGAATACCGTCGGGTGAGGCCGACAACCCTGAGACTTTTGCCCCAATGCCAAAATTGCCATCGAGAGACATCTGCTTGTTGACGGACGAGCTCAAGTCGGTTGCCGTCCTCAGCTCTCCCGCCGACATTCCGACACCGGTGTTGAAGAATGTCAGCTTCCGAACACCGTCTACAATCGTCGGATAAATGTGGACCAGGCGGTGGCCGACCGGGGCGAAGCGAGCGTTCTCGTCCGCATTCTTAAAAAACTCGCGAACCAGCGTATTGATCGGTGCTTGCTGAATGAGGCGGTTAATCAGGAACTTTCGGTCGCCAATTCCAAGATGCTCCGGCCCCATGGTGCCCCTCCAGCTTAAAGCTTGAAAGTCTCGGTCGCCTCGTTGGACGGCCCGAAACGTTTCTCTAAATCCGATACGGCATCTCTCAGCGCCTTCGCGATCTTGCGGATGTCGGCATCGGTATAATCGTAGGCTCTCTTGTTCGAGAGGTTGCCGAGCTTCCGAATTGCATCAAGCGCGTTCTGCGTGCGCCCCTCGGCCAGCCTGACGAAATTCTCTCGCTTCTCGCTATCCGACATTGCTGCTCCCGCTGCGCTCAAAGATCCATAACACCATAGATTTTCTTCCGCAACATTCTCACGAATTTCGCAGAACATTTCACAATGTCTGGCAGGCGAGCTGTCGCGGTCGAAAAGCTGGCCACCGAAAGGGGCAGGCCGATGGGACTACGGACAGAAGCGTCAGGGAGTTTGCGTTTGCACCAGAAGGCTGGGAGTCTGGCGTCGGATTATCTCTGATTTTTGAGGTCGGGAGTCGCACTTTCTGTGATTGAAAGTCGGATTATATTGGGTTGGTATGGTCGTAAGTCGTTGATTTTATAAGTCTCGAGGTCGCACTATTCGTGACTTCCAAGAATTTATCTTCTGCCAAACGTCCTCCAAGTGTTTGAGCGGCAAGCGGTTTTCACCGTTTGACCGTACTTGGAGTGTACCAAGTGGTAGACCAAAATGCGATTTATACCTTCACGAAGCGCGGAGTTTTTTACTTCACGCGGAGGGTTCCAAAGTCGCTCCAGGCTCGCTTCGATAAGCCCCGCATAGTCACCTGCCTGCACACGCGCTCGCTCCCGCAGGCGAGAAAGTCTGCAAGGGCGCTGTCATCACAGTTGGAGACGGTCTGGGCGCAGATGCTGCTCGAAGGTGTCCTGCGGCCCGTCGCCGCTTCGTCGTTCCGCCCTACATCGAAGCCGACCATGGAAGCCGGACCGTCTGTGACACTGTCCGAAGCAGGCGATCTCTATCGTCGGCTGAAAGGGTCTGGGAAAGGCAAGGGCTTCAAAGCCTATGCCAACCGTCATCTCCGCTATGTGGTCGAAAGCCTCGGCGATGCCTCAATCGTCGAACTCAACCGTTCAGACGCGGGCCGTTTCCGCGACTTCCTTATCGCCAAGAAGCTGACGACAAGCTCGATCAAGCGGGTCTTCGCGACGGTCCGAGCATCGGTGAATCTGGCGATCTCAGAACACGGGCTGGCTTGTGCCAACCCGTTCTCCGGCACCTTTATCCCCGAGGTTGGGACCAGAACGGTTCGCCCCCCGATCCCCAGCAACGTGATTCGCTCTGTGCAGAACACCTGCTTGGACATTGATGACGACAACCGCCTGCTGATCGCGCTGATCAGCGACACCGGTCTACGGTTGGCTGAAGCTCTGGGGCTCGTGAAGGAAGATTTGAAGCTTCATGCGAGCGTTCCGCATGTCGCCCTCAAACCCCATCCTTGGCGTTCGCTCAAAACAGCATCGAGCACGAGGAATGTGCCCCTTGTCGGCGCGTCCTTAGCGGCAGCCCGGCGGCTTGCCGGTAGCGCGCACGGCAGGCTGCTATTCCCGCGATACGCGACGTTGACCGACGTGAATGCCAACTCGGCGAGTGCTTCTCTCAACAAGTGGCTGCGCTCTCGACTGCCCGAAGGCTGCGTCGTCCACTCCTTCAGACACAGTCTCCGCGATCGGCTGCGCGTTGCCGAGTGCCCGGCGGATATCGTTGATGCGATCGGCGGCTGGACAACCCAAGGTGTCGGTCACCGATACGGCTCTGGCTACACCCTGGAAGTGAAACATCGGTGGATGAAGCTCATCGAGCTTCAAGCTCCAAGTACGGTCAAACGGTGAAAACCGCTTGCCGCTCAAACACTTGGAGGACGTTTGGCAGAAGATAAATGGCGCGCCCGAAACGGATCGACGCCTGCCTGCCTCCTCGCTGAGCGAGCAAGTTCAGAGGGTTATGCCGGGCGCGAGGGCGCGGCGCAATGGGCTCGGGTCAACCGGGCAAGGCGTTGGCCTCGTGATGGTCGATGCCGCACTTGAGCGTTGAACGAAGTTTATTACCAGGGCGAAGCCGTCTCAGAGATAAGTACGGACAGAGCGGGTTTGCCGCTCAGGCCCCTGGCGGGGTCGAGTGTCGTGGCGGCGCTAAATATACCTGTCGGGCAATTGCCGCCCGACCTTAGTTCGTGCGTGTCGCCAACGATCCTTGACCACTGAACCCGCGAGGTGCCGCCACCCCTCGCGGGTTTTATTTTAGGATCGTTGTTTTATGTCCATCCATTACCTGAACGCCCTGGCGGGGGCGGGCAAGACGCGTGCCTTTGTGCGCTATGCCGACCGCCTTGCCCGGAAGGGCCTGAAGACCCTCATCGTCCAGCCGACCCGGCACCTCATCGAAAAGACCCTCGCAGACGAGCTTGATGCGATCGAGCCGAGCTATACGGTTACACGCCTTCACAGCGACACGGTCTCTGGCTCCGTGGTCGGCAGGATCGTGGAGCACCTGAGGGAGGCCAAGCCCGGCCAGGGCGAGGTCCTGTTCATCACACACGAGGCGTTCTTCCGGCTGCCCTACGTGCATCGGCCCGGCGATTGGGTCCTGCTGTTCGACGAGGTTCCGGCGGTCGATGTGTTCGACCCGTATGTGATGCCCGTTACCCATTCGCTGATCACCAGCCATCTCGATCTGGACGTTCGCGGTCCAACCTATCCCCGGCTGAAGTGCCGGGACGAGGATGCGACGAAGTTCATCGGCGAGATCGCCGACAACAGGCATGGCGACATGGTGCTGGAGAAGCTCCGGCCCCTGGCACGCCGTCTGACCTCCGAGCACTGGCAGGTCTATGTCGATCAGACGCAGTACGCCCGGCTGATCCGGGGCGAGAAGACCGACAGCACTCTCAACACCTACGCGGTGCTGCGCGCGAGCATCTTCTCGGGCTTCAGGCGGGTGATCCTGGCATCGGCCTGCATCCAGGACACCATGGCCTTCAAGCTGTTCAAGGCCCAGGGCTGCAAGATGCTGCCGGTGTCGGCGCGTCTGCTTCGTGATCTCCGCTACACCCGGCATGAGCACGGCAACCGCATCACGATCTTCTATGCCTGCGACGAGGCGTGGTCGAAGCGCTTCCGTGACAAGCTGGTCGATGACGGGGGCGGCGGCGCGATCAAGCTCGGCGACAAGGTCGGGATCGCGGTTCTCGACCAGTTCGGGGACGAGAACTTCCTCTGGATGGGCAACAAGGACCTGCCCGACAACTTCTTCGGCGTCGCCGGAGCGCAGCGCCTGCCGAACACGCCGCATGGCCTGAACGGCTATCAGGGCTTCCACAACATCGTGGTGCTCTCGGCGTTGAACCCGCCGCCGCAGCACTTCCACTTCCTGCGTGAGTTCGGGATCGATGGCGACGAGGTCCGCACCGCCCATTACCGGACAGCGGTCTATCAGGCGGTGATGCGCTCCTCGATCCGCAATCCGCAGGATCAGACCCAGAAGCGGGTCGTGGTGATGGATCGCGACACCGCCGAGTGGCTCGCCGATCTCTTCCCCGGCGCGACCGTCGCGCCGCTGCCCGGTCTCGATGTGGTCCCGCGCAAGGGCAAGGCCGGGCGGAAGCGCAAGCACAGCAGCGGCAGCGAGAGGACCAAGTCCTGCCGGGCCGAGAAGCACAAGGCCCTGCTCGCCGAACTCGACCGGCTCAACGGGACCGACTTCGCCATGAACGGCTATCCCGATCTCGATCCGAGTGAGTTCGGCTGTAACGATATTCCTTCTTACATAAGGGATTACGTTACACCGATATCGCCTCTCAGCGGCACCGCCTTCGCGACGATCTATGACAAAACGCCGCTCGGCCACATCGACTACCAGGACGACGACGCCTTCATCGCCGAACTGGCCCGGCTCCATCAGGATGTGGTGGCGAAGGAGGACGCGGGTCTGTTCGCGCCCGCCTGCTTCGACGCGACCCGGTCGGACGAGACCGCGCGCGGGCTCGCCAATGTCACCTATCTGCGCGGTATCTGGCTCGACAATGATGGCGGCGACCTGACCCCGGACGCCTTTGCCGACCTCTTCCCGCATCTCAGGGTCGTGGTCTGGAACACGGCGTCTTCGACGCCCGAGAAGCCGCGCTGGCGCGTGTTCATCCCGACCACCTGCGCGATGTCGGTCGAGGTGCACAAGCTGATCATCGCGGAGATCGTCGGCGTCCTGGAGCGGGCCGGATATTGGGGCCAGCGGAAGCTGGAGAAGGACGCGCGTCTCAAGGGCAAGCCCTGCCACGGCTTCGACGAGAGCAAGTTCACGGCGAACTCGATGTTCTACCTGCCCTGTCAGGCCCGGCATCCGAAGGGGTCGTTTTTTACTGACTTCGGTGTGCGTGATCCATGGCGCGGACCGCTCTCCGTCCATGACTGGCTCGACCACGTCATCGGCAAGTGGAAGCCGGAGCCCGAGATCAGTCCGATCCTGCCTCTGACCAACTCCTCGATCGTGCTGCCAAACCCTGCGCCAACATCGGCACCGCCGACGAGGCTCCAGATGCTGCGCGAAGGGCTGGCGCGGGATCATCGCCAGAGCGTCGCAGGACGCCAGGAGGAGAAGGTCGTGCGGGCGATCGAGGCATGGCGTTCGACGCCTAGCGGAATGGGCCACCGCAACTTCTTCGTCCTGGGTGCGGCGCTCTGGCGGGCCGGGCTCGAACCGCACGAGGTCAGGCTGAAGCTCCAGGAGGAGGTGATGTTCTCGACCTCACCCAGGGAGCGTCGCAGCGAGATCAGCGGCATCATCAAGAAGCTGGAGCGTTCGGGCACCTTCGGTCGGAGGGGCGCGTGATGCCGACGCTCTATCGGACCTTCAAGGTCAAAGAGGTTTATGCGGAGTGGGAACGCATCGAGGAGGCCCTAAGGCCGATCGGCGTGCCGGTGGACTTTATATGCTTCCTGGAGGAGGCCATCGACTCGCTCGCCTACGGCAAGGTCGAGCGCGCGCACGCCCTCGGGATCAAAGCCCGTCTTGGCTACGTACAGGAGATTGATCCCGCTCGGTGGCTGGGCAGCCCTGTCGATGTCGAAGCCTGCTACGACCTCCCCGATGAGACCCAAGCCGTCCTGTTCAGGACGATGGTTCTGTGAAGTTCTGCCCGGCCTGGATCGTCCAGGCCGGGCACCATTGTGGTCTCACACGGCCAGGGTCTTTTGCGCCGTCTCAGAATGGTCTCACACAAATCGATTGTCATTGTGAGAATGCGTGAGACGCTCAAGTCTTAGGTTCGTGTGAGACGGAGGGACGATGGCAGGGATGTTGGTGGGGTTCGCCAGAACCAGCACGGTCGATCAGCAGGCCGGGCTGGAAGCCCAGGAGCGTGACCTGAAGGCGGCCGGTGCGGAGAAGGTCTTCAGCGAGCAGGTATCCTCAATCGCCAAGCGCGAGAAGCTGGAGGCGGCCATCGAGTTCTGCCGAGCAGGTGATACGCTGGTCGTCACCCGCGTTGACCGGCTCTCCCGTGGCGTCGCTGATCTCCTCAGCATCATCGAGCGTTTGGAGAAGAAGGGGGTCGCCCTTCGCATCCTCAGCTTCGGCGGCGGCGTGCTCGATACATCCAACGCCACTTCGACGCTGATCCTGACCGTTTTAGCCGCGACGGCATCGTGGGAGCGCTCTGTGATGCTAGAGCGCCAGCGCGAAGGCATCATGAAAGCCAAATTGGAGGGCAAGTATAAGGGTAGAGCGCCAACCGCTCGTCGGCAGGGGGAGGCTGTCCGGGCTCTCCATGCCGAGGGCGCGAAGGTCGTCGAGATCGTCCGGCAGGTCGGTATCAGCCGAGCGAGCGTCTATCGATGCCTGAAATCCGCAGCCACGACAGCCGAGTTCTGACCGCGAGTTCTGCGACACCGTCCGCTGCGAAAATCCCCGACGATCATCACCCCGCCGAGCGTCACGCGGAAACGACCGTTATTGCGAGGCTGGTTCGCGGAATGGGGAGGTCGGAAATGCAGGAACATTATGCTCTCCCGCCGGTTGGTAAAACAGAAGCGAGGGCTTCTTCATCGTACCCCTACCTCATGGGCTGCTCTTCCGAGCAGCCTTTTTTTGATGACCACCTCGGCTGCCGTTTGAAGCCAGATCAGCGATCCGGTGATTTACCATTCGTTAATGCCGCGCTACGTTTCGTCATCTTCGGAGTGAGGTGGCATGAGCGACGTTCCGTTATTGGCTGGTGATGCTCCGGCAATGCGGACGCGCCCCGAGCAAAGCCGTCTGTTCATTGGCACGTTCATGTGCGTGTTTGGTATCCCTCAAACCGCCTGGGCGGGCGCGATTGGCTATTTCCTCTGGACCTTCATCACAAGTTAGATTGACGCGGCTTGAAATTGTTTTGGGCTTACGAGCAGGCGCGACACGGAGGATGTGACGTGCTGCTGAGTAGTCGAAATTCGGGAGTCTGGATCAGGACGGCTATCGTTCTGGTGCTCGGTCTGATCGTCGCTGCGCCGATCATAATTAGCCTCTGACGCAGTTCCATAGATTGGCTGGCTCGTGCAGCAACGACGCGGCCAAGGACGAAAACGCTTTCTGAAGAAGTTCGCTGCGCGTTCAATGTGCTGAAACTCCGCCGAAACGCCCAGGCAACCCATCGTATGACCCGGCCTAGAGCGTCCCCATTCGGAAACGTGGCTTCGGCCATCGTTGGCCTCCCCTGGCGCAAAGCCGAGCCAACCCCCTCATCATGAACGGTTATTCATGGAACTCATGATGTCCGTCACGGTTTGCTTCTGCGGCGGGGGCACTAGGAATGGGAGCAGATCATGATCAAGAGTCTCGTTCTGATTACCGCGCTCGCAGTCGTCCCGGCTACCGCTTTCGCGCAGTCCAACTCGGGCGCTGCGGGAGGAGCAGCGGGCGGTGCCGCAGCCGGAGCAGTCGGCGGCGCTGTTGTCGGCGGTCCTGCGGGAGCCGCAGTCGGCGCGGTGGGCGGTGCTGCAGCGGGCGCGATTGTCGGCGGAATCTCGGCTGATCATCGCGCAGAGTTCCGCACCTACGTTCACGAGCAAAAGGTCCCGTCTGTCACGTACAAAGAAAAGGTCGTAGTTGGCGCGACCCTGCCTGACACCGTTACCTATCACGAAGTTCCTGCCAAGTATGGCAAGACCGAGTATCGATATACCGTCGTCAATGACAAAACCGTTCTTGTTGAGCCAAGAACTCACAAGATCGTTCAGATCATCGAATGATCGCAGGAGCCCGCTCTTTAGAGCGGGCTCTTCTCATTTATTTCTCGTCTCGAAACATGTACCTCGCTCTGCCTTTCGAGCCCTCCAATCGCCATAGGTCAGATACCCCATCACTCCCAGCCCCTCGTTCGATCGAGATTCTCCTCGGCAACGTCACAACGGCACCGGCTGTGTCGTCATAGCTTTGATCGCCTCAGAGCGAGAATGACGGAGCCATGTGAATGTCCAATCCACACCGCCTAGTTTGGTCCGATGTCGCGCCTGAGGCAGCGAAGATTTTGTATCGAGTTCATCAGTATGTCACTCACGATACCAGTCTGCCGGAGGAATTGATCCACCTCGTCTTTCTCCGGGTTTCCCAAATAAACGGATGCGCCCACTGCATCGACATGCATACACGCGATCTTCTGAAAACCATGCCAATTGACAAAGTCGCGCTCGTACCGGTTTGGCATGAAGTTCAGAACCTGTTTCCGGCGCAATATCTTGCCGCGCTGGCGTGGGCCGAAGAGGTCACCAATCTCAGCGAAACCCATGCTTCGGATCATGCCTATGCCGCAGCCGCCGCAGCATTTGAAGCGAAGGAATTGGTCGATCTCACTATCGCCATCGCCGCGATGAACGCGTTCAACCGCTTGGGTGCCCCATTCCGACTGCCCGTGAAAGCGAAGCCCTAATCAGGATGTGGATCGCACTTTGGTTTTAGGGGCCTCGGAGCGTGTCCGCATCGGTCGAGATACCCCCTCGCTAACTTGAGTTAGTGATCCGCTAACGGCTAATGGGATTAGTTGCCTTCGTCCGAGACTTCGGTCGCCGCAACGGACCGCCGCTGATAGGTTGGCTTCCCCCAGCACCTGTCGGCGGCGTTACCAGGGTGGCGCAGTCGCGGAGCACTTCGGATGTGGCGCAAAGTGGCTTTAAGCCCTCAACCTGCCGAACTAACTTGAAGCTGGGATGGTGCGGCGGTATGTGGCGGTCTCTGCGCGTTGTCGCCAGAAAACCGGCTTTCGTTGCCCGGCGAATGGATCATTCCCTCGCTAACGAGCCAGACCCGGTATTCCGCAGACGCCATTGATGCGGTCACGGCACATCATTTGCGCAGTCATTAGTCGCCAGGGCGTGGCGCGAATATCCAGCGATCCTGGAAGAATTTCATCGGCTCGCGCACGATCAATTAGCTGCCGCAGAAGATCACCTACTGCTTCTCGAACACCGACGCTCCGAAGACAAGATTGCGGAATTTCTGCTCATGATGCGCGATCGATGAGCGCAGGCTGGCATTAATCAATCACAGTTCACCTGCCGATACCCCGCCGCGACATCGCCGACTACCTCCGTGTCACCGTAGAAACGGTGAGCCGCACGGTGGTGCGCTTCGCGCGAGAGAGGGTCATTTTCATCCTTCCATAAGATGTCCGACTGATGGAACCCGAAAAATTGCGGCGCGATCCGCCATCAAAATAGATTATCACCTAAGCTTCCGGTTAGGCTCCGCCGAGAGTTCAGCAGGTTGTTCGACCTGAACTGATCTTCCGCTCATGAACGTTCCGTCACATTGACACAGCAGCACTAAAAGCGCTGACTAACGCCGAGCCGACTACCCCCGCTTGGGCGGTTAGCATTCTCAGTTCCCGAGTCGTACGCGGACGATCGGCTTAATCATGAACCCTTCTTCCCAAACTTATACCATCGCTATGCCATGGTACGATCGGACCGATTTCTACGAACTTTGGGCTCTGTCGGCTGACCAGCATGAGGTGCCACGCGATTACGATCGCTGGCACGCCGAGGCATCCCGCGTGATGAGAGAACATCTCGCTCGCGGCTTAGCGATCCAGTTCATTAGGATTCGGCCCGCCGAATATTGGGAATGGCTCGGTAGTTCACCCAACACGGCATCCATGCGTCGGACCTATGTCGAGTATCTCGCGGCGGGCGTGGCGTGCCAGAGTCAGAGCATTGTCCCTGCTTAGATCGCGAGAGCCTCTTCAAGCTTGCGAGGCATTATCGGCTTGCTGAGGAACTGAGCGTCTTCGGGAAGCTCGTCCGATCCGGGTTTCATCCGGCCACTAATAACGATGATTTTGACCGGCGGCCAACGGTCTCGCGTCCATCGGGCCAGCTTCAGACCATCCATCGATCCCGGCATATCGATGTCGGTGACCAGTCGCTGGATCGCGGGTTCGCGTTCGAGCACCGTCACAGCTTCATCGGCGTCTCCGGCTTCGATCACATGAAAACCGGCATCCTCGACCATTGTAGCGATGTCCATGCGGATGAAGGGGTCATCCTCAACGACCAGTACGCGGGTTTTCAAATCCAACTCCTGTGCGCGCGCAACGGCCCCTAACGCGTCTAGTTAGGGCGTAGTTCCACACTCCTTTCAAATTTCAAAACGGAACGGCGCAGCGTGATTCATCACGGGCTTGCGACCACCAGCCCGAGCGGCGGAATGACGAAAAGCGCTTGGGTCCCAGAGTGCTTGTAGAAGCTTCCTGAGCTTCGCAGCGCCTGTTCGATTCCACGGGGCCATAGCCAGGAGCCGGAGCGCCCACAATGGAGTGAGGACGCCGAGCCGTCCTTGAAAAACGATGAGGGCAAAGGCGTGGGCTTCCATTCCCCCGAGAACAGGGGTCGCTCAGCGCGATGGCCCTCCCTCTCGATGTCCGCAAAATACGCGATCCCCTGCGACTCGATCGCCGAAACTGTGGTTTGAGCCAAGCCGAACGCGTAGGACCGCTGAAAGCCCGGAAATGCTCCGCAACTACCCTCAGCGTAGAACCACCCGAGTTGCAGCTTTGAGGGGAGTGTCTGCCGCTGAATTTCACGATTGATAAGGAGATATGCCGCGTAGGCTGTGAAGAGAAGCAGCCCCAACGCTGCTACGATGTAAAGGAATGGCTGGGCTCGGGGTGCGATTTGCCGAGCACAGCCCGCACCCAGCCCCGCCGCGTGCAGGTGCGCTGCGGCAACATTGGTTTCATTGGAGCGTGAACGAATATCCAAGGTTCATGCCCAACGGTTGAGACGAGGGAACGTTGCCCGATCGACGCATGTGCTCAAGATGAAAGGGCAAGCGTGGTTGATAAGTGATTTGTGGGATCGTGGAATAACGTATCGGCCTGGGGCAATAGCCCCTCGTTGCGGCAGATGCAGGCACGGCCCTCTTCATCCGGCAGATGACCGACCAAAAAATTACTGAGGTTCAGGCGGATAGATCACCTTACCTTCGGTCGTTCTTTTCGCTCCAGGCGTTGCAACAGCAGGGTCCGTCTGACCCGGCCCCATGATATGATCCACCGCATGGCCATTCAGGAGCAGATAGTCGGTGATGATCCGGCGATGACATCGCCACCACACGGCCTCGGAGCACATCAGCGACACGCGCCGACCTGCGCCCAGCATGAGGAGTTCCTGGAAAGCGTCCCAGAATTCCGCAGCCATCGCGTAGTCAGCGTAGTTGTGGAAGCTCTGGACCCGCCAAAGCGCGTTCACGTCCTGGTCCACGCCGTTCTGCTTGCGCCTCCGCCCGCCGAGGTCAGGCATGTGCCGATAGCCGATCTGGAAGCGCTCCAACTCGCCCGGCAGGCTATCGATATTGAATGCCGGATTGGTCCGCGACCGAGGGAAAGCGCGGACATCCAGCAGGAGATCGACACCGGCTTCGCGCAGGATCGTCACGAATTCAGCGAGGGGTCGATTGGAATGGCCGATGGTTGTGAACTGCGCCACCATCAGCCGATCTTCGTAAGAGCCGTGCCCTTGTGAGCCGCCACGTGGTCGGTCTTGTCGCTCTTGATCTCGTACTGCGGCTCGTCTTTTGAGGCGCGATGTCGATGGCCCTTATAGTCGAAGTCGGCGTGATGCACCTTGATGATCCGACCGCTCACCATCCCGGCTTCGGAATTCCAGCGGACGTGATCACCTACCTGAAAATCTGACATGGTGGCCTCGCAATTTTTGAAGGCAATGCGCTGCTCTTGCAGTTGTTCCGGCTCAGCAATCGCCAGGGCGAGTACCAACGTTAGCGTGCATCGCTCGCATTTCGACCGCAACAAGGATCGACAGTTTGCAGGCGCGCGCCACATCCCTTTCGATCGCGCAGGCGCTTATTCGGCCTTTGGCGGACGGCGCAGCTATTGCCTGACAGTCAACGCCGTCATAGGCCACCTGGATGCCGTTTCGAACCCTTGCCGCCGACGAAGCGGATATGACGAATCTGGTAGAGGCGTTCGACGCTGCATGGATTGAACTCGACCGCTCGACGCCGATCGCCCCACCTTATCGCTCGGCTGCGCAAAACCGGCTGGGCGAGATTATCGTCGCCATGTGGAGGGCTGATCCTGGCGCGCCAATCGTCGAGCGGGCGGTCGCCGAGTTCAATGCTCAAAGCTCGGTACCACCGCCCGGCCCGCAGGTGCTCTGAACTCCGGCGGTGTTGCTGGGCGACCGGCTGCCGAATGCGGTCGTCTTCAAACAAGCACCGGCATAGCTTCGACCATCACATCGTCGATGACCGGCACAGGGCGCTTCCTGGTCGTCGCCACTGGCTCGATCGCGACCTTCAGGGGCTGATACCGGCCTTTGCCACCGACAGCCGGTGTCGCCGAGGCAGACAGGGCCGCCGTATAGACCTCGGTGCGGAGGTTCTCGATCTCGATCGGTCGTAGCCTGACCTCTCCGCGCCGCCGGAATGTGTGCACGAACTCGGCGGTCGAAATCGAGCCAAGCTCAACGATGCCGTGGAAATCGGCATCACCGTACCAGCCCCATACCCCGACGCTTCGCCATCCTCGGTAGCGACGCCGCTGATAGGCCACGGCGTTGTGGGCCGACCTTCTCAATCGATCGATCTCGTGGGGGCCAGCAAGGGCGCGCTCGACCGTCAGCGCGTGGAGCCGCTGCGGTTCGCAGGCGAGGATGCGGCGTGAGACATGGAGTGCGTAACGCCATGCGCAGCCGGGGCACGAGACCTTTTCGCACCGATGGGCCGAACAACAGGAATTGACCATGATCTATTTAGCGGTGGTGAGCCCCCTCGACTAAATATGGGATGACAGACGCGTTCAGACAATCGATCCGCAGAAACAATGCTGCCTTGTCCGCGAGCAAGCGCCTCCGACACCCGTACGTTGTCGAGCAAAACGGCATGACACGCCTAAATCTCGGCGAGGATCATTTCCACGCGATGAACGCCGAGCGCCGTCTCTGGATCATAGAGAACTGCTCGGCCTCGGTTGCGTACGACCAACTCCCAGGCGGAGCCGGACAGAAGTACCTGTTCGAGAGCTATTACGACGCCTTCCAATTCAAGATGCGTTTCGGATCGCGGGTTCTCCGTCAGGCTCGCTGAGCAACACCTTTCTATGCGGCATGACCTTCGCGATCCGGCGTCGCGCGATCTCGATATACTCTGTCTCCTGCTCGCAGCCGACGAAGCTGAAGTCCTCCTGGATCGCCGCAAGTCCCGTCGAGCCCGAGCCCATGAACGGGTCGAAGACCGTGCCGCCTTGCGGCGTCACAAGCCGGACGAGGTATCGCATCAAATCGTTCGGTTTCACGGTTGGGTGGTTGTTATCCGGCCCGCGATCGGTCTTGGACGCCTTAGCCGCGTAGAAGAATCGCGCGGTTGATCCCGAGTCTCCATAGCCCACTTCGCCGTCGTTGTAGGTCCCGTTGAAGCGCCCATGGACTGTCTTGCCGACGACCTTCTTCCCGCCACCGCCCCGGCTCCTGCCAGTTGTAGGAAAATTCGAAAGGACTGACGGGGAGCCGTCGTGGATTAGGTTGGCGGGCCAGCGTCCAAGCGCTTCTCCTTCCCTGGGCGTCATGTACCGAGCATCAGATATCCGACTGGTAATTGTTCGTCCCTGCGCTCCGGGCTGTCCAGGACCGCTTCCCCTACGTCGCGCAGCTTCGCGAAGGCTCGACGACGGATTGCGCTCTCCATCAAGTCCGACTCGGCACAGGTCGATGTTCAAAGCTCCTGTGCCAAACCTAGCGACGTTGGCCGCCACGGTCGCTTCTCGAATGGGGCGGCGTGCTACGATGATCGGCTCGTACGCGGGCTTGAGCGCTGTTCCTTTCGCGCCATCGGGGCCCTGGACCGTAAGCGATTTTGGAAAGCCTGAGCCGAAGACCCACATGATCGTGTCGCGAATCTCAAAGCCCGCATCCTCGATTGCAACCGCGAGGCGGTGGAAGGTTCTTGCCCCTCCGAAGGCTACGAGGTAGCCGCCGGGCTTCACCGCTTCGAAAGCCGCCCGCCAAGTTTCGGCATCGAAAGCAATGCCGCCACCGTCCCATGCTTGCCCCATGAATCCGGCGGCGATGGACCGATATGGGTTCGCCGTCCCGTTCTCGCCGCCCAAAAGCTGGGCAGCATTCTTTCTGCCAAACCGGCGAGAGATTGAAGCCAGATGATAGGGCGGATCGGTCACGATCGCGTCGAACAGCAAACCCTGCTGTACGAAATCCCGCATACTCTTGCGACAATCACCGTGGACGAGCCGGGCGGTCGGCTCGGGCAATGGTGGCGGTGCAGCTTCGATCGCGACATCGATCAAGGACATCGACAGGCCGAGCGCATGCATCGCCGCGATCAACGTCGAAATGTTGCCCTCGCCGCGCTCGACGCGCACCAGCGCTGGCTTCGAAACTCCGGCCAGGGCGCAGAGACGTTCCTGCGACAGCCCTGCGCGATTCCGCGATCGAGCGATCCATCGGCCAAGTTCGACCTCGGGAAACTGGTCGCCGAAACGGTGGGCCAAGACCGCGAGGACGGCGATCAATGAGGCGACCGAGCCACCTCCGGCTTCCAGGTTCGCGAGGGTGACGCGACTGATTCCGGCATCCATCGCGAGCGCGCTTCGGGTCACACGGCGATGCTGTCGCGCACGGACAAGCTCCTCGCCGAGCATGGCGGCAGCCGCTTCGAAATTGTACAGGTTCATGAACTGGAGGTCGTGATTCTAGGAGGCGAACAGACCGCGATTCTGGCAAGGAATCGTGACTGCCAGCCTAACGGTCACTTCGTCGGTCCCGTCGTTGAAGGCCGTTTTGATGTTGCCCAGATTGACCCGGTGGCGGCATCGTTCGGGAACGCGGAAACATGCGGGAAGCTTGAGGAACTGAGGTAGTTGGACAACATCCCCATGGGGCGCTTCGTCGTCCTCGACTTCGAGACTACGGGTCTCAGCCCCGTCTTGGGAGCACGCGTGATCGAGGTGTCGGCCCGCGAAATCATCGACGGTCGGGCTGGCCAGGAGGTTTCGACACTCATCGATCCCGGTGTGCGTGTGCCCCGCGAGGTCACGCAGATCACCGGCATCACGACGGCGATGCTGAGCGGCGCACCGAAGTCGTCCGTCGTTATGCGTGAGTTGGCCGGTTTTATCGGGGCATCGCCGGTAGTAGCCCACAACGCGGGGTTCGACCGCAAATTCCTGGAGCACGAAGCGCAGGAGTTCCTCGACGGGCGACAAGTTCGGACGCTGTGCACGCTGCTGCTCGCCCGGCGCGTGTTTCCGGGCCGAGCGAGCTACAGGCTCGGCGACATCGTGCGCGAGGTCGGGATCAACGTTCCTGGGCTACTTCACCGGGCCAGCGCCGACACCTGGGTGACCACTCACCTGTTTGCACGAATATGCGCGGACGCCCGCTCGCGCTGCGCTCAGCACTTCGATCATGACGTGCTGCACCGACTTCAAAGCGTGCGAATTGCTGCGGCATTCGAGTGGCTGCAAACTCTGGCACCACCCGCTGGAGCAGCCGCTTGATAGCGAACCAAGGATCGGTCGTTGGCATCGACGTGGGATGTTCCCCTACCCGTCGATCCAACGCCATTTGTCGGCTCGATTGGTCCGCATCTTGTGTTTCATGGGACATCGCGCGCTTCCGTGCTGTCGAACCGGAGCGGGAGCGTGTGATTGCCCAAGTCGCGGGCGGTCGCCAGATCATCACGGCGGCCTTCGACGGCCCGATCCGGCGAAGCTTCGATATTATTGGGAGGTACCGGACGGCGGAACGGATGCTCACCCGCCGCCTTCGCCCGCTTATCGGAAAGCCGGGGCAGTCGAGTGCACCGATCGGCAAGCTGCTGAACGCGCACGCCAACGACTGCGTTCGACATCTCGTTGCCAGTTGCGATGTACAAGATGCTCAGCACGCTGTCGCCATCGACCAGAAATCTCTGGCGGAGGCGTTTCCGAGTTCATTCCTTGGGCTGATGATTGACGATCCGACGCACCTCGCTGCCCGGCGCGGAGATCGCTCCGACACATTTTTCCAACACCTCGCCGCGACCGGCGGATTCCACGCGCTGATGGAGCGCCTTCTGCCGGGAAGGAAACCGGCGCTCGATCCGAACGCCATCATCAACCATGACGACCGGGCGGCATTTGTCAGCGCCCTGACCGCCCTTTGCGTCGCAGCGGGTCAGTTCGTTGCGGTCGGCGACGAGGATGGTTGGATCGTCCTGCCACCGCGCGAATTCATTCGGTTGCCGCAGTGGGACCTGCTCGCGCTTAATGCCAAGGACGAGCCCCCTGGGTCGCTGCATGAAGCAGCGGACTAGCTTCGTGCCGCGATCTGGTCGAACACCCCCTCGGCCATCTTGAGTCTTCTTTCAGCTTCCTGCTTCCGGTGTGCTGGATGCTTGTCAGGGTGGAGAGCGACGCGATAGGCGCGCCGTGCCGCCGAGATCAGCCATTCCGGCGCGCCGTCAGCAAGGCCGACCCGGCGATAGAGAGCAGTCTTCGGATCAGGCTCCGCCGCCGCAGAAGCCCAGCGGCACCGCTGGAGTTCTGCCCGCAGTGTTTCCATTTCCGCCTCGGCTTCGGCAACCATGCATTCAAGCGCCGTGACGTAGTGCGGGTCGATGGTCCTGGTGCTGGACCAGGGCGGAATGGCGCGACGCTCTATCGCAACCGAGATAAGCCACAGCGCGGCGATCGCGATGACGATCAGGACGAGGTAGCTGAACAAGGTGGTCCAAGGCAGCGACATTACCCAGCCCAGGGCGGCGGCGATCAGGAGAGCCCGCATGGATCAGCGAGTCTGGAACAGGAGCGCGGGGAGCAGGTTGGCCCGACCGACTAGCCGACCGTGCATGTCGCGAGTCGTTCGGGAGCGCTCGTCGTAGAGGCCGATAACAGCACCTCGCCGATCTCTCGCGATCTGCCTGCCGACCATCTGCTGGCGCTCGATCACGCCGACAAGGACGCCTCGCCGATCTCGGATGATCTCACGCGCCGGAGCCTTCTGAATTTCGACGATGGCAGCATCCATCAGGCCGCTTCCCGGCCATGAACCTCCTCCTCAAGCTCTTCGAGCATTCGATCCATATCGGCATCGACGTGCGCGTCATCAGCCACTTCCCGCCGCCTATCCCAAGCGAATGGCGTGGTGTGATCGATCAGCTTATGCAGCGCCTGCTCCTCGACGGAGGGGTGCGCCAGCGACTGGTAGAGAACCCCATAGTGATCCAGCCTGAACTGGACTGCGGCAGCCAGTTCGGGGCTCACGCGCCTGTTTCGGGGAGCCCGCAAATCTTCACAGACCCACTTGCTGCCCGCGCCAGTGGTGAGTCGAAGAAGTTCGAGGGCAGCGGGTTCGCCGAAGCCAATTACCTCGTAGACCAGCCTCTCACCGAGAAAGGTATATGACTGCCGTTGCCCAGCACAGTTACGCAAGCGACGGCCCAGAGAAGTCAATTCTACTCCGAGGCAAAGCTTAAAATCGGAATCTGTAGCCGGAATCGGCTGATCGAAAGGAAGCTGAACCTGACGCGCCAGCCAACCGTGCGCCCACTCACCCATCCCAACACCTGTCGCGCCGACATTCAGCTTGTCGAGGCTCTGCCGGATCGACGTTGGCGTCGCGTTGCAGAGGTCCGTGATCATGTTGGCGAAGACGTTGAGAGCCCGCACCTCGTCAGGGCGGCAGCGCTCGATCACGACGCGATGGACGAGAGCGTCATCGAGACCGGCGACCACGGCGATGTGCTCAGCGGTAACGCGGCCCGGCAATTGGCCCAAGACCTTGGCGCGCTGCCTATGACGCGGGTCGGAGAATAGATCGAAGGCGGCGCGGTACGTCTCTTTGGAAGGCAGAGGATCGCAGCCGAGCCGAGAAAGCAGGCCGAGATAGCCATCAGGACAAGAGCCAAAGAGCGTCTCCACGATGCGCCTGGGCTTCAGCAGGATCAGCGCCCTGGCGACTTGCGCCAGTGGGTCGAGATGTTCGAGGCCGGGCAGCACATCGAAAGCGTGATGCGCGACCCGATCCAGGAAAGCCTGCGGTTGATCGAGATCAGTTTCGGCTGCTACGGCGAAAAAGGTCTGACGGACAAGATCGCTCGCGTAGAGCACTTT
>JARYGW010000550.1:0-2082 GCA_033792295.1 Allobosea sp.
GGCGTTGATGATGACCTGCAGCACGTTGTTGAAGTCGTGTGCGATGCCGCCGGCGAGCTGGCCGACGGCCTGCATCTTGCCGGCCTGATCCATGTTGTCGCGCAGCTTGCGCTCGGCGGTGGTCTCCAGCGCGTAGACGATGGCGCGCTCGCCATCGCCATCCTCGCTCGCCGCGACGGGCGAGAGATAGAGCCTCGCCGAGCGTCCATCCTCGCCGTTCAGCGTCACGTCGAGGGGGCTTGCGCCGGGCAGGCCCTCCATCGTCTCGCCCACCGCCTTGTCGAGACCGGAACCCGGCGCGACGAGGTCGTGGATCGTCGTCGCCTGCACGCCGGCGGGAACGAGCCGGGCGAAGGCGGCGTTGGAGCGCAGGATGGCACCCCCCTTGTCGACGGTGGCGATCGCCATGGGCGTCGAGTGGAAGAAGCGGGCGAAGCGGACCTCGGCATCGCTGCCGCTGTCGGCGCCGGCTTCACCGGCAGCCCGGTTGAGGACGAGGGTGCGCGAGGGGCCGGCGCGGCCGTCCTGCCCGAAGGCGACCTGATGGTGCAGGCGCACCGGCAGGGGCGAGCCGTTGCGGCGCTTCAGATCGACATCGAGCACCTCGACACGGACATCGCCGGGCTGGCCGCGGATCGCCTGGATGAGAGCGGCGGCGGCCGGCGTGCAGACGTCGTCGAGATGCAGGCCTCCGGAACCGAAGCGGGCGAGGTCGAAATCGAGCCAGCTCGACAGCGTGGCGTTGAGATAAGAGACCTCACCGTCGGCGTCGATCGAGACGAAGCCGGCCGGCGCATGGTCGAGATAGTCGATGGCGTGCTGGAGCTCCTGGAAGGCGTTCTCCTGCCGCTCCCGCTCGGGCGTGACGTCGGAGACGGTCCAGAGCGTCGCGGTCGAGGTCTCGCGGCGCACCGGGGCGACGCGGACGCGGTACCAGCCCACCTCGCTGCGTCCGTTCAGAGCTGGCTCCAGCCGGACCTCCTCGACCAGCCGGCGGTTCTCGCGTGCGGCGGCGGCGAGGCGGTAGATCGCCTCCGAGACGTCGGCCCGGCCGGTGAGCAGCCGCCCGACCGGCTTGATGTCGTTGGCGCCGGTCGCGCCCGCGAGCTTCAGATAGGCCTCGTTGGCATAGACGATGTCGTTCTCGCCCTCGGTGACGACGATGCCGTCATCGGCGCTGTCGACGACCGTCTTGGTCAAGTCGTTGCGGGCGGCGCGGCCGGAGAACTGGATGAGCCCGACTGCATAGGCGAAGAGCCCGAAGACGCCGATGACGGAGAGGACCGCGAGCAGGCCGAGGATCAGTGGTTGTGCCCATTCGTTGGCGATGAAGCCGAGCGCGACGGCCGCGCCGACGAGCAGGCCGGCGACAAGCAGGATGACGCCGATATGCCCCGGCTTGTCGGAGCGATCGATCGTACTGGTGGCCGTGGTTCCGCTCATTGCGGTCAAGTCCGTTTCCTTGCTGCCGGGCCCATCGGGCGGGCCGGGATCTGGCGGCTTCCGTTCATGCGCATCCGTTGCCGAGTTAGGCGCGCCGACCCTTCAGGCGCAAGACGTAACCGATGACTTCGGCAACCGCCTGATAGTGTTCGACAGGAATTTCTTCATCGATGTCCACCGTTGCGTAGAGAGCACGGGCGAGCGGCGGGTTCTCGACGATCGGCACGCGGTGCTCGCCGGCGACCTCGCGGATCTTCAATGCGATGGCGTCGACGCCCTTGGCGAGGCAGAGCGGGGCCGCCATGCCGGGCTCGTATCGCAGCGCGACGGCGAAGTGGGTCGGGTTGGTGATGATGACGGTGGCCTTGGGCACGGCCGCCATCATGCGCTTGCGCACGCGCTGGCTGCGGATCTGGCGCAGCTTAGCCTTGATCTCGGGATTGCCTTCGGAGTTCTTGAACTCCTCCTTGATCTCCTGCTTCGTCATCTTCTGGCGCTGGTACCAGCTATAGCGCTGCCAGCCGAAGTCGCCGACGGCGATGATGGCGAAGAGGGCGAGCACCGCGCCCATCAGCTTGATCGCGAGCGAGAGGGCGGCCGGCATCAGCGCGGCGACGTTCATCTCGGCGAAGGCCTCTA
>JARYGW010000551.1:0-2036 GCA_033792295.1 Allobosea sp.
ACCTTCTCTTGAAGGCGCTTCATCTCGTTGAAGGAGACATCCGGCGAGGATTCCAGCACGACGTTGAGCAGGCCGGTGTCCTGGCTCGGCAGGAAGCCCTTGGGGATGACGACATACATCCACACCGTCAGCACCAGTGTGGCCAGCGTGGCGAGCAGCACGAGCCCACGCGCCTTCAGCGCCCAGACGAGCGTCACCTCGTAGAGCCGCGCCATCGCCGAGACCGGCCATTCGGCGGCGCGCATCAACCAGTTCTCGCGCTCATGGCCGGCACCATGGCCGCCATGGCGCAGCAGCTGGGCGCACATCATCGGCGTCAGCGTGAGGGAAACGACGGCCGAGACGACGACCGCGATGGTCAGCGTCAGGGCGAATTCGCGGAACATGCGGCCGACGAGCCCGGTCATGAACAGCAACGGGATGAAGACCGCGACCAGCGAGACGGTCAGCGAGATCACGGTGAAGCCGATCTCGCGAGCGCCGTCATAGGCGGCTCGCAGCGGCTTCTTGCCCTGCTCCATGTTGCGCACGATGTTCTCGATCATCACGATCGCATCGTCGACGACGAAGCCGGTGCCGATGGTCAGCGCCATCAGCGAGAGATTGTCGAGGCTGAAGCCGGCGAGCCACATCACCGCGAAGGTCGCGATCAGCGAGAGCGGCAGCGCGACGCCGGCGATGATCGTGGCGCGCACCGTGCGCAGGAAGAGCAGCACCACCAGCACCACCAGTGCGCAGGCGAGCACCAGCGTGAACTGCACATCCGCGATCGAGGCGCGGATCGTCTCGGTGCGGTCGCTGACCACCTGCAGTTCGACGCCGGCCGGCATGCCGTTCCTGAGGCGTGGGATCTCCTGCTTCACCTGCGCGACCGTCGTGACGATGTTGGCGCCGGGCTGGCGCATCACGTCGAGGACGACTGCGGTCTTGCCCTTGAACCAGGCGCCGACGCGGCTGTTCTCCAGGTCCTCCAGAACCACTGCGACGTCGCGGAGGAAGATCGGGGCGCCGCTGCGATAGGCGACGACGATGTCGCGATAGGCCGAGGCGCTGCCGATCTGGTCGTTGGCGCTGATCGTGTAGGCCTGATGGTTGCCGTCGAGTGCGCCCTTGGAGCCGGCGACATTGGCGTTGACGATGGCGGTGCGCAGATCCTCCATGCCGAGGCTGTAGGCGGCGAGCCGTGCAAGATCGGCCTGGATGCGGATCGCGGGCCTGACGCCGCCCTCGATCGAGACATGGCCGACGCCGGAGACCTCTGAGAGGCGCGGCGACAGCAACGTGTCCGCGAGGTCGCTGAGCTGGCGCAGCGAGACCGTATCGGAGGTCAGCGCCAGCACCATGATCGGCGCATCGGCCGGGTTGATCTTCGAATAGGTCGGCGGATAGGGCAGGGTGCGTGGCAGGGTCGAGCCCGCCGCATTGATCGCCGATTGCACGTCCTGCGCCGCGGCGTCGATGTCCCGGTCGAGGTCGAATTGCAGTGTGATCTGGCTGAGGCCGAAGGAGCTCTGCGAATACATCGTCGAGAGCGAAGGGATCTGGCCGAACTGCCGCTCCAGCGGCGCCGTCACCAGCGAGGCGATCGTCTCGGGGTTCGCCCCCGGCAACTGGGTGGTGATCTGGATAGTCGGGAAATCGACCTGCGGCAGGGCCGAGACCGGCAGGCGCAGATAACCGAGGATGCCGCAGAGCAGCACCGCGACGCCGAGCAGGGAGGTCGCGATGGGCCGGCTGATGAAAGGCGCGGACACGCTCATCGCGGCTGCCCCATCATGGCTGCGCTTGCGGTCTTTGTGCACCCGATCCGCCGGCAGGGGAACCCTGCTGGCCAGGGGCGGTTCCCTCGGGACGCACGCCGCCCGGCGCGGCGCCGTTGCGCCGCGGCCGTTGCTGCCCGGAATCGCCGGTTCCGGCGGGCGGACCGGAGGGGGCTTCCTGCGCGGGGGCTGCGGAGCCAGCGCCGGAGGCATTGCCGCCGCCCTGCTGGTCGCGCCGTCGACTCTGACCCTGGCCGGGCTCGCGCGTGCTGCGGC
>JARYGW010000552.1:0-2027 GCA_033792295.1 Allobosea sp.
TGCGCGATCCAGACGACATGCTGTGCCCGGCCGGCCTCTTCCAGCGCGGCCGCAATGCCGCGCGTGCCGGCGCCGACATTGTAGATGCCGACGAGATCGGGCTCGCGCGCGATCAGCTCTGCAGCGACAACGCGGGTGCGCTCGCTGTCGTCGCGGCCCTCGATTGCGGGCAGCACGGTGAGGCCGGGATATTCGCGCGACATCACCTGGGTGAAGCCGAACTGGCGCTCGGCATGGTCCCGCAGCCCAAGCGAGCCGGCGATCACGCCGATGACGCCGCGCCGCCCAGCAAGGAAGCGGCCCATCAGCGTCGCGGCGGTGCGCCCTGCGGCGGGATTGTCGATGCCGACATAATGCAGCCGCCGGGCGCTCGGCACATCCGAGACCAGCGTCACCACAGGCACCGCGCGGTCAGTGAGATCATCGATCGCGGCCCGCACGCGCGGATGATCGAGCGCGACCGTGGCGACGCCGTGATAGCCACGCGGCACGTTCTCCAGCACTGACGCCAGCGCATCGGGCTCGAAGACGTCGACATGCTGGACGTCGACATAGGCGCGTTGCGCCGCCAGCCACTCGGCCGCGCGCTCCACCTGCTCGCCGAGCAGGCTCATGAAGCTGTTCGCTCCTGTCGGGAGGATGAAGAGGAAGCGGAAGCTCTGGTTGCGGGCAAGCCGTGCCGCCGCCGGATCGGCGCGATAGCCGAGCCGCGCGACGGCGGCCTCGACCCGCTCGATCGTCTTCGCCCGCACGCCTGCGCGGCGATTGACGACACGGTCGGCCGTGGCGAGCGAGACGCCGGCCGCGCGCGCGACGTCTTCCAGCGTCGTCCGCCCGACCGTGCCGGCCTCGCCCCCGCCCATCAGCGCGCTGCCCAGAGCATCCCGCGCGTCATGATGCTGCGGATTTCGGGCACATCCAGCTCATAGGCGCGGTGACCGAGCGAGGAATAGAACACCCGGCCTTCTCCGTAACGCTTCTTCCAAACCACCGGCATTTCGACGCCCTCGATCCAGGATGCGTGTTCGCCGCTGAAGCGCGTCGTGGCAAGCACCTCGATCGCCGGGTCCACATGCATGTAGTACTGCTCCGACCGATGCTCGAAGCTGGCGATGCCGGCCATGACCGGATCGTCGGGCTGTGTGACATCGACCTTGTAATCGATGATGTTGCCGGGATGAGCGACCCATTGCCCGCCGCACATGAACTGGTAATCGACGGAGTCGCGGAACGCGTCGCACATGCCGCCATGATGGCCTGCAAGACCCACGCCGCCGCGGACCGCCTCGCACAAGGCCAGCGCCTCCGGCTTCTCGATCTTCGCCATGGTGTAGATCGGGATGATCAGCGACATCTCCTTGATCGTGGGATCGAGGAAGGCTGAGGTTTCCCGCTCGATCCGGACCTCAAAGCCCTCCGCCGCCAGCCAGCCCCTTATCATCGAGGCGCAGAGATCGGGGTCGTGCCCCGGCCAGCCACCCCATACGATCATCGCCTTGCGCATCGTCGTCATCCTGTCCCTCAGTCGATCTGTCCGACGGCGCGGCCGGGCGGCAGGGCTGCCGGACGCTCGACGCGGCTTTCGATCGCGACGCGCCGGCCCTCCCTGGCGGAAATCCCGAAGGCCTCCATCACCTCGAGCACATGGAAAGCGAGCGCCCCGCTGGCGCGATGCGGCCGGTCCATGACGAGCGCGGTCGCGAGGTCCGCGACGCCGATCGAGCGGAACTCGCCCTCGGCATGGCCATGCGTCAGCGGAACATTCTCCCATTCCTTCGCCCGCGGCTTGGCGAGCTTCACCTCGCCGCCGAACTTGTTGGGGTCGGGCACCAGCATGCTGGCCCTGTCGCCATAGATCTCGATCGGCGCATGGGCGTGCTGGGGCACGTCGAAGCTCATCGTGATGGAAATCACCGCGCCGCTCTCGAACTCCAGCGTACCCGCGACATGGGTGTCGACCTCGACCGGGATCAACGCGGCGTTCATCGGCTGGCTGGTGACGACCCGCTCTGAACGCGGCCGTGCCG
>JARYGW010000553.1:0-2026 GCA_033792295.1 Allobosea sp.
TCTCTCCGTCGGCACTGCGACCCAGCTCGACATCGCGCAACAGGAAAGCGTCGTCGCCCAGCAGAAGGCCACCGTGCCGGCCCTCGAGCTCTCGCAGCGTCAGGCCAAGGTGACGCTCGCCGTGCTCGTCGGCGAAACGCCCGCCGCCGTCGCGATCAGGGGCGGCAGCCTGAACGCGATCGCCGTGCCGGCCGTGCGCGCCGGCCTGCCCTCGCAACTGCTGCAGCGCCGGCCGGACATCGCCGAGGCCGAGTCGCGCCTGACCTCGCAGGAAGCGACGCTCTACGCTGCCCGCGCCGCGCTCTTCCCGAACATCACGCTGACCGGCCAGGGCGGCCTCGAAAGCGCGGTGCTGAAGAACCTCCTACGGCCCGACGCCGCCTTCGCCTCGGCGGCCGCAGGCCTCGTCCAGCCCATTCTCGACGGCGGCAATCTGCGGGCCAAGGTCGAGCTCGAACGCGGCACGGCCGACGAGTTGATCGCGACCTACCGCAAGACCATTGTCAGCGCCTTCGCCGATGTCGAGAATGCGCTGATCGCGATCCAGGAAAACACCCGCCACGAACGCCTGCAGGCCGAGACGGTCGCCTCGGCCCGGCGCGCCTATGCCATCACCGAGCAGCGGCTGCGCGAGGGCACCATCGACATCGTGACGCTGCTGAACACCCAGCAGACCCTGTTCCAGGCGCAGGACCAGCTCTCGCAGATCAAGCTCCAGAAGCTGACCGCCTATGTCGACCTGTTCAAGGCGCTGGGCGGCGGCTGGACCGAGGCCGACCGCCGCGCCGCCATCACCGCGACCGAGGCGGCGGAATGAAGCGTTTCCTCATCCTTCTCGTGCTCCTCGGCGCCGCCGCCTGGGGCTGGCACAGCTATAATGGCGGCTGGATGCCTGCCGGCGGCGACGGCGTATCGAGTGCCCAGCAAGGTGGCGAGCGGGGCGGCCGGCGTGCCCGCTTCGGCGGCAATGAGGGGCCGATCCCGGTGATCGCCACCCCTGCCCGCTATGACGACGTGCCGGTCACGGCCGATGCCGTCGGCACGATCCAGGCACTGAACACCGTGACCGTCCGCACGCAGGTCGATGGCCGGTTGCTCGAGATCGCCTTCAAGGACGGCCAGGACGTCAGGAAGGGCGATGTGCTGGCGAAGATCGATCCTGCGACCTACCAGGCGCAATACGATCAGGCTGTCGCCAAGAAGGCGCAGGACGAGGCGCAGCTCGCCAATGCCCGCGCCGACCTCGAACGCTACGCCAAGCTCGCCCAGACCGACTACGGCTCGCGCCAGCAGGCAGACACCCAGCGCGCAACGGTGGCGCAGCTGGAGGCCCAGATCCGCTCCGATCAGGGCGCGATCGACAATGCCAAAGCCATCTTGGACTATACCACGATCCGCGCGCCGATCGACGGCCGGCTCGGCATCCGGCAGGTCGACCAGGGCAATATCGTGCGCGCCTCCGACTCGAACGGCCTCGTCGTCATCACCCAGCTCAAGCCGATCTCGATGATCTTCAACCTGCCGCAGCAGCAGCTCCGCGCCGTCAGTGCGGCGGTGGCCCGCGGCCCGGTCGAGGTCGATGCGCTCGACTCGGACGGCACGACGATCATCGACAAGGGCATCGTCGAGGTCATCGACAACGTCGTCGACCAGACCACCGGCACGATCAAGGTCAAGGCCCGCTTCCCCAACGAGCGGCTCCAGCTCTGGCCGGGCCAGTTCGTCAATGTCCGCGTCTTCGTCGACATGCTGAAGCACGTCGTCGTCGCCCCCACCGCCGCGATCCAGCGCGGACCAAACGGTGCCTACGTCTTCGCCGTCAACGACGACGAGACGGTACGCCTCGTCAACGTCAAGGTCGGCCAGCAGGACGAGACGATCGCCGTGATCACCGCGGGCATCGAGCCGCCGGCAAAGCTCGTCACCACCGGCTTCGCGCGCCTGACCGACAAGGCCAAGGTTCGCGTTTCGACGCCGGAGGAAGCGGCCCAGCCTCCGGCCGCCGCGCCCGGCCGCCGCAGCACGC
>JARYGW010000554.1:0-2017 GCA_033792295.1 Allobosea sp.
TCGCCCCCTTCGGGGCACAGCGAAACACCATGAAACTCTATCTGCTCTCGCTCGGCGCCGGGATCGTCGTCGGCATCGTCTACGGACTCATGAACGTCCGCTCGCCGGCGCCGCCCGTCATCGCTCTCGTCGGGCTGCTGGGAATCCTGGCCGGCGAGCAGGTGGTACCAATCGTCAAGCGGCTCGTCTCGGGCGAGGGCCTGAGCCTCGGCTGGCTCAAGCGCGATTGCGGCGAGCACATCTTCGGCTCGCTACCGTCACGCCCGGCCGATCGATCCGACGAGAGCCGCACATCATGAACCCCACCCGTCGAGACACCACACTGGCCGCCGCCGCCGGGGCACTCTCTGGCCTGTTCGGCACCGCAAGCGCGCAATCGCCTAGGCAAGGAGCCCGTCCCGTGACCGCTGATCTCATTCTCTCCAACGGCCGTTTCACCACGCTGGACCGCACCAACCCGACGGCGAGCGCGGTCGCGATCAAGGACGGGCTCTTCCTCGCCGTTGGCGGGCAGGCCGAGGTCATGGCCCATGCCGGGCCGGATACGAAGGTGATCGATCTCAACGGCCGTAGCGCGCTGCCGGGCCTGATCGACAACCATCTCCACATCATCCGCGGCGGGTTGAACTTCAACATGGAGCTGCGCTGGGACGGCGTACGCTCGCTCGCTGACGCGATGAGCATGCTCAAGCGCCAGGTCGCGGTGACGCCGCCGCCGCAATGGGTACGCGTCGTCGGCGGCTTCACCGAGCATCAGTTCGCCGAGAAGCGCCTGCCGACGATCGAGGAATTGAACGCGGTCGCGCCCGACACGCCGGTCTTCATCCTGCATCTCTATGACCGCGCCCTGCTGAACGGCGCGGCGCTGCGGGCCGTCGGCTATACCAAGGACACGCCGCAGCCGCCCGGCGGCGAGATCACCCGCGATGCCAATGGCAATCCCACCGGCCTGCTGCTGGCGCGGCCGAACGCCAACATCCTCTATGCGACGCTGGCGAAGGGGCCGAAGCTGCCCTTCGACTATCAGGTCAACTCGACGCGGCATTTCATGCGCGAACTCAACCGGCTCGGGCTGACCGGCGCGATCGATGCCGGCGGCGGCTACCAGAACTACCCCGACGACTACGCCGTCATCCAGAAGCTCGCGGACGACGGCCAGCTCACCATCCGCCTTGCCTACAACCTCTTCACGCAGAAGCCGAAGCAGGAGAAGGAGGATTTCCTCAACTGGACGAAGACCTCGAAGTACAAGCAGGGCGACGACTATTTCCGGCACAACGGCGCCGGCGAGATGCTCGTCTTCTCGGCCGCCGATTTCGAGGATTTCCGTGAGCCGCGCCCCGACATGCCGCCCGAGATGGAAGGCGACCTCGAAGGCGTCGTGCGCATCCTCGCCGAGAACCGCTGGCCCTGGCGGCTGCACGCGACCTATGACGAGACGATCTCGCGGGCGCTCGACGTCTTCGAGAAGGTCGACAAGGACGTGCCCCTCAAGGGGCTGAACTGGTTCTTCGACCATGCCGAGACGATCTCGGAGCGCTCGATCGACCGCATCGCCACGCTCGGCGGCGGCGTCGCCGTGCAGCACCGAATGGCCTATCAGGGCGAGTATTTCGTCGAGCGCTATGGCGCGGCCGCAGCCGAAGCCACGCCGCCGGTGGCGCGCATGCTGGAGAAGGGCATCAAGACATCGGCCGGCACCGACGCCACCCGCGTCGCCTCCTACAACCCGTGGGTCGCGCTCGCCTGGCTGGTGACTGGCAAGACCGTGGGCGGCCTGCGGATCACGCCGCAGCGCAATTGCCTCGACCGCGAGACGGCGCTGAGGATGTGGACCGAGAACGTCACTTGGTTCTCGAATGAGGAAGGCAAGAAGGGCCGGATCGCGGTCGGCCAGTTCGCCGACCTGATCGTGCCCGATCGCGACTTCTTCTCCTGCCCGGAGGACGAGATATCGCACATCTCCGCGGACCTCACCGTCGTCGGCGGCAAGGTCGTCTATGGCGCGCGCGACTTC
>JARYGW010000555.1:0-2000 GCA_033792295.1 Allobosea sp.
CGCCATGCCGAACTATTCCTATGCCGATGCCCAGAAGTCTTTCGCTTCCGGCCAGATGGCGATGTACTTCACCTCGACCTCGGAACTCGGCGCCGTCGAACGCTCAAAGGGCGCCTGGACGCTTGCGACCCACGAGTTTCCGGGCCTCGAGGCGGCCGGCCCCAAGGGACTGCCGGCTGGCGGAAACGCCGCGATGCTGGTCACGACCTCGAAGGACCCCAAGACTGTCGAGGCGGCCTGGAAGTGGCTGAAGTTCATCACCTCCGGCGAGGGCGCCGCCGATGTGGCGCGCACCACGGGCTACATGCCGCCGAACAAGGCCGCGAACGAACTGATCCTCGCGGATTTCTACAAGCAGAATCCCAACAAGGAGACGGCCGTGCGTCAGTTGCCGCTGCTGCGCGAATGGCAGCCCTATCCCGGCGCGAACGGACTTGCCGTGACGCAGGTCATCTATGACGGCATCGAGACGATCGTGACGGGCCGCGCCAACGACATGCCGGCTCTTCGCAAAGAGATCCAAGGCGAAGTCGACGAACTCCTCGCCAAGTGATCGACGCGCGGGAGCGGCCCTGAAGCGGCCGCTCCCGCTGCGGGCGACGCAGCGTTCCCTTTACCCTCAGATTTCGGAGGACCGCCGATCATGAGCGGCCATCAGCTTGAATTCGTCATTCTGACCGACGCCCATTTCGGGCCGGAGGGACAGACCCTCTACGGCATCGACCCGCGCACGCGGCTCGATGCCGCGATCGACGTCGTCAACCGGGACCATCCCGACATTGCGTTCGTGATGTTTGCCGGCGACCTCACCGATATCGGGGAATTCGCGGCCTATGAAAATCTGGCCGGAGCCTTGGCCAGGCTCAAGGCGCCGTCGATCCTGATGCTCGGCAATCACGACCGGCGGGGGCCGTTCCGGGCCGTCTTCCCCGGCGCCGATGACGACGGCGCCGGCTTCGTCCAGGCCCTTCGCGTCCTTCCCGCAGCGAGCATTCTCACGCTGGATACGCTGGACGAGGAAGGCCTCACCCATGTCGGCATCCTTTGCGCGAAGCGGCTGGAATTCCTCGAACGCGCCTTGCGCGAAGCGCCGTCCGACCGGCCACTCCTCCTGTTCCAGCACCATCACAGCGGCGAAGTCGGTCTGCGGTCGATGGATCGCTACAAGCTGCGCAACGCCGACGATCAATGGGCGGTGTTCGAACGCGTCGGCCGCCGCCCCGACGCCATGTTCCATGGGCATATCCACCGGCCCATCTTCGGGCTTTGGCGGGGCGTGCCCTACCACGTTCAGCGTTCGCTCATGCACCAGGTCGGCTTCGACCTTGAAACGGAAGACCGGATCCCCGGTTCTTTCGAGCCCCCCGATTATGCTCTCGTGCGTGTCTCGTCCGAAGGGCTCGCGATCCATCATCGGCCTTTCCTGTACGATGGCCCGCGTTTCTGGCTGCACGACGAGACTGCGGTCGAAGGCCGCTTTGGCGCATGAACGTCGAACTTGACCGGTACGAAGCGATCCTCTGCGATATCGATGGCTGCCTGATCGCGGGGGAGTCGGTTCTGCCGGGAGCGCAAGAACTCGTCATTCGCTTCGGCGAGAGGCTGATCGCCGTTTCCAACAATTCGACGGATACCCCCGAGACGCTCGCGGTGCGGCTGGCACGGCTGGGGCTCACCATCCCCGCCGAGCGGATTGTCCTGGCGGGGTCGACCGCGGTCGAACAGATCGCAGCCGCATCGCCTGGAGGGCGGCTGGCGCTGTTCGGCTCCGACATCCTGGCGGAATACGCTCGTCTGAGAGGCTTGACCCTGGTCGAGCGGGACGCCGACATCGCCCTGCTGACCCGGGACATCACCTTCAACTACAGACACCTCGAGCGCCTGGTCGGGCTTCTCCATGCGGGCACCCAACTGGTCGTCGCGAATATCGACGCCACCCATCCTGCCGCGGATGGCGGCCTCGTTCCCGAGACGGGCGCCCTGCTTGAGGCTATCCTTTG
>JARYGW010000556.1:0-1998 GCA_033792295.1 Allobosea sp.
CACTTGTTGACACCGATCATCTCGACCGCCGTCGGCGTCTTCAGCGAGGTCGGCTTCAGCGCAGCCGGGCGGCTGTCTGTGGTCTTGGTTTCTGCCATTGCCATGGTGTCAACTCCCTCTCAACGTCTTTGGCCGGCAGCCAGGCGCTTCTCGACCGCGATCGAATACCGCGACATGCCCCAGCAACATAGGAAATAGAAAAGCGCGGCGAAACCATAGCCGGTCGTCCGCGTCGTCGGCGTCGCCCAGGTCGGATCGACCAGCGACGCCTGGATGGTGTTCAGGAAGTCGAAGATGCCGACGATCGCAACCAGCGTCGTGTCCTTGAACAGGCCGATGAAGGTGTTGACGATACCCGGTATCACGATCCGCAGCGCCTGCGGCAGGATGATGAGCCGCATCATCTGCCAGTAGCCCAGGCCGAGCGACATCGCCCCCTCGAACTGCCCCTTCGGAATCGCCTGCAGGCCGCCGCGGATGACCTCCGCCATATAGGCCGAGGCGAAGATGGCGACGCCGATCAGCGGGCGCAGCAGCCGGTCGGGCGAATATTGCTGCGGCACGAAGAGCGGCAGCATGGTGTTGGCCATGAACAGCACCGTGATCAACGGCACGCCGCGGACGAACTCGATGAAGATCACCGAGAGCAGCTGGATGATCGGCAGCCGCGAACGGCGCCCCAGCGCCAGGACCACGCCCAGCGGCAGCGAGAAGACGATGCCGACCGCCGAGATCAGGAAGGTCACCATCATGCCGCCCCACAGGCCGGTATCGACCCGCGGCAGGCCGACCTGCTCGCTGACGACGGCGATGAGCCCGAAGATCACGAGCGCCATCAGGATCAGAGCCTTGGGACCCGAGAAACGCTTCCACGGCGACATCTCGCGCTCGGCGGCAAGCAGCGGCGCCGCGGTCCAGACCGCCAGCGACGGTACGAAGGAGACCACCGCGTAGAGGAGCGCGAGCGCGGCACCGACGAGCATCAGGATGCGCAGGAGGCCTTCCGCCGTCGCTCCGCCCAGCAGCAATATGAAGCCGCTGAGCGGCAGGATGACGAAGAAGAAGAAGGCGCCAAGCTTCTTCTGCGGCGCCTTGTTCCAGAGCAGCCAGGCCACACCGAGCGCGAACATCACGAAGACGACGTTGACTCGCCAGCGCTCCGGAACCGGGTACGAGCCGTAGACGAAGTACTGGAAGCGGTCGGCGACATAGGGCCAGCAGGCGCCGACCGACCGGCCGACCTTGTCGGCGAGGCAGGCATCGCGGGTAGTGCCGGTCCAGACCGCGTCGAGGAGGTAGAACCGCACGAGGTCCTGCACCGCGACGAGGACGATATAGAAACTGACCAGCGTCAGGAGCGTGCCGACCGGACCCGAGAACAGGTTGGCCCGGACCCAGGCGATCGGGCCAGCGACCGAGAGCGGCGCCGGCTGCTGCTCCAGGGTCTCGCGGCGGACGAAGGCGTTCGGCGCGTTTTCGAGAGTTGCGTCTGTCATCGCGGCGCCCTCACCGTTCCACCAGCGCCACGCGCTTGTTGTAGATGTTCATCGCAAACGACGTGACGAGCGAGATCGTCAGATAGACCGCCATGGTGACCGAAACCATCTCCACCGCCTGGCCGGTCTGGTTCAGCACCGTGCCCATGAAGACCTGAGTGAGGTCGGGATAGCCGATCGCCACCGCCAGCGAAGAGTTCTTGACCAGGTTGAGATATTGCGAGGTCAACGGCGGGATGATCACGCGCATCGCCTGGGGAATGACCACCAGCTTCAGCGTCGGCCCGGACCGCAGCCCAAGGGCATTGGCGGCCTCGGTCTGCCCTTTCGATACGGCGAGGATACCGGCGCGCACGACCTCGGCGATGAAGCCCGCCGTATAGGTCGACAGACCGATCAGGAGTGCGACGAATTCGGGAAAGATCTGCACGCCGCCGGTGAGGTTGAAGCGGCCCTGCTGCGGATAGTCGAAGGAAAGCGGCCGGCCGGCCGCGAGGAAAAC
>JARYGW010000557.1:0-1952 GCA_033792295.1 Allobosea sp.
CGATAACGATGATCTATCCATTTGGTATCGCATCGGATTGTTCTGAAAAGTGGAGTCCACTTTTCGGTCCGATGCTATAGATCGCCGGAAGTTATCCCCGGCATCCCGGCCGCCTGCATCATCGCGCCTCGCATCGTCCGATCCCGCGAGGCTCCATGATCGTCACGCCCCGTCTCTCGCTGCCACTGCTCGCCGCCGGGCAGGCGCAGAAGCATGTCACGCACAACGACGCGCTGGTGCGTCTCGATGCGCTGATCCATCTCGTCGTCGATAGCCGCACGCAGGCGGCGCCGCCTGTGAGCCCGAGCGAGCTTTCGGCCTACATCGTGCCGGCCGACGGTGCCGGAATCTTTGCGGGGCGTACCGACCAGGTGGCGCTGTACGAGGATGGCGGCTGGACTTTCCTGACGCCGCGCATCGGCTGGCAGGCCTGGGTCACCGACGAGGCCGAGCACAATCTCTGGACCGGAATGGAATGGCGGCGCGCCAGCCCGCTCAGCGGCCTTGGGGCCGAGAAATGGGGCGTCAACGCCACGGCCGACGAGACCAACAGGCTTGCGGTCTCGGGGGAAGCGAGCCTGTTCAGCCATGCCGGCGGTGACCATCGCCTCAAGATCAACAAGGCGAATGCCGGCGCGACGGCAAGCGTGCTGTTCCAGAGCAACTGGTCGGGTCGGGCGGAGTTCGGCCTCGCCGGCGACGAGGATTTCCGGATCAAGGTCAGTGCGGACGGTTCTGCCTGGTATGACGCGCTCGCCATCGACCGGGCGAGCGGGAGCGTCGCACTGCCTGGATCGTGCTGGGCCGCGGGGCAGAACCTGCTGATCAATGGCGACATGCAGATCAACCAGCGTGGCTTTGCCGGCGGGGCGCTGGCGGCGGGCAACTACGGCTTCGACCGCTGGAAGGCCGGCGCGGGCGGAGCGAGCCTGTCGGCTTCCGGTCTTTCCGTGACGCTGAACTACGGTGCCATCGTGCAGCTGGTCGAACCGGAGGCATGGGGGCTCCCGGCATTCGTGGATGTGCCGCTGACGCTCTCGGTCGAGGGCCTGAGCGGCGGCGATCTTGCGGTGTCGGTCGGAGGCCAATCCGGCACGATCACGGCCGGAGTCGGGCGGCGTTCCGTCACACTGACGCCGGCTGCAGGAGACGTTGGCGTTCTTGCCGTCGGCCTTGCGCCGGCCGCAGGCGCTGTGAGCTTCGCGCGGATCAAGCTGGAGATTGGCCGGGTTGCCAGCCACTGGTCGGCGCGACCGCTCGGTGTCGAACAGGCCCTGTGCCGGCGTTATCATTGGCGGCCGGCCGGTGGGGTGCTGATCGATGCCTATCAGGCCGCCACAGCCTCGTCCCGCCAGACCCTGCCGCTGCCTGTGACGATGCGAACGACGCCGACGGTTTCCTGCAGCGTATCTCAGGAGATCAATGTGCAGGGCGCGGATCGTGGAATCGTCGCCTCGGCGCCGGATTGTGCCTATGCCTATGTCACCGCGCAGGCTCTTGGGCGGGTACGGGCGTCCTTCGACGGCATCGCCTTCGACGCGGAGCTATAGCAGCCGTCATCGCTTCGTCGCTGCGCCAGCAATCACCTTGGGGACGGCGACGCCATGGATCTCCGGCTCCGGCATCTTGGCCGGGCTTTCCGGGTTTCGCGTTTAAACCTTGTAAAACCGGCGATACCAGTCGACGAAACGGGCAATGCCATGCTCAATCGGCGTATCGGGGCTGAAGCCGACACGGGCGGCGAGGTCGGAGACATCGGCATAGGTTGCCGGCACGTCGCCTGGCTGGGCAGGCAGATGCTGCTTGATCGCCTTGCGCCCGCAGGCCTCCTCGACCACCGCGATGAAGCGGTCAAGCCTGACCGGTGTGTGGTTGCCGATATTGTAGATGCGGAAGGGCGCCGCGGCCGTGGCGGGATCGGGCCGGGCCGGATCGAAGGCCGGATCGGGTTC
>JARYGW010000558.1:0-1948 GCA_033792295.1 Allobosea sp.
TCGGCCTCTGCCGCCGATGGTTCGCATCTGTCGCTGCTGGTCGCGGCCTCCGGCGAGGTCGACCAGGCCGCGATCCGCGACGCTCTTGTGCCAGCCGGCCTCAGCGACTTTTCCGAGATCGGCAGCCACGCCGCGCGCTTCTCCGTCAAATCCGCCCGCTGAGCGGGCTCGAACTGCTTCCTGCTGCAAGGTCAATCATCATGGCGACCGCGTCCCGCCCCGTTCCTCGCCCCGGCGTCCTCGACATCGAGGCTTACGTTCCCGGCAAATCCTCAGCGCCCGCCGGTGTGAAGCTGCACAAGCTCTCCTCCAACGAGACGCCGCTCGGCCCGAGCCCGAAGGCCATCGCGGCCTTCGAGGGCCTCGCAGCCAAGCTGGAACTCTATCCCGACGGCACGTCGAGCAAGCTCAAGCAGGCCATCGCAGGCCGTTACGGCCTCGACCCGGCGCGGATCATCTGTGGCAATGGCTCGGATGAACTGCTCGAACTCGTCACCAAGGCCTATCTGGGCGAGGGCGACGAGGGCATCTACAGCCAGTATGGTTTCCTGGTCTATCGCATCGCCATCCTGGCAGCCGGCGGCAAGCCGGTTGTCGTGGCCGAGAAGAACTATACGGCCGATGTCGACGGCATCCTCGCTGCGGTGACGCCGAAGACGAAGATCGTCTTCCTCGCCAACCCGAACAATCCGACCGGAACCTATCTGCCCTTCGACGAGGTCAAGCGCCTGCAGGCCGGCCTGCCGCCGCATGTCCTGCTGGTGCTCGATGCGGCCTATGCCGAATATGTCCGCCGTAACGACTATGCCGCTGGCCTCGAGCTCGTCGCCGAAAGCGAGAACGTCGTGATGACACGCACCTTCTCGAAGATCTACGGTCTCGCCAATCTGCGTATCGGCTGGCTCTATGCCCCGGCCCATGTCGTTGACGCGCTCGAGCGCATCCGCAGTCCCTTCAACGTCAACGGCGCCGCGATTGCAGCGGGCGCCGCTGCGGTTGCCGACGAGGCCCATGTCGCGGCCGCCATCGAACACAATGAGACGTGGCTGGCCTGGACGACGGCCGAGCTGGAGAAGCTCGGCCTCACCGTTACGCCCTCGGTCGGCAACTTCATCCTGATCCATTTTTCGAAGGAGCCGGGCAGGACAGCGAAGGAGGCCGACGCCTTCCTGACCCAGCGTGGGCTCATCCTGCGGGCCGTCGCCTCCTATGGGCTGCCGGATGCGCTGCGCATGACCATTGGCTCCGAGGAGGCGAACCGCCTCGTCGTCGCTGCGCTCGCCGACTTCCTCGCCGGCAAGGTCTGATCGAGATGGCGGAAAGCTTCGCGCCGCGCCGTTCCGAACCGGTCTTCGCCCGTCTCGCTATCATCGGCATCGGGCTGATCGGTTCCTCGATCGCACATGCGGCGAAGGAGCTGAACCTTGCCGGCACGATCGTTCTCGCCGATCGCGACGAGGCCGTTCGCCAGCGGGCACGCGAGCTCGGTCTCGGCCATCTGGTTGCAGAGACGGCGGTCGAGGCGGTGCGCGACGCCGATCATGTCATCCTCTGCGTCCCGGTTGGCGCCTGCGGGTCGGTTGCGGCCGAGATCGCCTGCGGATTGAAGCCCGGTGCCATCCTCTCCGATGTCGGCTCGGTCAAAGGAGCGGTGGTCGACGCTGTGATGCCGCATCTTCCGGAAGGCGTGTCGTTCGTTCCGGCGCATCCGGTGGCCGGCACGGAAAATTCCGGCCCCGATGCCGGCTTCTCCAGTCTTTTCCTCAACCGCTGGTGCATCCTGACGCCGCCGGAGGGCACCGACCCGGCCGCCATCGCCAGGACGCGCCAGCTCTGGGAGGGGATGGGCGCGCTGGTCGAGGTGATGAGCGCACAGCACCATGACCTCGTGCTCGCCGTCACCAGCCATTTGCCGCATCTCATCGCCTACAACATCGTTGGCACGGCC
>JARYGW010000559.1:0-1945 GCA_033792295.1 Allobosea sp.
TGGCGCAGGGGGGCACCGCCGTCGGGACCGGCCTCAACACCCATCCCGATTTCGCCGTGCTCTTCGCCAAGGAAGTCGCGATCCTGACCGGCCTGCCCTTCCGCAGCGCCGACAACAAGTTCGAGGCGCTGGCGAGCCATGGTGCGCTCGCAGCCGCCCATGGCGCGCTCGCGGCGCTCGCTTCCGATCTGTTCAAGATCGGCAACGACATCCGCCTGATGGGCTCCGGCCCGCGCTCCGGCCTCGGCGAGATCAGCCTGCCCGAGAACGAGCCCGGTTCCTCGATCATGCCCGGCAAGGTCAATCCGACCCAGGCCGAGGCGCTGACCATGGTCGCGACCCAAGTCCACGGCAACCAGGCGACGGTCGGCTTCGCCGCCAGCCAAGGCCATTTCGAGCTCAACGTCTTCAAGCCGGTGATCGCTGCCGCCTTCCTGCAATCGGTGCGCCTCCTGGCCGACGCCGCCGAGAGCTTCCGCATCAATTGCGTCGAGGGCATCGAGGCCAATGAGGGGCAGCTCAAGGAGCTGCTGTCACGCTCGCTGATGCTGGTGACGGCCCTTGCCCCTGCGATCGGCTACGACAAGGCCGCGAGCATCGCCAAGGCGGCCCACCACAACGGCACGACGCTGCGCGAGGAAGCCCTGAAAGCCGGCGTCGACGCCAAGCTCTTCGACGAGACGGTGCGGCCCGAGAAGATGCTCAGCCCCGCCTGAACGGAGGCCCCGCCATGGCCGAGATCGTCAACCTGCGTCGCGCCCGCAAGCAGAAAGCACGCGCGGAAGCCGGCAAGCAGGCCGAGCAGAACCGCATCGATTTCGGCCGCAGCAAGGCGGAGCGCAACCTCACCGAGGCCGAGCGAGCCAAGGCCGAGCGCCATATCGAAGGCCATCGCCTGTCGCGGGGCGACGCGCCGGAGACGGCATGAGCGCCGAGCGCAAGCGCTCGCTCAGCATCGCCGGCCATCGCACCAGCGTTTCGCTGGAAGATGAATTCTGGGATGCGCTGAAGCAGATCGCTGCCGGTGAAGGCCGCAGCCTCGCCGCTCTGATCGCCGAGGTCGACACCGCCCGCGGCAACATCAATCTCTCCGCTGCACTACGCCTCCATGTGCTCGCGCATTATCGCAGGCTGGCCGGAGAACAGGGCTGAAGCGCAACTCGGCGCTGCCGACGCAAACAAGCCGTTTCAAAGCCTTACAGGTGAAACCGGAATCAATCTGAGAAGCCGTTGAATCAGCATCTCAGTTCAGCGGCGCATTGCGCGGCGGCGGCACGGGCACGGTCTGGAAAGGCGGCGGAAGTGGCGAAACGGCCTGCCCCGGCAGCGTCTGCACCGTCCCCTCCGGAGAGCTGGCACGCGGCGCGCCCGGCAGCACGAGCGGTCCCGGCTGGCTCTGCTGCTGCGGAGCCGCCTGCGCTGCGGCACGCTCCGCCGCAGCCCGTGCACGCTCATCAGCTTCGGCCCGGCGGCGCGCTTCCTGCTCGGCCTGTTTACGCTGCTCCTCGGCGAGCCGGCGTTGTTCCTCGGCCCGCCGCAACTCTTCCTGACGCTTCTCCTCGGCGATGCGCGCTTCCTCCTGCGCCTTCAGGAAGAGATTGAGCTGCCGTTCGTTCTCGTGCATCTCGCGCTCGGCCCTGAGCCGGCGCGCATGCATCGCCCGCTCGCGCGCATCGGCCTCGAAGGCTTCGACCCGCTCGATCTCGCGCGCCAGGGCCCGCGCCGCCACCGTATTCGACAGGGCGCTGACGTCGCTCTCGCGCCTGAGATCCGAGAGCGGCCCACGCCAGGCGATCCCGACCTGCGGCGCATCGCCCGGCCAACCTTTCGGCAACGCACCGACCGGCCTCAGGCCGAGCCTCAGATCCGCAGTCAGCCCGCGCAGATCGACCGTGCCGCTCGCCTCGGCCTTCAGGCCGTTGCGTTCGAAGGAGAATGGCTGCAG
>JARYGW010000055.1:0-19177 GCA_033792295.1 Allobosea sp.
TGCCTCTTGTGGTGAGTGCCGCGGCGACCATCCCAAGCCGCAGCAGGCGTACGCTTCCGGAAATCTTGACTTGGCAATCTCGCGCCGTGAACGGAGAAAGGAGCGTAAGCGGCGTCCCGGCCCCACCTTTCGGGATGGGGCATGAGCGTTGATGTTCCGAGCCTGGAGGGCTTGGACATATGACGATTTCAGAGCTTACGCTTAAATCGAGCGTCGAGATCGACGAGCCGGTTAGGCGGTTTGAGGTGCGGGGCGCCGTCGGGACTGGTCTGCCGAGGACAAGGCGCGATCGTGGCGGAGAGCTTCGAGCCTGGCGCGAGGGTGAGCGTTGTCGCCCTCCAGCGCATCGCCGAGTTCTATCGCATCGAAGCCGCGATCCGTGGCCATGATGCCGATGCACGTCGGGTAGCGCGCCCGGAAAAGAGCACGCCGATCCTCGAGGCCATGGAGCCATGGCTGCGCGAGAAGCTCAGCCTGATCAGCCAGAAGACGAAGCTCGCCGAGGCCATCCGCTATGCGCTCTCGCGTTGACAGGGCTTGAGCCTCTTCCTCGCTGACGGCTGCGTCGAAATCGACTCCAACACCGTCGAGCGCTCGATCCGGCCGCTCGCCCTGACCAGGAAGAATGCGCTCTTCGCCGGCTCCGACGGCGGCGCGGAGCATTGGGCCGTCATCGCCTCGCTCCTCGAAACCGCAAAGCTCAACGGTGTCGAGCCGCCCGCCTATCTCGCCGACGTCATCGCCAGGATCGTCAGCGGCCATCCCAACAGCCGCATCGATGAACTGCTGCCTTGGGCCTATCCGGCTCAGGCCGCCCTCAGGGACGTGGCCTGACGACGACGCTTACAAAGGAGCTAGGGGGGCGAAGCGAGTACTGACGGAGGCAAGCGACTTCCCTGGTCGAGAAACGACCAGCCCAGACATGACTTGAAGCTCGTCACCGGTCGAATTCGGAATGTGGTCAACTTGCAAAAGCTCGGCTGAACCGAGGGAGGCGTGCATGGGCCCAAGCGTCTCAAAAGGCAGCGCCAAACTCAACCTGCGCATCCCGATCGAAGGCGCAAGAGCTCAAATGGCGAACCTAACGGTCCAAGCCGAAACCGTACGGATACTGCTGCACGGTGAGCTCTTCACTTCGCTGACGTTTCTCGAGGGCTCTACAATCAGTGGCTGGATAACAATGCCGATTGGGCTCGATCACCAACTCCCAGCTCCGATGTCGCGCTATGGCCGGCTGCGCAACCCCGACCAGCTTCGCCGGCCACTCGACGGTCGCGCCAGAAAGCAGCACCAAGCAAGCCCAGTGAAGATTGCAAACGGATTGTGTCGACTACACAATTTCTGAACCTAAGGTACCGCCCCCGGGTCCGAAAGGCTTATTTCGAAATCCGTTTATCGCCATAGCCGTTCTTGCGAGCGGCAGCCGGAATATAGGCATAGCCGCGGCCCGGGGAAAGACCACCGGCTCGATTTCGACAGCGAGCTGCGCCAAGGAATGCGGAGTGAGGCTTTCGCGCCTCAATTGAGAATTCGACCATCTTCGACGTCGATATCGAGAATGATCTCATCGTCGTCCACAGTTCGCCCGGCCAGCTCCCAGCGATCGCCCGCGCGGATGATCTCCTCGACATGGACCAAGCCCGCGCTCCAGGCGATCGCGCGCGCCCGGCTTTCCGAGATCGTCGGGCCGCCCGTCTCGCTTTCTGCTTGCGAGACAAAGCCGCTCAGCAAGATCACCGCAAGCAGGTGGGCCACACCATTCATTCGCATATCGCGCCTCGTGAATCAGAGGGCGAAGAGTGGCGGCGAATGAGGCAGGTTTCGGTCAGGAGCCTTCACGGCGGTTCGCAATGCCGCGAGGCGACCGTCCGCGCGGTCAGTTTCCGGCTTTGGCTGAAGCGGGCCGCTCGCGCTCCAGCTTCATGATCGCGCCGTCGCTGGCGCGGAGTTTGATCTCGATCTCGGAGCCGAGGCTGTCGCGCCCCTCGACCTTCCATTGGCCGTCATCGAACTTGATCTCCTCGATGCGGGCGACGCCGTTCTCGGTGGCGATGCGGCGCGCATCCTCCATCGAGATCGGCCGCTCGGACGGCTCGGTGGACTGTGCCGCGGCCAGCGTCGGCAGAGCGAGGGTGGCCAAGACGGCCAGCATCGTCGTTCGTCGTGAGAGCATGCCTGCCTCTCCCCGTTTCAGGACCGCCGATAAGGCAACGGCAACCGCCGGGCATTGTTCCGGTCATGCTTTGTCGCGCCATGCTGCAAAGGTTGGGGAAGCCTGCTAGCGAAGCCGGGCCAGCGGCGCCGCGAGCGGCTATGGTGGCCCGCTTTTCAGAGATTCGTCATGCGCCAGTATCACGACCTGCTCCAACGCGTCCTGACCGAGGGCGTCCGCAAGGACGACCGCACCGGCACCGGAACGCTCGCCGTCTTCGGCCATCAGATGCGCTTCGACCTGTCGGAGGGATTTCCGCTGGTCACGACCAAAAAGCTGCATTTGAAATCGATCATCCACGAGCTGATCTGGTTCCTGCGGGGCGACACCAATGTGCGCTACCTGCAGGAGAACGGCGTCACCATCTGGGACGAGTGGGCGGATGAGAAGGGCGATCTCGGCCCCGTCTATGGCCGGCAGTGGCGCTCCTGGCCGGCGCCGGACGGCCAGACCATCGACCAGATCGCCTGGTTGGTGAACGAGATCCGCCGCAACCCGGATTCGCGGCGCCTGATCGTCTCGGCCTGGAACCCCGCCGACATTCCGAAGATGGCGCTGGCGCCTTGCCATTGCCTGTTCCAGTTCTTCGTCGCGGAGGGAAAGCTCTCCTGCCAGCTCTACCAACGCTCGGCCGACGTCTTCCTCGGCGTGCCCTTCAACATCGCGAGCTATGCGCTGCTGACCCATATGGTGGCGCAGGTGACGGGCCTCGGTGTCGGCGATTTCGTGCACACCTTCGGCGACACCCATCTCTATGTGAACCATCTCGATCAGGCGCGGCTGCAACTTTCGCGCGAGCCGCGGACGTTGCCGAAGCTCACCCTCAACCCGGCCGTGACCAGGCTCGAGGATTTCCGCTTCGAGGATGTGGCGATCGAGGGGTACGACGCTCATCCTACCATCAAGGCGCCGATCGCCATATGACTTTGTCCATCCGTCCCGTCCGTCCGGGCGAAGCCGGGCTCGTGCTGGCCTTCGTCAAGGAGCTGGCCGAATACGAGAAGCTGCTGCACGAGGTCGTCGCGAGCGAGGCCGACATCGCCGAATCGCTGTTCGGGGGGAGTCCGCGCGTGTTCTGTGACATTGCGGAATGGGATGGCGAGCCCGTCGGCTTCGCGCTCTGGTTCTACACCTACTCCACCTTCAGGGGGCGGCACGGCATCTGGCTCGAAGATCTGTTCGTGCGGCCGGAGCAGCGCGGGCGCGGCATCGGCAAGGCGCTGATGGCGCGGCTGGCGAAGCGCTGCGTCGAGGAGGACCTGCCGCGTCTCGCCTGGTGGGTGCTGAACTGGAACGAGCCTTCCCGCGTCTTCTACCGCTCGATCGGCGCCAAGGCGCAGGACGAGTGGACGGTGAAGCGGCTGGAGGGCGAGGCGCTCGCCGATCTCGGTGCGGAAGGCTGATCCGGCGATGGCCGCCCTTCCCATCGTCCTCGTCGCGGCCGTCGCCGATAATGGCGTGATCGGCAGCGAGAACACGCTGGTCTGGCGGCTGAAGACGGATCTCAGGCGCTTCCGCCAGCTCACGACCGGCTGCCCCATCATCATGGGGCGCAAGACCTATCTCTCGATCGGCAAGCCCCTGCCGGGACGCCAGACCGTCGTGCTGACGCGAGACCGAGGCTTTGCCGCCAAGGGCGTCCATGTCGCGCATACGGTCGACGAGGCGCTGGCGCTGGCGCAGAAGCTGGGTGCGGAGATGGGAGCCCATGCCGTCATCATCGGCGGCGGCACCGAGATCTACATGCAGATGCTCACGCTCGCCGACCGGCTCGAACTCACGCTGGTCCACGCTGCTCCCGTTGGAGACGCCGTTTTCCCAAGCTGGGACGAGAGTGCTTTCATTCAGACTGCGCGCGAGGACCACTGGGCCGATTCGGATAACGAATACCCCTTCACCTTCGTCACCTATCGCCGCCGAGACGAGGCGGAGCGCGGCTGATCGCCGCCTTTCCATGGGCGAGGGATGGCTTGCGCCGTTGACGAATTCATGGCCCATGACCAAGTGAGGCCAGCGGCTCTCCCCGAGGCGCTGACAAATGGCCGCCATTCGCCTATGGCTTGGCCTTAAGCACAACGAACGAAAGGGAACGGCCCAGGTATGCCTTGGAGTAACCAGAGCGGCGGCGGCAGTGGCGGGGGTGGACCCTGGGGCCAGCGCGGAGGCAGTGGCGGCGGCGGCCCGTGGGGCGGCGGCTCCGGCGGAGGCAATGGCAACCCGCCCGATCTGGAGGAAATCCTGCGGCGCAGCCAGGATCGGCTGAAGAATCTCGTGCCGGGCGGTGGCCTCGGCGGGCGGGGTCTCGTGCTCGGCGCGCTGGTGCTGGTCGCGATCTGGCTGCTTTCCGGCTTCTATTTCGTGCGGCCCAACGAGGTCGGCCTCAACGTCATCTTCGGCAAGTTCACCGGCAAGACGGGCGAGGGCATGAACTGGAACTGGCCCTATCCGGTCGGCAACGTGATCAAGCCGCAGGTGACGAACGTCATCACCACCGAAGTTGGTTTTCGGACCATCGAGTCGGTGCGCCAGTCGCCGCGCCAGACCGATGTGATCGAGGAAAGCCTGATGCTGACCGGCGACGAGAACATCGTCGACATCGATTTCATCGTGCAGTGGACGATCGATCCGGCCACGCCCGAGAATTTCGTCTTCAACATCCAGGACCCGTCCGGAACCGTGAAGGCCGTGGCCGAGAGCGCGATGCGCGAGGTCATCGGCAAGCGCACCATCCAGCCTGTGTTGACCACCGATCGCGGTGCGATCGAGACCGAGGTGCGCCAGCTCATGCAGGAAACGCTCAACGGCTACAATGCCGGCGTGCAGATCCGGCTCGTCCAGCTCCAGAAGGTCGATCCGCCGCAGCAGGTCATCGACGCCTTCCGCGACGTCCAGGCGGCGCGCGCCGACCAGGAGCGCCTGCGCAACGAGGCGCAGACCTATGCCAACCGTGTCGTGCCGGAGGCGCGCGGCCGCGCCGCCCAGCTGACCCAGTCGGCGGAAGCCTTCAAGGAGCAGACAGTGGCGGAAGCGCGCGGCCAGGCCAGCCGCTTCAACGCGGTCTATGAGCAGTACAAGAACGCTCCGGGCGTGACGCGCGAGCGTCTGTTTCTGGAGACGATGGAACGTGTGATGGGCGGGACGGACAAGATCATCCTCGACTCGACCGGCAATGGTCAGGGCGTGGTGCCCTATCTGCCGCTGGACCAGTTGCAGAGGCAGCCCGCCCGGGGCGGCCAGCCGCAGGGGGCGACCCGATGAACGGTTCCTTCCTCAAGGCGGCCCTGCTCGTCGTCCTCGTCGCGGTAGGGGTCGTCTTCTACGCCTGCACCTTCATCGTCTCGCAGACGCAGTCCGCGCTCGTGCTGCGTCTGGGCGCGGTGCGCGCGATCAAGACGGAGCCCGGCCTCTACTTCAAGTGGTTCGCGCCGATCGAGACGGTGACGCTGCTCGACAACCGCATCCTCGACCTCGACCTGCCGGCGCAGGAAATCATCGCCTCCGACCAGAAGCGTCTGGTGGTCGATGCCTTCACCCGCTACCGGATCTCCGATCCGCTGCGCTTCTACCAGGCGGTCAACAACATTCCGCGGGCGAACTCCCAGCTCTCCTCGATCGTCAACGGCAATGTGCGCAGCGTGCTGGCCGAAGCCAGCTTCGTGGCGGTGGTCCGCAGCGAGCGCGCCAAGCTGATGACCCGCATCCGCGACGACGTGAACCGCGAGGCGGCGCGCTTCGGCATGACGGTGGTCGATGTCAAGCTGCGGCGCGTCGACCTGCCGGCGGCGAACTCGGCGGCGGTGTTCCAGCGCATGCAGACCGATCGTCAGCGCGAGGCGGCCGAAGCCCGCGCGCTCGGCGGCCAGCAGTCGCAGGAGATTCGTGCGCGAGCCGACAGGGATGCGACCGTCATCGTCGCGGAGGCGCAGCAGCACGCGGACGAGATCCGCGGCCAGGGTGAGGGCGAGCGTAACCGGGTCTTCGCCGAGGCGTTCGGCAAGGACCCCGAGTTCTTTGCCTTCTACCGCTCGATGCAAGCCTATGAGGCCAGCATCAAGCCGGGCGATACGCGCATGGTGCTGACGCCGGACTCGCCGTTCTTCCAGTTCTTCAACGGTCCGAACGCGCAGCGCGGGAACGGGACGACGCAGGGGCCGGCGGCGCAGGCTCCGGCCGCTCCCGCCCCGGCACGGCCCTGATCGGAGCGAGCGACGCCGATGTTTGATTTCATCGCGGCGCTCGGCCTGGTTTTCGCTATCGAGGGCATCCTCTTCGCCGCGATTCCGCATCTGGCGAAGGATGCCCTGCGCAGTGCCGCGGAGACACCGCCCGATCGGATGCGCCTGATCGGGCTGGGGTCGGCGGTTCTGGGTGTGATCCTGGTCTGGGTCGCGCGCGGAAGCTGGTAGACGATGCCGCGATCGTGTTCGATGACACGATCGTGCGTCGCCCTTCCGCCGTATTTTGGAGTTCAATTCGCGGCGCGATTTGTGCCGCGTCGATCGGCCTGCCTTTTTCCGTCAAGAGGACCCAGATGGCATTGAAAACCGTTTCCGTTGCTGCCCGGCCAGTCCGCATCGCGCTCGCGGCCGGCGTGGCCGGTCTGGCGCTGATGACGCCGGTGCTGGCACCGGCGCAGGCCAACACCCCCGTGCTGCAGGGGCAGACGTCGCTCGCCGACCTCGTCGAGAAAGTCATGCCGGCGGTGGTCAACATCTCCGCCGTGACCACCAGTGACAGCAAGGGTCGCAACCTGCCGCAGCTGCCGCAGCTCGGCCCGGACACGCCCTTCGGCGATCTGTTCGAGGAATTCTTCAACCGCCGCAATCAGCAGGGCGAGCGCCAGGCGCCGCAGCAGCGCCGTTCGCAATCGGCCGGTTCGGGCTTCGTCATCGACGCGTCGGGGATCGTGGTCACCAACAACCACGTCATCGGCGATGCCAACGAGATCACGGTGATCTTCAATGACGGCCTGCGGCTCAAGGCCGAAGTCGTCGGCAAGGACACCAAGGTCGACCTCGCCGTGCTGCGCGTGAAGCACGACAAGCCTCTGCCGGCGGTCAAGTTCGGCGATTCCGACAAGATGCGGATCGGTGACCCCGTCATGGCGATCGGCAACCCGTTCGGCCTCGGCGGCTCGGTCTCCTCCGGCATCGTCTCGGCGCGCAACCGCGACATCAGCCAGGGTCCGTACGACACCTATATCCAGACCGACGCGGCCATCAACAAGGGCAACTCCGGCGGCCCGCTGTTCAACATGGCCGGCGAAGTCATCGGTATCAACACGGCGATCCTGTCGCCGACCGGCGGTTCGGTCGGCATCGGCTTCGCGGTGCCGTCGTCGCTGGCGGCCAATGTCGTCGAGCAGCTCAAGGAATTCGGCGAGACGCGGCGCGGCTGGCTCGGCGTGCGCATCCAGAGCGTCGACGACGCGACCGCCGATGCGCTCGGCCTTGGGGCGGCACGTGGCGCCCTGATCGCCGGTGTCGACGAGAAGGGGCCGGCCAAGCCCGCAGGGCTCGAGACCGGCGACGTGATCACCAAGTTCGACGGCAAGGACGTCAAGGATTCGCGCGACCTGCCGCGTATCGTCGCCGCGACGCCGGTCGGCAAGGATGTCCCGGTCACGATCGTTCGTAAGGGCAAGGAAGAGCAGAAGACGGTCAAGCTCGGCCGCCTCGAAGATGGCGAAAAGGTCCAGACCGCTTCGGCCAACAAGCCGGCGGCCGAGGCGGCCAAGCCCGCGGTCGCCAATGCGCTGGGCCTCGAGCTTTCGGCGCAGAACGACGATCTGCGCAAGCGCTACTCGCTCAAGGACGGCCTGAAGGGCGTCGTCGTGACCAAGGTCGATCCGAACTCGAACGCTGCCGATAAGCGCGTGATGGTCGGCGAGCTGATCGTCGAGGTCGGGCAGGAGCCGGTCAATACGCCGGACGCCGTGACCAAGCGCCTCGACGCGCTGAAGAAGGAAGGCAAGAAGTCGGCACTGCTGCTCGTCTCCAACGGGCAGGGCGAGGTTCGTTTCGTCGCGGTGGCGATGAACTGAGGCCGGACCGGCAGGTTCCCTGCGAAGGGCGGCCCGGCGGGCCGCCCTTTTTCGTTGACCGTGCCGTCCCCTCGGGCATGCCGCATCTCTATTCCAGGCGGTGGTTCCAGCCGGCTACAGCTGGCATTCTGTGCTCCGTCAGCCCCTTGCGACAGGCGTTCGCGCCGAGGGAACTTGGCACGAGGAAACTTGGCTTCGGCCGGAGCATAGCCATGAAGATCAGCGATATTCCCTTCGTCACCACCGATTGGTCGAGCGTACCGGTCGAGCGCCATGCCGGCGATGTCGGGGAGGCGATCTGGCGCACGCAGTATTTCGGGCCGGAGGGAAATCGTATCCGGGTGCGGATGGTCGAGTATTCGCCCGGCTACGTCGCCGATCACTGGTGCTCGAAGGGGCACATCATCCTGTGCCTGGAAGGCGAGATGGAGACGACGCTGGAGGATGGCCGCGTCATGCCGCTCAAGGCCGGGATGAGCTATCAGGTCGCCGACGGGGCCGAGGCGCATCGCTCCGCGACCAAGACGGGTGCGAAGCTCTTCATCGTCGACTGATCAGTTCCGCACGATCTCGTCGCCGGTATAACCCTGAGCGTAGAGCAGGGCGGTGAGGTCGGCATGTTCCAGCCGGGCATCGGCCGCAGCGGCAACGGCGGGCTTTGCCCGGAAAGCGACGCCGAGGCCGGCTTCGCCGAGCATGGCGAGATCGTTGGCGCCGTCGCCGATGGCGAGCGTCTGCGCGGGAGACAGGCCGAAGCGGCCGCGCAGTTCGATCAGCGAATCGAGCTTGGCCTGCTTGCCGAGGATCGGATCCGCGACCTCGCCGACCAGGATATTGTCCTGTGCGAGCAGGACATTGGAACGGTGCTCGTCGAAGCCGATGGTGGCGCTGATCGGGCCGGTGAAGACGGTGAAGCCGCCCGAGACGAGCGCCGTATAGGCGCCGTTGGCCCGCATCGTGTGGACCAGCTCGTAGCCGCCGGGAGTCAGGGTGATACGCTCGCGGATGATCTCGTCAACGACCGAAAGCGGTACTCCCTTCAAGAGCGCAACACGCTCGCGCAGCGCCGGCTCGAAGGCGATCTCGCCGCGCATGGCGCGCTCGGTGATCGCGGCGACGAGCTCCTTCAGCCCGACATAGGCGGCGAGCTCGTCGATGCATTCCTGGCCGATCATGGTCGAATCCATGTCGGCGAGGAACAGGGCCTTGCGGCGGCTCGCCTCGGGCTGGACGATGACGTCGATGGGAGCGCCGTCGAGTGCGACCCGGATCTCGGCTTCGAGCTTGCGCGCGTCGGTTCCATCCGCGAAGAGATCGGCGGCGATGGCGCCATCGAGCGTGGCCGTGCGGCCGATGCCCGGCACCGTGCGAGCAAAGTGCGACAGCAGGCCTTCATCGACGAGCGCCTGGCCATGGGCGGAAACGAGAGTCGCGACGAGCATGGGAGGACCGGTGCAGCAGGCGGAAGAGACGATCAGGGCGGTGCTCATCGCAGGTCCGACCGCCAGCGGCAAGTCCGCCCTCGCGATCGAGATCGCGCGGCGCTTCGGGGGCGTCGTCGTCAACGCCGATTCGATGCAGGTTTATGGCGATCTGCGCATCCTCTCCGCCCGGCCGAGCGAGGCCGAGGAGGCGATGGTACCGCACCGGCTCTACGGCCATGTCGATGGCGCGGTGAACTATTCCGCGATGCGCTATGCCACGGATGTCGCCGCGCTGCTACCGCAGCTCTGGGGACAGGGCAAGCTGCCGGTCCTCGTCGGTGGGACAGGGCTCTATTTCAAGGCCGTCACCGAAGGATTTTCCGCCATGCCGCCGGTCCCGGAGGCGGTGCGCGCCGTATTTCGGGCGCGCGCCGAAACCATGGCGACCGAGGCACTACATGCCGAGCTGGCCGACCTCGATCCGGTGATGGGGGAGCGGCTGCGGCCATCGGATCGGATGCGGGTCATGCGCGCGATCGAGGTGCATCTGGCGACAGGGCGCTCGCTGGCAAGCTTCCAGGGCGAGCGTGAGCCGGGCCCGCTCGATGGCCTGCCACTGCTGCGCCTCTTCGTCAGCCCGGAAAGGGAGCAGGTTCGGGCGAGGATCGACCAGCGGTTCGAGGTGATGATGGCGGAGGGAGCATTGGAGGAGGTGGCGCGGCTGCGGCAGCGCAGGCTCGATCCCCTGCTGCCGATCATGCGGGCCCATGGCGTGCCGGGGCTGATCGCGTATCTTGACGGTGCGCTCTCGCTGGAAGATGCGATCCGCCGCGGACAGGCCGATACGCGCGCCTATGCCAAGCGGCAGGTGACGTGGTTCCGGCATCAGATGACGGGTTGGCAGGCGGTGGCGCCGGAGGCTGCGCTGGAGACAGCGCTACACGCATTGGAGCGTTGAGATTAGGCTGCGTCGGCGACCGCATCGGTCGCGGCGATGCCGATCCGGTTCCGGCCCTCGGTCTTGGCGCGATAGAGCGCCTGGTCGGCACGCGCGAACAGATCGGCGAGCGGTTCGGCGGGCTGGCGGGTGGCGATGCCGTAGCTGGCGGTAATCTTGAGCTCGAGCGTCTCGGAGACGGGCAGGGCGCGGCTTGCCAGCGCCTCCTGAATCCCGGCTGTTCTCGCCACGGCCGCGGCCGTGTCGGCGCCGCGCAGCAGGATCGCGAATTCCTCGCCGCCGACACGAGCGACGAGATGGGGCTCGCCATGCGACAGGCCGAGCAGCAGGTCGGCGAAGGCGCGGATCACGGCATCGCCCGCCGGGTGGCCGTAGGTGTCGTTGATCTGCTTGAAGTGGTCGAGATCGACAATGATCATGGAGATGTCGGTGTCGTCACGCGCACTCGCGGCGATGGCCGCATGAGCCCTCTCGGTGAAGGAGCGGCGGTTGAGCAGGGCGGTCAGCGGGTCGGTCTCGGCGAGGCGGCGCAGCTCCTTCTCGCGCTCCTCGCGATGGCCGATTTCCTCGGAGAGGGCGCGTCGGGTCGCTCGCTCACGCCCGATCTCGAGCGCAAGCGTGGCAGCGCGCAGCTGCAGGGTCTGGTTCGCGACGGTGAGGTCGGTGATGTCGGTGAGCGTCAGCAGCAGGCCGTCGCCGAGCGGCGCGACCACCAGCCGCAACCAGCTTCTGTGCCCCTCGCGGACGAAGGAGGTTTCGAAGCTGTCGGCCAGCTGCTGCTGCATCACCGCGAGGCAGCGCTTCCAGAGCGTCGCATCCGCCAGGAAGGGCAGGGCTTCGCGGGCGTCGCAATCAAGCAGGCGGGCATCGGGCTGCCCCGCCAGTTCCGCCGCCCGCCGGTTCGCGGCGATGATGACCGTCCCGTCGATGCGGCCGTCGTCGTCGCGTAGGGCGCGCAGCGCCACGATGCCGCCCGGCGCATTTTCGAGCACGGCGTTGAGCAGGTCCTCGCGGAACTGCAATGGCCGGCTGAAGGCGACGAGCACGTTCCGGCCTTCGCGCGTGACGGTCGGGAGCAGGAGGCGCTCCCAGATCGCGACGCGCATGGCCGGCTTGGCGCGGTGGACGGTATAGATCGGCCGGTTCTCGGCAAAAGCGCGTTCGGCGCAGGTCCGGGTGAAGGCTGCGACCTGCGGCTGCATCGCCGAGAGCCTTTCGCCGAGTCGGGTGCCGCCAGCATAACGTACGATCTCGCGACCGTAATGGGCCCAGCGATAATCGCCGTCTGCAGTCGGCTCGAGGATGATCAAATCCTCGCCGAAGGCAGGCATGACCTCGGCGGCGAAGGTTTCGTAGTTGACGGGCTGGCCTTCGCGGCTGTGGACCACGAACCGGTTCAGCAGCTCCGCGATCTTGGGCGCATGGGCACGGACTGCAATGTTTTCGGTATGGACTTCGTGGTACATAGCCGTCCCGGTTCGAGCGGACGGGACGTTAAGGCAGTCAAGTTGAGAAACCGTTCCGCGATTGACGCGATTTTCGTTTAATCGCGTCAATCATTCGGTTTCTATCAGGCTAGGGGTAGCTTTGCGCTCGACCGGCATCGAGGCCGCCTTCGATTCGTTCACTTGATTGCGGCTAATGCCTCCGACAGGCCCTTGAGGGGCGGGTTGAGGGTTACTGTGCCCTGCTGGGCGCCGGCATACGATACCTCTGGGCTTGCGCCTTTTTCGATCCGCTCGCGCAACACCGGGCCGATCGGCATCAGAGCCATGCAGACGCGCGCGTCGCAACCATTGGTCTTGACTTGAAGCTGGGGCTTGCCCGGAAACCTGAGCACGATGTCCTTGCCGGCCCCGATGTTGGGCGGCACGCGCATGATCAACATCGGCTTTCCGTCCTGCGTGGCCGCGAGCGACCAGCTGAACACGGTCTCGCCAGTCTGATCGACCAGCGTCTGGCTGATATTGCAGACCTTCTTTCTGGCTTTGAGATTCTCGTCGCAGATCAGGGTCCAGTTCTCGAACGGCTGGATCACGCGGCGGTAATCGCCAAAAGCGACGCCCCCCGGGAGTGCGACCTCGGCCGGCTTGATCGCGAAACGTCGTGGAATCCGCCGGGCAGGAAGCATATCGCCGCCAATACGATCCGCGAGAGGATCTTACTCATCCACGCATCTCAATTGAGCGTGACGCTGAGGCCAGCGCCGATGCCCCATTGGCCGCCGGCCGTGGTGCCCGACAAATTGGCCCGCACGAGACCATTGTCACTTGTGTAGCCGACGCCGAAAGCGAGGGCCCCCTGGGAGTGCCAGGCGCCCGCACCGACCGCGGCGCTGAGCTTGCCGGGACGGTCGTCATAGCGGAGCGAGGCCGCGGCGAGGCCGACCGCGGCCGCCTGGCGGGCTTCCTTGCGGACGCTGCCGATCTCCCCGTTCAGCAGGGCGAACTTCTGGTCGGTATAGGCATTGGCCTGACCGAGCGTCTGGGCCGCGACCTGGTTGGTGTAGGTCTTCGATTCCTGGATGCCCCAGGCCACCTGCATCTGGGTATAGCTGTTGGCCTGGTTCAAGGTCGTCGAGAAGCTCTGCTTGAGCTGGCCGACATTGACGGCGTCGGTCGCGTTCACGCCGGCGGCGACATTGGAGATCACCACCGGGGTATTCGGATCGCCGCCTGAGAGCGTGATCGAGTTGAATTTGTTGGTTCCGTCGTTGTCGTACTTGACCGCGAACTTGTCGAGCGCCCCGACCGCCTGGTTCGTGGCATGGAGCTGCGAGCCGTTCACCGCATCCGTGCTGTCGGCCGAGATGCGACCTGCCGCGACGTTGGTGACGGTGCGCTCCTGGCCGGCCGCACCGACGCTGACGGTGCCGGCGGGAACGGCGCCCGCGAAATTGTAGGTCTGGCCGGCAATCGTCGTGCTGGCCGTGCCGACGGCGGGGCCCGTGACGGAGCCCGCACCCAGTGCAACGGAGTTGGCATTGGTTGCCGTCGCGCCCGGACCGATCGCCACGGAGTTCGTTCCGGAGGCATTGGTCGCCATATTGCCGATCGCGATCGCGCCGGTTCCAATATTGCTGGCGATGAAGTTGTTCAGCGCGACCAGATCGACATCGGTCGGCGCCGCACCGACGGGAACGCCGCTAACCGTGGCGAAGGCTCCGTTCGCGGTCGGCACCTGGCAGGTCCAGCTGTCGCCCACCGCGGGACGGGCGCAGCTCACCCCGTTGGGCAGATTCGTGGTTTCGGCCAAGGCCGGACTCCCGAAGCCGAGGCCGGTTGCGAAGGTGACGCCGACGCAACCTCCCCATTTGCCAACCCTGCCGTAGCGGCGTTTGCCGTTGGTCTGCCCCCTATTCAGTCTCATCGGCTCGTCCTCGTCGTTGTCCATAGCTCGCAAGGGATCGCTCGTCGCACCCACTGCTTCTGGCAGGGGGCAACGGAAGTCTTGTGGTCTTTATTTTCAAAGTTTTGCCGCCTGCCTTGAGGCTGACGACTGGCAGATGATGTTATTTCATGAATTTGAAAACAACAGTCGCAACGAACTCAACTCAAATTATCTGCATATCTGTCAAGTGACAGTGGCATAAGCCATCGCCAGATGGGGGAGAACGCGAATCAATACAGTGTAGAATTTGGGTAACTATATGATTGCCGCGGTGCAACGCAACAGCTATCGAGCGCGTCGCGCCGGCCTCGCGGCCGCGGCTGACCGTCGCGGCGCCGCGGCGGGCAATCGCGTCGACCATGCGGTTGCCCATGCCCGGGACGCCGGGTCTCCGGCCGGGCCGCGATCACGGTGATTTCCCTCGCGGTCAGTGCGACGGATCCGCCGGGAAAGCGGCCGGCGCTTTCCGGCCCGACGTCATGGCGCTTGACCCGCCGCACGCCCTCCGCTAGCGTCCGGCAACTTCCGCCAAGGATCATGAGCGCGATGCGCAAGCTTATTCTCGTAGAGGTGCGCTGGTAGGGGCCGGTTTAAAGACCGGGCGTCCCCGACGCCAGCGCACGCCCAGGCCCCTCCGAGGGCCTTTTTTATTGCCCGCAGTCCAGACAGATCAGAAGACCAGCCGCAGGAGAGCGTAATGAGCGAGATGATGACCGGCGCCGAAATGGTCGTCCGCGCGCTTCAGGACCAGGGTGTCGAGCACCTGTTCGGGTATCCGGGCGGCGCCGTACTCCCGATCTACGATGCGATCTTCCAGCAGGACAAGGTCAAGCACGTGCTCGTTCGTCACGAGCAGGGAGCCGTCCATGCCGCCGAGGGCTATGCCCGTTCCGGCGCCGGCAAGGTCGGCTGCGTGCTGGTCACCTCCGGTCCCGGTGCGACCAACGCGGTCACGGGCTTGACCGACGCGCTGCTCGACTCGATTCCGCTTGTCGTCATCACCGGCCAGGTTCCGACGCATCTGATCGGCTCCGACGCCTTCCAAGAATGCGATACGGTCGGCATCACCCGCTCCTGCACCAAGCACAACTATCTGGTGAAGAGCATCAAGGATCTGCCGCGCATCCTGCACGAGGCCTTCTATGTCGCCGCGAACGGGCGTCCCGGCCCGGTCGTCATCGACATCCCGAAGGACATCCAGTTCGCGACCGGCGCCTATAGCCGCCCCCGCGACAACCAGCACAAGACCTACCGGCCGGTGGTCAAGGGCGACCTGGACAAGATCAAGGCTGCGGTCGAGCTGATCGCGAGTGCCAAGAAGCCGATCTTCTATACCGGCGGCGGCGTCATCAATTCCGGCCCGCACGCCGCGGCGCTGCTGCGCGAGCTCGCGCGGCTGACGGGCTATCCCGTCACCTCGACGCTGATGGGGCTCGGCGCCTTCCCGGCGGCCGACAAGCAATGGCTCGGCATGCTCGGCATGCACGGCACCTACGAAGCCAACCTCGCCATGCATGATTGCGACGTGATGATCGCGATCGGCGCGCGCTTCGACGACCGCATCACCGGCCGGATTGACGGGTTCTCGCCGCGCTCGAAGAAGATCCACATCGATATCGATCCGTCCTCGATCAACAAGACGGTCAAGGTCGATATCGGCATCGTCGGCGATTGTGCCCATGTGCTGGAAGACATGGTCCGGATCTGGCGCGAGACCTCGCCGCAGATCGACAAGACGGCGCTCGCCGCGTGGTGGACGCAGATCGATGGCTGGCGCGGCCGCAAGAGCCTCGCCTACAAGGCGTCCGATACGATCATCAAGCCGCAATATGCGCTGGAGCGGCTGCATGCGCTGACCAAGGATCGCGACACCTACATCACGACCGAGGTCGGCCAGCACCAGATGTGGGCGGCGCAGTACCTACAGTTCCAGGAGCCGAACCGCTGGATGACCTCGGGCGGCCTGGGCACGATGGGCTATGGCTTGCCGGCGGCGATCGGCGTGCAGATGAAGCATCCCAAGGCACTCGTCATCGACGTCGCGGGCGAGGCCTCGATCCTGATGAACATGCAGGAGATGTCGACGGCGGTGCAGTACCGGCTGCCGGTCAAGATCTTCATCCTGAACAACGAGTACATGGGCATGGTGCGCCAGTGGCAGGAGCTGCTGCATGGCGGGCGCTATTCGGAAAGCTATTCGCAGTCGCTGCCCGACTTCGTGAAGCTCGCCGAAGCTTATGGCGGCCATGGCATCCGCTGCGACGACCCTGCCAAGCTCGACGCCGCGATCATGGAGATGATCGAGACGCCTGGCCCGGTGATCTTCGATTGCCACGTTGCCAAGGAGGAGAACTGTTTCCCGATGATCCCGTCGGGCAAGGCGCATAACGAGATGATCCTGCCGGATTTCGAAGGTGATACCGGCGAGATCATCGACGCGAAGGGCAAGCAGCTCGTCTGATGAAGCATCGTCATGCTCGGGCTTGACCCGAGCATCCCAGGCGGGACGAAGGCGCGAGCCTGCGTCCTTCCGTCGGGAGATTCTCGGGCCGAAGACTTGCTTCGCCCGAGAGTGACGGCAGGAATGCGAGAAGGGACACATCGTGGCAACGATCGGCCTGATCGGCGGAATGAGCTGGGAATCGACGGCGGTCTACTACCGGCTGCTCAACGAGGGCGTACGCGCCCGCGCAGGTGGGCTGCGCTCGGCCGATGTCCTGCTGCATTCGGTGGATTTCGCACCGATTGCCGAGATGCAGGCCAAAGGCGACTGGCCGGCGGCCGGCGCGGCGCTGGCCGAGAGCGCCCGACGGCTGGAGCATGCCGGCGCTTCCTGCCTCGTGCTCTGCACGAACACCATGCACAAGGTGGCCGACCAGATCATCGCGGCGACCAAGTTGCCATTCCTGCATCTCGCCGATGTGACGGCGCGAGCGATCCGGGCAACGCCGGCCCGGCGCCCGCTGCTTCTGGCAACCCGCTTCACCATGGAGCAGAATTTCTATCGCGACCGGCTGAAGGCGTTCGGCGTCGAGGCGCTGGTGCCGAACGTACAGGAGCGGGATGATGTCCATCGCATCATCTACGAGGAGCTATGCCGGGGCCGCATCGAAGCGTCCTCGCGCGAGCGCTATCGCGCCATCGTTGCACGGGCCGTGCGGGAGGAGGGCGCCGACGGCGTGATCCTCGGCTGCACCGAGATCGGGCTCCTGGTCTCGCAGGATGATTTCGTGGTGCCGGCCTTCGATACCACGGCGCTGCACGTCGCGGCCGCGCTCGATTACGCCGCCGAAGTGGAGAGTGTCGCGGCATGAGGCTCGTCATCGCAAACAAGGTCTACTCTTCGTGGTCGTTGCGACCATGGCTGCTGATGAAGCAGCTCGGCATCCCGTTCGAGGAAGTGCTGATGCCGTTCGGGCCGACCTTCGACGATCCGGAATGGAAGCGTGCCGTCGCCGCCTATACGCCCGCGGGCAAGCTCCCGGCGCTGATCGACGGCGAGCTCCAGGTCTGGGATACGCTCGCGATCATGGAATATCTCGCGGAGAAGCGGCCCGATCTTCCGATCTGGCCAACCGATGCCGCGGCACGGGCGATGGCGCGCTCGATCTCGGCCGAGATGCATTCCGGTTTCGCTGGGCTGCGCGGCGCCTGCCCGATGAACCTCGGGCGCCGCTATGCCGGGCGTGATCGCGGACCGGGGGTGGCAGCCGATGCCGCGCGCATCATGGCGATCTGGCGCGAGGCGCGCGATGGCCGGAAGGGAGGCGGTCCGTTCCTGTTCGGCTCTTTCTGCGCCGCCGACGCGATGTATGCGCCCGTCGCGACCCGCCTCGACACTTACGGATTCGCGCTGGACGCCGATACGCGCGCCTATGTCGATGCGATCCTCGCATCAGAAGGCTACCGCGCCTGGCTCGCCGAAGCGCTCGCCGAACCCTGGATCGTGCCCGAAGACGAAGTCGACGAGCCGGCCATCGCCAATCTGCGCAGATCCTGACTGCTTCCTTTCTCCCGTTTCTCTCTCCAACCCGCCTACAGGTCTCCCATGTCGAAGCCCGCCACCCATTATCCCAATGCTCCCAAGTCGCAGCCGGTCGCGCGTCACACCCTGGCGGTGATCGTCGACAACGAACCAGGCGTTCTTGCCCGCATTGCTGGGCTGTTCTCGGGCCGCGGCTATAACATCGAGAGCCTGACCGTTTCCGAGACCGAGCATGAGAAGCATCTCTCGCGCATCACGGTGGTGACCTCGGGCACGGCCAACGTCATCGACCAGATCAAGGCGCATCTCGACAGGCTGGTGCCGGTGCACCGCGTCGTCGACCTGACCGAGCAGGGCGAGGCGATCGAGCGCGAGCTCGCACTGGTCAAGGTCGTGGGCAAGGGCGAGCATCGGGTCGAGGCGATGCGGCTGGCCTCCGCCTTCGGGGCCCGCGTGCTCGATGCCTCGCTGACCTCCTTCGTCTTCGAGCTGACGGGCGCGACCGAGGAGATCGAGCGCTTCATCAAGACGATGACCGCGGTGGGACTCACGGAAGTCTCGCGCACCGGTATCGCGGCGATGAGCCGCGGCCCGGACTCGATGTGAGCATGGCCCTCACGCCCGAAACACTCAGCCTGATCGCGCTCGGGCTCGGCATCGTAGGCTTCGCCTGTCTCGCCGGGCCGGTGATCCTGCGCCTGACCGGTCGGGCGCAGACCGAGCCGCTTGGCAGCGGCAAGAGCCTGCGATCGCCGCTGTGGTGGATCGGCTTCGTCCTGACCGTCGCGGCGATCTTCCTGCAACGTATGGCGAGCCAGCAGGCGGGGCCGGGCTGACGGCTGGTCGTGCCGGCTGCGGTTCAGCCGGCGAAGCCGCCATCGTCGAGGAAAACCTGTTCGGCTGCCGTCGTCTCGCGGCCGAGGATTTCGTTGCGATGGGGGAAGCGGCCGAAATCGCGAATGATATCGCGGTGGATCTCGGCGTATTTCACGCCTTCGGCATCGTCCGCCGCCGCGCAGAGTGCGATGCAGTGCTCCTGATCGTGGAGCGCTTCCGAATGCATGAACGGCATGTAGAGGAAGCGCTGCTCCGGCGGTTCATATGATTTGTCGAAGCCCTTGGCGACGGCATGTCGCGCGACGGCCAGCGCCTTCGCATCGGTTGC
>JARYGW010000560.1:0-1943 GCA_033792295.1 Allobosea sp.
GGCACGACCGAGGCGGCTGCGCGGCAGGCCTTCATCGACCGCCAGCCCATGGCCCGGCTCGGCACGGCGCAGGAGATCGCGTGGCTTGCGGTCTATCTCGCCTCCGACGAGGCCAGCTACACCACCGGCCAGATCCATCTTGCGGATGGCGGCTTCGCGCTGTGAGTTCCTGATCGGGCGTGATGTCTTCCCGTTCGGCTGATCTTGGCCGAACGGGGATGAACGCCCGGCGCGGAACCGAACTTTCAGGACAGAACCGATGCACATTCTCGTTCTTGGCGGCGCCGGCATGGTCGGGCGCAAATTCATCGAGCGGCTGGCGCGCGATGGCGGGCTCGGCGGCCAGCCGGTCACCCGCGTGACGGCGCAGGACGTGGTCGCGGCCTCGCCGCCGCCGGCCGCACCCTTCGATTTCGAAGCGGTCGTCTCCGACATCTCGATCGCGGGCGAGGCGGAGAAGCTGATCGCGACGCGCCCCGAGCTGATCGTCCATCTCGCGGCGGTCGTGTCCGGCGAGGCGGAGGCCGATTTCGACAAGGGCTACCGCATCAATCTCGACGGTTCACGCTATCTCTTCGAGGCGATCCGCCAGACCGGCGACGGCTACAAGCCGCGCGTCGTCTTCACCTCCTCGGTGGCGGTCTTCGGCGCGCCGTTCCACGACAAGATCGAGGATGAGTTCTTCACCACGCCGCTGACGAGCTACGGCACGCAGAAGGCGATCGGCGAGCTCCTGCTCTGCGATTATTCGCGGCGCGGCTTCTTCGATGGCGTCGGCATCCGCCTGCCGACGATCTGCGTGCGCCCCGGCAAGCCTAACAAGGCTGCATCCGGCTTCTTCTCCAACATCATCCGCGAGCCGCTGAATGGCGAGGAAGCGGTGCTGCCGGTGTCCGATCAGGTTTGCCACTGGCATGCCTCGCCACGTTCGGCCGTCGGCTTCCTGGTCCATGCTGCGACGATGGATACCGCGAAGATCGGCCCGCGCCGGGCGCTGACCATGCCGGGCTATTCCTGCACCGTCGCCGAGCAGATCGAGACCTTGCGCAAGGTCGCCGGCGAGAACGTGGTGAAGCGGATCAGGCGCGAGATCGATCCGGTGATCGACAAGATCGTCGAGGGCTGGCCGCGCAACTTCAACCCCCAGCGCGCGCTCGCGCTGGGCTTCAAGTCGGAGGCGAATTTCGAGGAGATCATCCGCGTGCATATCGAGGATGAGCTGCACGGCACTTTCGTTAAATGACGACGAGCCGGCCTTGCGGCCGGCTCTTCTCATTTGCCTCTATCGATGCCTGGCCCCGCGCCGGGCATTTTTTCAAGCCGGGCAGGGCTCGCCCTGCGCCTGCTGGAGGCGCGGGGCCGTTTCAGCCGGCGCGTCCTCGGCCGCATCGTTATCCAGGGCGGGCTTCCAGCCGCTGCTGCTCCAGCTCTTCAGCGCCGACCAGGTCGAGCGGTCGAGCCGGAACTGCTCGCAGGGGAAGAGCCCGCCGCGCGCCGGCAGGGACTTCAGGAAGGAGCCTTCCGGCCGGAAGCCGGACTTCTCCAGCACCCTGCGCGAAGCCGGATTGATGACGCGGGTATCGGCCTCGATCGCCGGCACCTCGACAAGCGAGAACATCGTGTCGATCAGCGCCTGCACGGCCTCGGTCGCATAGCCCTTGTTCCAGTGCTGCGTGCCGAGCCAGTAGCCGATGAAGGGCACGCCCGAGGCCTGCTTGTGCGCGCCGATCATGCCGATCAGCTCGTTGGGCTTCGCGCGCGGCGTGATCGCCAGCACGAGATGCTCGCCCAGCGCGTTGCCCTTGCGCGTCGCGAAGACGAAGGGCTCGACGGCCTGGGACGGGTAGGGGTGCGGGATCGATGCCGTCATTTCGGCCACAGCCTTCTCGCCGGCCTGGCGAAGGATGGCAGCGGTATCGGCCATGCGGGGCCAGCGCAGCCAG
>JARYGW010000561.1:0-1923 GCA_033792295.1 Allobosea sp.
ATGCGGAAGAGGACGGAAGCGAGATCCGCCCACCCTGGGCCAATCGGTTCTCAGATACCGCGTGACGGCTGCGCTGCTGCCGATGGGCTGGATACGGGGAAGGCTGCCCCCCGCGCTGCCGGCAGGCATATTCGTGGTCATGGAGATGTCTTTCATTGTGATCGTTGAATGAGGTGAAGCGCGTTCAGGCGTGATGATGCTGGAGAAAGCCGATCGGCATGGCGGCCGGGGCCTCTGCGGCGACCTGTTCCGCGGCATCGATGTCGCCAACCTGGATGCGGGTCCGGCCGGCGGCGGCGGCGTGGCCGAGAGCGAGCGTCAGAATGCGGCGAATACGGCGAGGATGAGCGCGTGCCAGGCGAATGATGACGGCGTCGTCGGGGTGCTCGAAGACGTCCCGATGCGCTGCGATGATCTGCTGCGCGATGCGCCTTGTAACGGCCAGCAGCCCTAAACCGCTGGGCGCGCGGACATCGATAACCAACAGGCGGTCGCGAATGAACTCCGGTAGCGCGTCCAGATCATTTGCCGTGGCGAGGATCAGCGCGTGCGAGACGTCGAAGGGTACTCGCAGATACTCATCGACCAGCGCTGAGGCGTTTTCGGGCTCGAGGAGCGCGAGAAGCGTGTGGAAGGGCTTCTCCGTTGCATGCGTGACGAGTTTGTCGAGTTCGTCGAGCACGATGAGCGGATTGGCGGTTTCGCCGCCGAGTAGCGCTTCCGTCAGAACACCCATGCGAGCTCCTTTCCAGGAGACCGGGTGTCCGACGACCAGCGCTTGAGCATCGGAGTTCGTGGCACAGCTGAAGGCGTGTTGCTCGCTGCCGAGCGCTGCCGCCAATCGCTTGCTGAAATGGGTCTTTCCCAGGCCCGGCGCACCGACGAGGACGATCGGCGGAAGCGAAAGGCCGGTTCCTGCCATCCTGGACAGATGGACGGCGCGGTCGACGAGATCGATCACCTGCATGAAGGCGGGGCATTCGTCACGGAGTGCAGCGAGAGCCGCATGCATCTCAGTCTTCCCAATCAGAAGCGACCGCTTTGGGTCCTCGAAGGAGAGCGTGCGCAGGCGCTCGAGCCGGGCCTGCTCTTCTTGCGACGTCGACAAGGGAACAGCGGTGCTGTCGTAGCTGTCGTGCACGCCGCCTAGCCGCAGTTGCCTATGGAGCGCGTCGCGGTCGAAGATCGCGATGTGCGTTCCGTCACCGACCGAGAACGCCAGGTTCTCGGCTTCCGCGGATGATGTCGAGGTGCTGTTGGTCAGGTCGATTGGGACCGGCTTGGTGTCTCCGGGTTCGATCTCGGCGAGGACGGCGTAGGCCTCCTGCCGTTTGCTCTTCCTTGTCGTCATGTCCTGTTTCTGATTCCCGGCCTGGATTGGCTTTCGGGGGTTGCTGGTCAGCTCTTCCACCCATCTCCTGAAAAAGGACGCGCCCTCTCAGGGATCAGGTTGAACTGGTCCTTCGTCTGTCAGTTTTCGCGCCCGAGATTCATGAAGCGATCGCTTTGCCGCGCGATGGTCTCCCCCTGGCCCATCGCGATCGTGAAGAGAGCGCGGTTGCGATCGGGATCGGCGTTGCGCTCATCGACGAGAGCGCGGGCCGCGATCTTGGTTGCGAGGTCGCCTTCGCTTCGCGCCGGCCAGATCGCGATCCGCAGCAGCTTCGCGTAGGCGAGGATGAGCATCCCCTCGGACGCGGTGTGAGCGGTCTCAGAAGGCAGAGGACGGACCTGGAGCCGGTCGTGCTTGCCGAGCAGTTGGTTGGCATGATCGAACAGTTCGCTGAAGTCGGGCGGCGCGTCGAAGAAGGCTTCGAGGCTACTGGCCTGTTCGAGCACGTGGATGCCAGGGCGGCCGGCTTCGTGGACCGCGTTCGGCGCCGGGTGGAGTGCGGCGGCCCGTCGGGCCATCGCTTCGATCAT
>JARYGW010000562.1:0-1918 GCA_033792295.1 Allobosea sp.
TCGGCTCGGTGCAGGAGAGCATGGAGACGATCGCCAAGCCGCACGATCTGCCGGATGCGGTCGACGCCGCGCCGCTCGTCGTCGACAAGGGGGCGATCCGCTTCGAGGCGATCCGCTTCAATTACGGCAGGGCACAAGGGCTGTTCGAGGGGCTCGACCTTTCGATCAAGCCGGGCGAGCGGGTCGGGCTCGTGGGCCCTTCCGGGGCCGGCAAGTCGACGCTGGTGAACCTGCTGCTGCGGCTCTATCCGCTGGATGGCGGGCGCATCCTGATCGACGGGCAGGACATCGCCCATGTCACGCAGGATTCGCTGCGGGCACAGATCGGCATGGTGACGCAGGACAATTCGCTGCTGCACCGCTCGATCGGCGACAACATCGCCTATGGCCGCATCGGCGCCGACGCGGCCGAGATCGCGGAGGCGGCGCGGCAGGCGGAGGCGCACGAGTTCATCCTCGGCCTCGGCGATCAGGATGGCCGCAAGGGTTTCGATTCACGCGTCGGCGAGCGCGGGGTGAAGCTTTCCGGCGGCCAGCGCCAGCGCATCGCCATTGCCCGCGTGCTGCTGAAGGATGCGCCCATCCTGATCCTCGACGAGGCGACCTCGGCGCTCGATTCGGAGGTCGAGGCGGCGATTCAGCAGCAGCTCACGGCGCTGATGCAGGGCAAGACCGTGATCGCGATCGCGCACCGGCTCTCGACCATCGCGGAGCTCGATCGGCTGATCGTGCTGGACAAGGGCAGGATCGTCGATACGGGTAGCCATGAGGAGCTGATCGCGCGCGGCGGGCTCTACGCCCGGCTCTGGGCGCGCCAGTCTGGCGGATTCCTCGCCGCGGCCGATCCGGAAAAGCTCGCCGTCTGACGCCTTCGCCAACGGACTGTGCGCCATGCATGGCCAAGGCGCTCGCGACAGTAGACTTCGTCCAATCTGCATGTCAAAGAGCCCAAGGTGACGCACCGCGGCATTGCGGCGGCGGCGACGCGCCCCTATGAGGGCGAGAGGCGACAATTTCGAGCTGTTCCAGCTCGCAAGACGTATGAGGGATTGGATCGTGGCGCACGCGACCGATACATCGACCGGAACAACCCGCCGCGATTTCATGCTGCTCGCGACCGGCGCCGCCGGCGCGGTGGCAGCCGGGTCCATCGTCGTTCCGCTGATCAGCCAGCTCGCGCCCGACGCCCAGACGATCGCCGCCGGCGCGCCGATCGACGTCGATCTCACTCCGGTGGCCGAGGGCCAGGCGATCAAGCTGTTCTGGCGCGGCAAGCTGATCTTCGTGCGTCACCGCACCAAGAAGGAAATCGACGAGGCCAAGGCCGTCGACGTCTCGACGCTGCGCGATCCGCAGACCGACGAGCAGCGCACCAAGCCCGGCCACGAGCAATATCTCATCGTCTTCGGCAACTGCACCCATCTCGGCTGCGTCCCGCTCGGCAACGCTCCTGGCGACCCGAAGGGCGATTTCGACGGCTGGTTCTGCCCCTGCCACGGTTCGCACTACGATTCTTCCGGCCGCATCCGCAAAGGCCCGGCGCCGCTCAACCTGCCGGTTCCGCCCTATGCCTTCACGGCGGACACCAAGATCAAGATCGGCTGAGCGTCGCGCTCGTCGCCTTTCGCCCAGATGAGACAGCCTTGAGGCATCCTTCATGAGTGGTCACAGTTCATATGTTCCGAAGACCGGCATCGAGCGCTGGCTCGACGCACGCCTGCCGATCATCCGGCTGACCCATGATTCGGCGGTGTCCTACCCGGTCCCGCGCAACCTGAACTATCTGTGGACCTTCGGCGGCATCCTGGCCTTCATGCTGGTGGCGCAGATCGTCACCGGCATCATCCTGGTGATGCACTACACGCCGCATGCGACGATGGCCTTCAACTCCGTCGAGCACATCATGCGCGACGTGAAC
>JARYGW010000563.1:0-1867 GCA_033792295.1 Allobosea sp.
GCATCACGGCGCTGCACGAGCTCACCAGCCTGCATTTCCATCCCGGCTGCTACTATCGGCCTGAAAGCTCCCGCGTCACCCGGACGCTGCCGGCGATGGTCGCTGCCGTCACCGACCTCACCAGCACCGTGACCGGAGCGCATCGCACCTGGCTCCCGGCGGATGGCGCATGGAAGCCCGGCATCGAAATCCCGCGCCGGGCGATGGGGGGCCTTCTCGGCAACGGAGTGCGGTTCGGACGGTCGGGCGCGGTGATGGCAGGCGGCGAAGGCATCGAGACGGTGCTGTCGGTCCGCTCGGGTCTGCCCCGCATGCCGATGATCGCGGCGCTCTCGGCGGCTCACCTCGCAGCCATCGCGTTCCCGGCGGAGTTGCGCCGGCTCTATGTCGTGCGCGATCGAGATCCGGCCGGAAACCGCGCGAGGGACAGTCTGATCTCCAGCGCAACGGCGGTCGGGATCGAGGCGGTCGATCTCACTCCGTGCGGCGGCGACTTCAATGACGATCTTCGGGACAGGGGCCTCGATGCTCTCATGGCGTTGCTGAGGGATCAGCTCCACCCCGACGATGCGGGCCGTTTTCTCGGCAGTTGAGCCATCGTGATCGGGGCTGGGCGAAGCGACCGGCACGATGCCGTCGGGTCATGAAGACCCCGTGTCCGTGTGCCGGAGAGGCCGGCGACCTTGGCCTTCTGAGAGGGCGAGCGGCCCACAAAACGGCCAGCCGGGCAATGGCCGCGTCCGGCTAATTTCCGCCGGCGGGGACGAGCCCCGCCTTTGCAGCGCGAAGCAAATTAGCCGGACCCGGCCATCGAGGCCCCCGCGAGAGGCGGGGCTGCCAGTCCGGCCGCCCCGTGGGCTTTCGTCGCCATGAAGGCCGCGGCGGTCGCGGCTTCCCAGACAAGGAGCACAGGGATGACCCAACACGACGACGATTTCGAGCCGGTCCACACCTTGTCCCCAACAGAACACGTCCTCAACGAATTGCAGCTTTACGGCTTCCGCCCCTTCGAGGACGAACCCGATCCCCGCCCGCTGCCCGAGGGCAACATGGTCGCAGGCGCCGTCGCCGACATCTTCGACGCCCTGGTCGCCACGCTGACCGACACCCGCCTCGAACCCGACCTTCAGGAGTTGCTCTGGGGAACGGTCAACCTGTTCCATCGCGCGGCCAGCCGCATCGAGCGCGAGCTTGACGACAACGAGCAGGCGCAGCGCCGCCTTCAGCGGGAACAGGACGGCAGCGAGGTCAAGGCCACCGAGCTGGAGCGCCTGACGGCAGAGGGCCAGACGATGATCGAGCGGCGCGATGCGTTCGAGCTGATGCGCGACCAAGCCAGCGATCACTTCGAGCGCCAGACCGGCACGCCCTGGCGGCCCCGTTCCGGCTCGCTGGTCAACCATCGCAACATGACGGCGGCGGTGATCGACAGCCGGGACTTCATGGCGGCCAGACGCCGGGCCGAGACCGAGCTGATGCTTCCCTCCGGTCCCGTCGTCGCCGTCTCGGGCGGCACCGACTTCAACGACCATGCCTTCATCTGGGCGAAGCTGGATCAGGCCCATGAGAAGCGACCGGACATGGTGCTGATGCACGGCGGCTCCGAGCGCGGCGCGGAGAAGATCGCCGCTCGTTGGGCAGATAGCCGCAAGGTCAAGCAGGTCGCGCTGAAGCCGGACTTCAAGAAGTATCCGGCGAAGCAGGCGCCCTACAAGCGCAACGATACCATGCTCGAAATCCTGCCGGTCGGCGTTCTCGTCTTCGGCAACGGCGGGATACAGGCGAACCTTTTCGACAAGGCTCGCAAGCTCGGCATCCCGGCGAGGATGTACGAGGGTGGCGCGTGAGCGCCACCTTCACCACCGTG
>JARYGW010000564.1:0-1867 GCA_033792295.1 Allobosea sp.
GACGCTGGTGCGCGTGCTCGGCAAGAACCCGCAGAACACCCATATCGTGATCCAGGAGATCGAGCGCGAGGATTGGGGCCATGCCGGCGAGCTCGTCGCCGACAAGGCGCCGGCCTCGCCCGGAAAGGCCTGACGATGAACGCGCCGACCAAGCCCTACGACGTTGCGGCCATCCGCAAGGATTTCAAGATTCTTGGTCGGGAAGTCTACGGCAAACCGCTGGTCTATCTCGACAACGCCGCCTCGGCACAGAAGCCCGAGGCGGTGATCGAGGCGATGACGCGGCTGATGCGGGAGGACTATGCCAATGTCCACCGCGGCCTGCACTACCTCGCCAACGCCTCGACGGAAGCCTATGAGGCGGCGCGCGAAAGCGCCCGGCGCTTCCTCAATGCGAAGCATCTCGAAGAGGTCATCTTCACCCGCTCCTCGACCGGGTCGCTCAACGCCGTCGCTTCGTCGCTCGGCCGGCATCTGAAGCTCGGCGAGGGCGACGAGATCATCCTCTCGATCCTCGAGCACCATTCCAACATCGTGCCCTGGCATTACTGGCGCGAACGGCATGGCGCCGTCATCAAATGGGCGCCGATCGATGACGAGGGCAATTTCCTCGTCGAGGAGTTCGAGAAGCTGATCACGCCGCGGACCAAGGTGGTCTCGCTGACGCATATGTCGAACGCGACCGGCACCATCGTCCCGATCGCCGAGGTCGCCGCGATCTGTCGCGCCCACGGCATCCCGCTGGTCGTCGACGGCAGCCAGGGCGCGGTCCATCTGCCGGTCGACGTCCAGGCGCTGGGCTGCGATTTCTACGCCTTCACCGGGCACAAGACCTATGGGCCGACCGGCTCCGGCGTGCTCTGGGGCCGCAAGGAATGGCTCGACAAGCTGCCGCCCTATGAAGGCGGGGGCGAGATGATCGTCACCGTCACCGAGGATACGGTCACCTATAACGACCCGCCGCATCGCTTCGAGGCCGGCACGCCGGCGATCGTCGAGGCGGTCGGTTTAGGTGCCGCGCTCGACTACATGATGGCGCTGGGACGCGAGAACATCGCCGCCCATGAAGCCAGGCTCGGCGCCTATGCGATGGAGCTGCTCGGCGGGATGAACTCGCTGCGCATCTTCGGCAAGGCGAAGGAGAAGGGCGCGATCATCGCCTTCGAGATGAAGGGCGCCCATGCCCATGACGTCGCGACCGTGATCGACCGCGCCGGTGTCGCAGTCCGTGCCGGCACCCATTGCGCGATGCCGCTTTTGGCACGATATGGGGTGACATCGACCTGCCGCGCCTCCTTCGGCCTGTACAACACGCTCGAAGAGGTCGACGCCCTGGTGGATGCCCTGCGGAAGGCCGAAAGCCTGTTCGCTTAAAAGCATTTTCAAGCGAAGTCGATACCGGTTCGCGTGAAGAAAATGCGGTAGAATAAGGAGTTGGAGCATTCTGCGTTTCAAAGAACCGCTGAATGCTCCAAGCAACGAGGATTGAAGCCTTGGCCACATCCGATTCCATCGCCGTGAAGGACGACGACTTCAAGCCCAACGAGCCCACGGTCGGTACCGGCTCCACGCTGCCGCCGGAGGAGATCGACCGGCTGACGGACGACATCGTCGCGGCGTTGAAGACCGTCTACGACCCGGAGATCCCGGCCGATATCTACGAGCTTGGGCTGATCTATCGCGTCGATATCGGCGACGACCGCCAGGTCGTGATCGACATGACGCTGACGGCGCCGGGCTGCCCCGTCGCCGGCGAGATGCCGGGCTGGGTCGAGAACGCGGTCAGCACGGTGCCAGGCATCGCGGGCGTGACGGTCAACATGACCTTCGACCCGCCCTGGGACCAGTCGCGCATGTCCGACGAGGC
>JARYGW010000565.1:0-1859 GCA_033792295.1 Allobosea sp.
TGCCTTCCAGCAACAGGACCTTGATGCGGTTCTTTGGGAGGGAGAGGCGTTCGCTGGCAGGGGTCATGGACGTCGCGCTCGTGAGGGAGCGGTTGCTATAGTCCTCGCAAGCCGAGAGGCCAACGCTTTAGACGCAACGCTGCCGCACAAAACGTCGCAGTCGATGCAAAAACCTCATGCCTTCTCGACGACAAGCGTGGCGCCATCGACGCGCACCACCTTGACCTCCGTCCCCGCCAGCAGTTCAGGCCCGGTAACGCGCCAGGAGGAGTCGCCGACGCGGATGCGGCCCTCGCCGCCGGTCATGGTCGCCTCGAGCCTGAAGACCTTGCCGATGAGCTGGCGGCCGCGGTCGTTGAGTCCGGTCGCGGCGTCGGGTTCCTCGTTCTTGCGGCGGGTCAGCAGGCGCCCCGCGACGACGCAGGCGACAGCGAGAACCGCGAAGATGATGCAGGCCGCCTGCCAGCCGAGATTGGCGATGCCGACGATAGCCCCGGTCAGGAGGGCGGCGAGGCCGAGCCAGATCAGGAAGATGCCGGGCGCGAGGATTTCTCCGCCGACGAGCAGCAGGCCGAGAATGGCCCAGAGCCAACCGCTGTGAATCGCGAGCCAGTCCGGCATGGTCGTTTCCGTCTGGATCGCCGCGCGTCCGACCGGACGCGATTACGGCGATCTATCTCTTGGTTATCGCATCGGACCGAAAAGCGGATTCCACCTTCCGGTCCGATACTGTCGTTCAGCCGTTCGTGCGGCCGGATACCGGCACCGCGCCCGGATTGCGCCGGGCTGCCGCTGCCTCATCGCCGAAGACGGCCTTGGTCAACTGGGCGATGCCACCGACCGTGCCGGCCAGCGAGGCGGCCTCGATCGGCACGATCACGACCTTGCTGTTGTGGCTGCTGGCGATCGCCTTCAACGCGTCGGTGTAGCGCTCGGCGATCAGGAAGTTGGCGGCCTGGATATCGCCCTTGCCGATGGCCTCCGAGACCATGGCGGTCGCGGTGGCTTCCGCCTGCGCCAAGCGCTCGCGGGCCTCGGCGTCGCGCAGCGCCGATTCCTTGCGGCCTTCGGCGGCGAGAATCTGCGATTGCTTTTGTCCCTCGGCCTTGAGGATCTCGGCCTGACGCAGGCCTTCGGCTTCCAGGATCGCGGCGCGCTTCTCTCGCTCGGCCTTCATCTGGCGGTTCATCGCGCCGGCGATGTCGGCCGGCGGCAGGATATCGCGGATCTCGATGCGCGTGACCTTGACGCCCCAGGGAGAGGCCGCGGCGTCCATGACGCGCAGCAGGCGTTCGTTGATCTCGTCGCGATGGGAGAGCAGCTGGTCGAGATCCATGGAGCCGACGACGGTGCGGATATTGGTCATGGTCAGGACCATCAGCGCATCGTGCAGCGAAGAGACCTCGTAGCAGGCCTTCGCCGCGTCGAGCACCTGGAAGAAGGCGGCGGCGTCGATGCGTACACCGGCATTGTCCTTGGTGATCGCCTCCTGCGAAGGGATGTCGAGCACCTGCTCCATGACGTTCACCTTGTGGCCGATGCGGTCGATGTAGGGGACGATCAGCCCAAGGCCGGCGCTCAGCGTGCGGGAATAGCGGCCGAAACGCTCGACGGTGTAATTATAGCCCTGCGGGACCGTGCGCACGCCGCGTGCGATCGTCAGGATGACAAGTGCCACCACGACGATGACCGCGATGTTGAAGCCCGACAGATCCATCCTGTTCCCCCGCCGCGTTAGGCCTGCCCTTTTTAGACAGCGGCCCAAACTGGCGGTTGTGGCGGGCGGATGCAAGCGTGGGGTGCAAACGTCTTCGTCCGCCCGCGTTGCCGCGTTCGTTCGTGACGAGGGGCAGCGGAGC
>JARYGW010000566.1:0-1859 GCA_033792295.1 Allobosea sp.
TCGTGTTCTGGCACTCCAAGGGCTGGCGGCTTTTCCAGGAGATCATCGCCTATATGCGCCGGCGCCTCGCCGCCGACTATGAGGAGGTAAACGCACCGCAGGTGCTCGACAAGTCGCTCTGGGAGACCTCGGGCCACTGGGGCTGGTATCAGGACAACATGTTCGCGGTGAAGTCGGCCTCGGCCTTCGAGAATCCGAACGACAAGGAGCGCGACCACAAGGTCTTCGCGCTGAAGCCGATGAACTGCCCCGGCCATGTCCAGATCTTCAAGCACGGTCTGAAGAGCTACCGCGATCTGCCGATCCGGCTTGCCGAATTCGGCAATGTCCATCGCTACGAGCCGTCGGGCGCGCTGCATGGGCTGATGCGCGTGCGCGGCTTCACGCAGGACGACGCACACATCTTCTGCACGGAAGAGCAGCTCGCGGCCGAATGCCTGAAGATCAACGACCTCATCCTCTCGGTCTACGAGGATTTCGGCTTCACCGAGGAGCTCGTCATCAAGCTCTCGACCCGGCCCGAGAAGCGCGTCGGTTCGGATGCGCTCTGGGACCATGCCGAGGAGGTGATGCAGTCCGTGCTGGAGACGATCGCGCGCCAGTCCGGTAACCGGATCAAGACCGAGATCAATCCGGGCGAGGGCGCGTTCTACGGGCCGAAATTCGAGTACGTGCTGCGCGACGCAATCGGCCGTGACTGGCAATGCGGCACGACGCAGGTCGACTTCAACCTGCCGGAACGCTTCGGCGCCTTCTATATCGGTGCCGACGGCGAGAAGAAGCAGCCGGTCATGGTCCACCGCGCCATCTGCGGCTCGCTGGAGCGCTTCACCGGCATCCTGATCGAGCACCATGCCGGGCATTTCCCGCTCTGGCTGGCGCCCGAGCAGATCATCGTTGCGCCGATCACCTCGGATGCCGACGGCTATGCCGAGGAGGTCACCATGGCTTGCCTCTCGGCCGGCCTGCGCGCCCGCGCCGACCTGCGCAACGAGAAGATCTCCTACAAGGTTCGCGAGCATTCGCTGGCCAAGGTCCCGGTCATCCTCGCCGTTGGCAAGCGCGAGGCGGAGGAGAAGACGGTGACGATCCGCCGCCTCGGCAGTCAGGCGCAGACCGTGATGACTCTTTCCGAAGCGCTCGCGGCGCTGACGCAGGAGGCGCAGGCGCCGGATCTGGCGCGGATCCGGAAAGCGAAGGCGGCCTGATCGGCCGATGACATGATGCCCGGGCTTCGCCCGGGCATTTCTTTTCCGGGCGCTCGCCGCTGCGTCCCGGGCCGAAGCCGCGCTTTCCCCGGGAGCGACGCTCTGCGTTGCTACCTCTGGTAAAACCCGGGCGGCTCGTGGCACATACGGGCGATGTTGACCGGTTCCTACCGCAAACGGCTCGAAGCCGATCTGATTCGCTGGGTTCACGAGGGTTGGGTCACGCCCGACGGCGCGGGTGGCATCCGGCGCGATATCGCCCGCGAACAGGCGGGTTTTCGCCTGCCGGTACTGCTCGGGCTGTTCGGCGGGCTCCTGATCGCATCCAGCGTCGCCGCCTTCGTCGCGGCGAACTGGGAGGCGATTCCGCGGCTCGTGAAGCTCGCGATGATTCTCGTGGCCATCACTGTTGCCCTCACCGTCGCCTATCGCCTGCAGAAAGCGGGGTCGACGGGCGGCGCGGATGCGGCGACGACCTGTGGGGTGCTGATCTTCGGGGCCGGGCTCGCACTCGTCGGCCAGATGTATCACCTGCCGGAGGATTGGCCGGGCGGGGCGATGCTGGTTGCAATCGGGGCCTTGATCGCCGCCTTCCTGATGCGCTCGAGCGGGGCGCTGGCGATCGCGTTCGTCGCGCTCTGCGCCTGGAGC
>JARYGW010000567.1:0-1856 GCA_033792295.1 Allobosea sp.
CATTGGCAGGATTGCGTACAATTCATGACGACTGGCACGCCGGCTGCATCGGCCTCTGTCGTTTCCAGCCATGTGGGGAGAATCGCATGCACAAGGTCGAGATTCCGCAATCCGTCGTCGATCGCGTCGTGGCGCGGCGCGGAACCGCACATCCCCATGCCAATCTCGATCCGGAGCGCACTGCGCTGATCGTGGTCGACCTGCAGAACGGCTTCATGATGGAGGGCGTGGCGCATGCGCTCTGCAAGGAAGCGATCGATGTCGTGCCCAACGTCAACCGGCTCGCCGATGCCGTGCGCCGCACCGGCGGCAAGGTGTTCTGGATCAAGAACACCCATGACGAGGGCTGCCTGACGTCGTGGTCCAACATGCATGAGATGTCGCCGCCGGCGCAGCGCGCCAAGCGCGTCGAATCGATGTCGGAAGGCACGCTCGGCCACCAGCTCTGGGCCGATCTCGATGTCCAGACCGGCGACGAGATCGTGCAGAAGACGCGCTACAGCGCCTTGATCCAGGGCTCGTCCGATCTCGAGGCGCGCTTGCGTGCCGGCGGCTACGACACGGTGCTGATCACCGGCACCATGACCAATGTCTGCTGCGAATCGACAGCGCGCGATGCGATGATGCTGAACTTCAAGACGATCATGGTCTCGGACGGCAACGCGACCGCCACGGATGAGGAGCACAACGCCTCGCTGATCGCGATCTACCTCATCTTCGGGGATGTCATGGACACCGACTTCCTCATCGGCTGCCTCGAACGCAACCAGGTGATGAAGCAGGCGGCCGAGTAGGTCGGCTCCGCGCGAAGCCGTCCCCAGGCTCTCATCCTTCGAGGTGCGGTCTCCGATCGTTCCTCGGGATGAGGGTTCGCGTTCCGATGCGCCCGCTCAAGAGGCCGAGATGCGCTTACAACCGGGCGACGAGCTCGAGTCAGCAGGTGCAGGCTCCATCGCCGTCGGCCCGGCGCGCGATCCCTTGCGCGGTGCGCTGATCATGCTGGTCGGCATGGCGCTGTTCTCCATCCTCAACGGGGTGGTGAAGGCGCAGGCGCAGCACTACCCGATCAACCAGATCGTCTTCTTTCGCAATGCCGGCGGCGTGCTGCCGCTCCTGCTGATCCTGCTCATGAGCGGCCGGCTCCACGATTTGCGCACGCGCCATCCGCTGCGCCATGTGCTGCTGACGATCTCGATGACCGGCGGCATCTTCTTCAGCTTCACCGCCTTCCATCTCATGCCCCTCGCCGACGTCATGGCGATCGGCTTCACCCAGCCGATCCTCGTCGCCGTCGCCTCGGCGCTGCTCTTGAAGGAGCGCATTCCGGCCGCGGGCTGGATCGCGGTGCTCGGTGGCCTCGCTGGTGTACAATTGATGGTTCAGCCGAGCGGCGCCGGCTTCAACATCGGCGCGCTCGCCGCCCTGTTCGGCACCCTCTGCAGTGCCACCTCGATGCTGCTCCAGCGCAGCCTCGCCGCGCGCGAGGACCCGCTCGTGATCACCACCTGGTATATGGGCCTGTCTTCACTGGCGCTGGCGCCGACGCTCGCCTTCTCCTGGGAGCAGCCTTCGGCGCTCGGTCTTGCCGGGCTGATCGCCATGGGCATCGCCTCGGGCCTGTGCCAATGGCTGACCGTGCAGGCGCTCTATCACGCCAGCGCCGCCGCGATCGCACCGATCAACTACACCAACATGCTCTGGGCCATCATCATCGGCTATCTCTGGTTCGGCGACGTGCCGACGCTCGCTGTCCTCGCCGGCTCGGGCATCGTGATGGCGTCGACGGCCGTGCTGTTGCATGCCGCCCGCAGCGCGCGCGCCGGGTTGAGGTTGGCTAGAGCGCGGCAATAGGACTT
>JARYGW010000568.1:0-1851 GCA_033792295.1 Allobosea sp.
CGACCTGCATGCCCGCCGCCAGGCGATCGCGCAGATCAAGGACGTCGAGCTCGTCGGCAAGCTCTTCGCGGTCCTCGGCCCGCGCTACAAGGAGCGCAATGGCGGCTATCTCCGCATCATGAAGGCGGGCTTCCGCTTCGGCGACAACGCCCCGATGGCGATCATCGAGTTCGTCGACCGCGACGTCGAGGCCAAGGGCAAGGATTCCGGCCCGGTCTTCACGGCGGAAGACGAAGCCGCCTGATCGGTTGAGAAACACAGATTTGAAAAGGGCGGCCTTCGGGTCGCCCTTTTGTTTGCGCGGAGAGCGCCGGCTGTCCGGCAGTCAATCGGCGCGTCGGCGTCTCAGCCCGGTCGGCCGGCCAATTCCCCCGCAAGGTCGAGCAGTGCGTCGGCGGGGTGCGCGGGCAGATCGGATTCCGGCGTCACGCCGTAGAGCCCGAAGATGAAATGCGTCGTCTCGTCATGCTCCGCCACGCCCATAGCCCAGCCGGCGAAGCGCCGCTCGTCGATCGTCTCCTGGGTCAGGATCAGCAGATTCCGGTGGCGCCGGTCCGATTCGATGCGGCCATAGGTTTCGCCGACCGCGGCGGCTTCCCCTTCCAGGACCTGCGCGAAGGCGCCTTGTGTCGCGAGCAGGAAGCCGGTGATGCCGCTATGCTGGTTGAAATGGCGTGCACTCGCCAGAATTCTGTCGAGTTCCTCGCGTCGATTGGACGCGTCGAGCAGGCTGTGACTGGCATAGACAAGCCGGATCAGGCTCATGAGATCATCCTGGCGGCTTGCGAAGCTGGAAGAGTTGCACGACATGTCGGTGGGGAACCGCATGTGTCGGGACGGGTATAGTGAGGGACGCCGATGCGCCGCGACAACCCCAACGCCTGCCGGCGGCTTTTTGTTTCACGATGAGGACAGCATGATCGAACGCTTTGCAGGACATCGCAGGAGGCTGGCTGCCGCCGCGTTCGCATGCGCGTTGGGGGCAGTCGTCGCTCCCTGGCCAGCGCTGGGACAGGCGCGACAAGTGCCGGAGACGCGCGAGCAGGTCACGCTTTCCTTCGCGCCGCTGGTGAAACGAACCGCGCCCTCGGTGGTCAACGTCTATGGGGCGCGGGTCGAGAAGGGGCCACAGAACCCGTTCATGGACGATCCGTTCTTTCGCCGCTTCTTCGGCGACGGCGGCTTCGGGGTGCCGCGCGAGCGGGTGCAGCGTTCGCTCGGCTCCGGCGTCATCGTCGATGCGCAGGCCGGCCTCGTGGTGACGAACAACCACGTCATCGAGAATATGAGCGAGGTCAAGGTCGCCTTCGCCGACAAGCGCGAGGTCGAGGCCAAGATCCTGCTGCGCGATCCGCGCACCGATCTCGCCGTGCTCAAGGTTGCGGATGCCAAGAACCTCACCGCCATCGAGCTCGCCGATACGGATGAACTGCAGGTCGGCGACATCGTGCTCGCCATGGGCAACCCCTTCGGCGTCGGCCAGACCGTGACGCAGGGCATCGTCTCGGCGCTCGCCCGCACGCAGATCGGCGTCGGCGATGCGCAGTCCTTCATCCAGACCGACGCGGCCATCAATCCCGGCAATTCCGGCGGCGCGCTGATCGACATGAAGGGCCGCGTCGTCGGCATCAACACCGCGATCTACTCCCGCAGTGGCGGCAGCGTCGGCATCGGCTTCGCGATTCCGTCCGCCATGGTGCGGCTCGTGGTCGAGAGTGCGCGGAGCGGCGCCAAGACGGTGCGCCGGCCCTGGTTCGGCGCGCGGCTCCAGGCGCTGACCACCGACGTCGCCGACGGCCTCGGCCTCGACCGGCCGGCCGGTTCCGTCGTCGCCGGTGTCGTCGAGAAGGG
>JARYGW010000569.1:0-1844 GCA_033792295.1 Allobosea sp.
CCTTCCCGGAAGCCGGCTGCCGCAGGGCTGCCGGCTACCCCGGCACGCATACGCTCACGGCAAACGATCTCTTCCGCCATCGGCGGCCGGGGTCGATCTCGGCCGCCAGCACAGTCAGATTGCGCTGTGCCGGTGCAAAATCGTGCCGAACGACTGCGGAAGCTGTCTGGGCGCTTGACTTCCCCTGCCATGATGAGGAATTTGGCGCCCGTCGCGGGTGTAGCTCAATGGTAGAGCAGCAGCCTTCCAAGCTGAATACGAGGGTTCGATTCCCTTCACCCGCTCCAGCCCCTCCCCTTGAAGCAGCGCATGCTGGCGGCGATCCAGCGCAGCCTTCCGCGGAGTTGACGGCAGCAGATGACGCCCGGGCGCAGCCGCTAGATCATCGCGCGTCCATTCGGACGCGATAACGATGATCTATCTCATTGTTGGTGCATCGGATTTTTCCGAACAGTGGATTCCGCTTTTCGGTCTGATGCTCGAGAGCATTTTCGAGCGAAGTGGACACCGGTTCGCGTGAATAAAATACGATAAAACAAGAACTTAGAGCGAATCGGGCAGCAGGAATGCCGGTCCCTTCACGGTCACGAAGACGGTTTGGCCGACGTCCAGCCGGTCGACGCTCGAAACCTGGGCTGTGAAGGCGAGGTTTGCTGCAGCATCGCTCGACCGCAACGCCACGAGGCACTGCGCTCCCCGGAAAGTAATATCCTCGATGCAGGCTTCCAGGCCCGGCCCGGCCGGCGAGAGTTGGAACTGTTCCGGCCGGAGCATGATCGTGCCGCGCCCGCTGCGGCCGCCCGTTTCGGCTGCGAGCCGGCCCAGGCCGCATGAGACGCCCACCGCCTCGATCTGGGCTTCGAACAACACGGCGTTGCCAAGGAACACCGCCGTTTCGATATCCACCGGCCGCCAGTAGAGCTCGTAGGGGCCCCCTGCCTGCACCAGCCGCCCCTCGCGCATGACGGCAAGCTGATCGGCGAAAGACAGCGCCTCGCCCTGATCATGCGTGACCAGGATCGTCGTGATTCCGGCCCGCGTGAGGACGCGTGCCACAGCCTGCCGGACCGTCTCGCGCAGCCCGGTATCGAGCGCGGAGAAAGGCTCGTCGAGAAGCATCAGCGCTGGCTTGCGCGCGAGCGCCCGAGCCAGCGCGACGCGCTGCTGCTGGCCACCGGAGAGTTCGTGCGGCCAACGCGTCAGCATGCTTGCATCGAGCTCGACGAGCTCCATCAATTCGCGCAGCCGGTTCGCCCGGTCGGGCTCGTTCCGGGGAATGCCGAAGCCGAGATTGCCGGCGACATCGAGATGCGGAAACAGCGCCCCATCCTGCGCGACATAGCCGATCCGGCGCCGATGCGCCGGAGCGATCGCCGGTCCGTCGGCCAGAATCTGCCCGTCGAGCGTCACCTTGCCGGCGTCGGGCGCCTCGAAGCCGGCGATGACACGCAGCAGCGTCGTCTTTCCCGAGCCTGACGGTCCGACGATGGCGACGCGGCAACCTCTCTCCACAGCGAGAGAGACGCGATCCAGCGCCGTGGTCGCGCCGAAGCGCTTCGAGACATCCGAGATGACGAGCTGGGTCATGAGCCGAGGGACCTGCGGGCCTGAGCGTGCAGCAGCGCGGTCATCGGCAAAGAGAGGACGATCATCAGCGCGGCATAGGGCGCCGCCTTCGCATAGTCGAGTTCGCTGGTCAGCGCCCAGAACTCGGTGGCGAGTGTGCGGGTGCCGTTGGGTGCGAGCAGCAGCGTCGCCGTGAGCTCGGTCGCGACGCCCATCGCGACCAGCGCCATCGCGGCAGCAACGCCCGGTGCTGCGAGCGGCAGCGTCACGGCGAGGAG
>JARYGW010000056.1:0-290 GCA_033792295.1 Allobosea sp.
CGGATTGGCGAAGCGCTCGATGAGCCGTGCCTTGTAGGCCGCGAGATCGACACCCGGGCTGTCGGGCAAGGTCGGTCCCGTTTCGCGATCCATCAGGGCGACCATGACCGCGCGGATCCGGGAGTCCGCCAGCGACTCGTCGATCGTTACATACCCGGCGAGCTGGCCGAGCCCCGAGACCGCGAGATGGCTGGCGTTGAGCAATCGCAGCTTCATGAACTCGTAGGGCGCGACGTCAGGCACGAATTGGGCGCCGACCTTCTCCCAGGCCGGGCGGCCTGCAGGAAAAC
>JARYGW010000056.1:300-18935 GCA_033792295.1 Allobosea sp.
GTCGATATCCGCCTGAGCCGTCACGGGCGTGATGCGATCGACCATCGTCGAGGGAAAGGCGACCTCGCCTTCGATCCACGCCGCAAGGGCATCGTCCCTCAAGCCGGCCAGTGCCAGAACGGCTTTGCGCAGAACCTCTCCATTATGCTGGATATTGTCGCAGGTCAGCAGCGTCGCAGGTGCCGTTCCCGCATGCTTGCGCTGACGAAGCGTCTCGACGATCAGGCCGATCGCGCTGCGGGGATTGCCCGGGTTTTCGAGGTCGGCGCGGATCAGCGCATGATTGGGGTCGAGGCGCTTCGTCGCCGGGTTCAGGCAATAGCCGTTTTCCGTCACCGTGAGGCTGATGATCCTGATCGCCGGATCGTCGAGCTTTGCCAGCAGGGCTGCGCTCGACTGCGTGGCATCGACGAGGCCAGCGAGTGACGCGATGACGCGGACGCGCTCCTGCTCCCCCTCCCGCTCGACGAGCGTGTAAAGCCCGTCCTGCGGCGCGAGGCTTTCCGCCATGCGCCGATCATTCGGCATCAACAGGCAGCCGAGAATGCCCCAATCGAGCGCTTCGGGCTCCTGCTCCATCAGCTCGTGCGCGTATCGCGCCATATGGGCGCGATGAAAGCCGCCGAGGCCGATATGGGCGATGCCGGCCCTGACGCGCGCCGGATCGAAATGCGGGCCTTCCACGGAAGGCGGCAGGACCGCGAGGTTGCGACGGTTCAGCGCGATCGGGCTCATGGCGGTCTCATTCCGGCGAACGGTTGATCTCTAGGGGAAGGTGCCTGCGGCGGGCGGATCCGGCGGCATCTCGGCCAGACGCGGCGGATCGGCTCCGCGGCGCGAGCAGGTGATCGCGGCGGTCGTCACGGCGAAGTCCAGGACGTCCGCCAGATGCGCGTCATCGAGCGCAGCCACGCCTTCGCGCGACAGGAGGCCGTATCGGTCGAGCCGCGCGAGCAGCGCGGCGTGGAAGCTGTCGCCGGCCCCCACCGTGTCCACGGTCTCGACCGGCCGCCCGGCTTCCACGATGGGGTCCCGCCCCGGCCGCCAGGCCACGGCGCCTTCGGCACCTCGGGTGATGATGCAGAGCTTGGCGCCGGCTGCGAACCAGTTAGCGGTCACCTCGCGATGGGGTAGGCCCGGAAACGCGATGCCGATGTCCTCGTCGCTCGCCTTGATGATATCGGCGCACGGGAGGAACGCGGCGAAACGCTGCCGCCAATCAGCGATATCCGGCGTGACGGTCGGCCGCAGATTGGGATCGATCGAGATCAGCCTTTTGCCCATCTCGCGCCGGGCGAGAGCGAGGTGAGCGCTTGCGACCGGCTCGACGGCGAGCGTGTAGGAGCCCATCACCATGGCGCGGATATCCTTGTCGAGCTCCCGCGGCAGGTCGGCGACGCCGATGCTGCGATCGGCCTTGCCCTCGCCATGGAAGGCATAGGCGGGGTGCCCGTTCGTATCCGTTCCGACGACGCTGATGGTGGTCAGGCGATCCGTCTCGACGGCGTGAGCGACACTGATTCCTTCCGCGATGAGGCGCGACCGTATGGCTGCGCCAAACACGTCCGAGGACAACCCGCCGAAGAAGGATGTCGTGACACCGAGCCGAGCGAGGCCGATCGCGACATTGTAGGGCGAGCCGCCGAGGACCGGTTGCGCCTGCATGGTTCCATCGTCGACGCTGACGAACAGATCGACGATCGCTTCCCCGCACACTAGGATGCTCATCGCCGGGCGCCTCCGGCTTCGGCGTTGGCCGCGTCGCTCATGGCAGCGAATCCAGCACGAACTGGGCCGTCTTCGCATCGGTCACGAGCGTGGTCGCGGCCTTGGCGCGGACGCAGGCCAGGACCGCCTCGGCACGCGCATATCCGCCGACGGCCACGCGGTCCGGCACGACGCTGAAGTCTTCGTAGGAGATCGTCAGGCAGCGTTCGGAGAGGGACCGGCAGATGCGCTGCCCGCCCGCGTCGAAGATGTGGCCCAGGATCTCGGCCGTCGCGCCGGCTTTGGCTCCCTGGGTGCGCGCATTCTCGTCCAGGCTCTCGAACACGCCCGAGCCGTCCGGCTTCCAGGCCCCGACCGAGAACAGCACGCGGGTCAATTTCCGGAACTGAGCGATGCTGTCGGCGATGCCGATCTGCTCGCGCAGCGACGCGACCAGCGCCGCGTCGGCGAGCAGGAGCGGCGCATAGATCGGGAAGGTCTGGCCGCGGAACCGCATCGCCATCGCCCGGATCGTCTCGGCCGGGTTGTGCTCGAAATAGGTTGCGCGGCTGACTCCGGACAGTTGGACGATCGAGCGGCCCGGCAATTCGCCGATCCGGTCGAGGATGCGACTGGTGGTCCGGCCTGCGACGAGGCCCAGAACGTCGTCCGGGTTCCCGGACTCGACGAGGTAGGAGGCGGCGGCGTCGGCGAGGATGGCGAGTTCTGACGTCGGATCGGTCGCGGGAAGCACGATCGCGCGCCGCAGACCCGCCTTGTGCATCAGTGCCGATGACAGGAGGAAGTCGACATCGGCAGGCGGTCGGATGTCGATGCGGACGAGCCCGGCGCTACGGGCCTGTTCCAGCAGGCGGGAAACGGCGAAGCGGCTGATCCCCAGGCGCTTGGCGATCGCCACCTTCGGCTCCTCGTCGATGTAGAAGCTGCGGGCGACTTCGAGGAGCTGGACGGTGCGGGCGGCCGAGCGCGCCGCATGCCCGCGCGGGGCGCTTTCCTCTCCACCAGGCTTTTCGCTCATGAGCATCCCCGTTCCGGCATCGAGCGGCTCCCAGCTGCGTCTATCGGCCTCGTTACACGATCATGCACCGGGCCAGGAACCACGGGATCGCCAAGGCGGTCTCTTCAGCCAGCTAAATTGACCACTTTGCTCATATGTGCATACATGCGCTCAAATGGGCAAACAAGCTCTGACGCGGGAGAGAAACATGGTTTTGTCACGTCGCGATATCCTGCTGTCCGGGGTCGCGCTCGGCATCGCCGCAGCCGCGGCAGGGAACGCTCGGGCGGCCGGCTTCGCCGAGTGGGAAGCCGGGCTGAAGGGCAAGCCCGCCCGAGAGATCCGCATCCTCGCCATCTCCCATCCCGCCTCCGACGCCATGAAGGCGCTGACGCCGGAATTCGAGGCGGCCACGGGGATCAAGGTGACGTGGGAGGTTGTCGGCAGCGGCGAGATCATGTCCAAGCAGCTGCTCGCCCAGACGGCACGCGACACCTCCTACGACGTCTACATGGTGCGCGGCACGGCGCTTGCCGAATACGAGGCCAAGCGCATGCTGGCGGATCTCGGCGATCTCCTGAAAGATAAGGCCGCGACGCCGGACGACTACGATTTCGAGGACATTCACGTCGCCTATCGGCAGGGCATCGGCACCGCCAAGGGCAAGACGCTCGGCATTCCCGTCGCCGGGGAGACCTTCTTCCTGTCCTATCGCAAGGACCTGTTCGAGAAATATGGTCGGAAGGCGCCCGACACGATGGACGAGCTGCTTGAGACGGCCCGCTTCTTCCAGAACAAGGAGCCGGGTCTTTACGGCATCTCGATGCGTGCCGAGACGGGCCGCACGCTGGCCTTGAGCTGGGAGTTGTTCACGCCGGCCTTCGGCGCGAACGTTATCGACCAGAAGAGCTGGGACGTCGCCGTCGACAGCCCCGAGACGCTCCAGTCGCTCGAATATCTCCTCGCTTTGCTCTCCAACGCCCCGCCGGATATCGAAACCTATAGCTGGGACGCGGCCGTCTCCGCCTTTGCCTCCGGCAAGACGGCCATGTGGTTCGATGCCACCTCGCTGCAGCCCTGGCTGACCGACCCGACGAAATCGAAGATCGTCGGCAAGGTCGGCTATGTCGCGCCGCCATCCGGGCCCAAGGGTCGCTTCGGGCCGGTTGGAGGCTGGAGCCTCGGCCTTCCGGCAAACAGCCGCAACAAGGAAGCGGGCTGGGCCTTCATCGCCTGGATGACCTCCAAGCAGAAGGCCAAGGACGTCATTGCCAAGGGCGGCGTGCCCTCGCGCGTCTCGACCCTGACCAGCCCGGAATTCACCGCCCAGGATCCTGATCTCGCCAAGGCGATCAAGGACAGCCTCGACGCCGCCGGCAACCTCCTCGCGATCGGACGCAACTGGGTTCCCCAGACGCCCGAGGCCAACAAGATCCAGCAGACCGCAGGCTTCTATGCCGGGCAGGCCTTGCTGAAGAAGATGTCGCCGAAGGAGGCGCTGGCCGCCGCCAAGCCGGAACTTGAGCAGATTTCCGCCCGGATCAAGAAAAGCATCTGAGGGCCGGATGACGATGCGGCTGCTCGCGACATGATGAAGCGCCTGACGCCATGGCTGTGGGTGGGGCCCTCGGCTCTGCCTCTGCTGCTGCTGAGCGCGGTGCCCATCGCACTGCTGGGCTATATCAGCCTGACCTCGTTCGAGATCGGCTATACATGGTCCGACCGCGAATTCGTCGGGCTCGACAACTACAGGCGCCTGCTGTCGGGCCGGGAGGTCGAGTTCTGGCCGGCCGTATGGCTCAGCCTCGTCGTCACGGCCGTCAGCGTCGTGGCCAAGACCTTGCTCGGGCTGGGGGTCGCGACGCTGCTCAGCAAGAAGCTGCGCTTCGAATACATCGCGACGACGCTGATCATCCTGCCGATGGCGGTCAATCCGGCCATTGCCGGGCTGATGTGGAAGCTGATGCTCAGCTACGATTTCGGTATTGTGAACGCGGCGGTCGAAGGTCTGTTCGGGGTCAAGATCGTCTGGCTCGGCCAGAGCTATGCCTTGCTTTCGGTCCTGCTCGTCCTGGTCTGGATGCACTTCCCGCTCTCGGCGCTGATGATCCTGGCGGGCTTCCGCAACATCGCGCCCGAGCCGCTCGAAGCCGCGCGGCTCGACGGCTGCAGCGACCGGCAGGTGTTCTGGCTCATCGTCGTCCCGCAATTGCGGCCGGTGATCCTGAGCAGCAGCATCTTCCAGGCCATCCTCGCCTTCCAGGCGTTCGGGCCGATCTTCACGCTGACGGATGGCGGCCCCGGCAACGCCACGACGATCCTGCCGCTCTACGTTTACAAGACGGCGTTCACGCTCGGCTCCGTCGGCCTTGCCGCAGCAGCCGCGGTTATCCTCGTCCTGATCATCACCGCCCTCTCCGGCCTGATGGTGGCGACCGGTCGCAAGGGGCAAGCGACATGATGCAGGCCCGTCCCCGCGACTATCTCTGGCTCGGCCTCGCCTGCGCCTTCGCCGCCTTCCCGGTCTTCTACATGGTGGTGACCTCGCTCAAGACCCGGGCGCTGCTTTATGAGCCGGCGCGCTTCGTCTTCAGCCCGACGCTGGACAACTACCGGGCCGCGATCGTCAGTCACGGCCTCTACAAATATATCGTCGACAGCCTGATCGTGTCGCTGTCGAACGTGGCCATCTGCCTGGCATTGGGGACGCTCGCGGCCTACGCGATCCACAAGTTCAGCTTTCCGCGCAAGGAGGCCGTGGTTTTCGGCATCCTGTCCTCGCGCATCTTTCCGTCGATCGCGCTGGTCTTGCCCTTCTACGTCCTCGGCCTGACCTTCGAGATGCTGGACACCTACGCGATCCTGATCCTGACCTTCATGGTCTTCAACCTGCCCTTCGTCGTGCTGATGATGCGCAGCTACCTCGCCGCGCTCGCGCCGGAGGTCGAGGAGGCCGCGATGCTCGACGGCTGCAGCCGGCTCGGCGTGCTCGTCAGGATCGTCCTGCCGCAGGTCCGCACCGGATTGTTCGCCACGGGGATCATGTGCTTCCTGGCCGCCTGGAACGAGTTCACCTATGCGCTCTTCCTGAGCTCGTCGAAGGTCAACATGGTTTCGACTGCGGTCGTCTTCTTCAAGACCGAGCGCGGCATCCTCTGGGGCGAGGTCTCCGCGCTCGGCGTCGTCGCGGTCCTGCCTGTCGTCATCCTCTGCTTCGCCGCCCAGAAATACCTCGTCAAAGGCATGTCGTGACCATTCATCAACCGCCCGCCGGCACCAGCCATCGCGCCTTCGCAGAGCAGCTGTTCCGCGAATACGAGGACATCACCCTGCCGCTCCATGGTCGCCTGAGCGCCCAGGACAAGCGCGACGGCTCGGCGGTGACCGAGGCCGACCAGGCGGCCTCCGCCCATGTGCTGCGAAGGCTCGTCGCGCATACGCCCGAGATCGGCGTGATCTCGGAGGAGGAGGCCGAATCCTATCTGCCGACGGCGGCGCGCCAATGGGCGATCGATCCGCTCGACGGCACGGCCTCCTTCGCGCGCGGCCTGCCGGTCTGGGGGCTCGGCATGGGGTTGATCGACGGCACCACGCCGGTGAGCGGCTACCTGCATTTCCCCGTGACGCGCCAGAGCTTCATCTACGAAGACGGCGTGGCCCTGCTCAACGGCGCGCCGATGCCCGTCCGGCCGGACAGCCTCGCAGCAGACACACTCAACATCATGATCACCGCGATCCACGATGTCATTGATGTCCGCCGGGTCGAGGGCTATCGGCTGCACAATCTCGGCTCGAACCTCTACCATCTGATGATGCTGGTAGCGGGGCGCTGCGACGCCATCATCACCGGCCCCTGCTATCTCTGGGACCTTGCGCCGGCCCTGCCGTTCACGCGGGCGCTCGGCCATGTCGAGCGCTATCTGGACGGCTCGACGCTCGATCTGGGGGATCTGCTGAAGCCTGATTACGGGTTTCCGGTCAGGCAGCCGATGTTGATCGGCCCGCCCGAGATCGTCGAGGCGCTTATCTCCAAATTGACCTGACTTGCTCTACGAAGCGCTTGGGTGCCGCTCCCAGCGCCGGGAGCGGCGCTACGTCCGATGGCGCTTGGAGCAAAAAAACCTCGTGGTTGGAATACTGCGACATCTACGTCCGCTCTCAGCTGCGCCGCAGCGGCGGGATCAGAGCTCCGCTGTCGAGCCCCAGTCCGGAACATGCGCGGCGAGCTTCTCCAGAAGGCCGTCCAGCTGCCTGCGCTCAGCATGCGAGAGACAGGCCAACATCGCCGCCTCACGTGCCTTCAGTGCCGGAGCATAGCGGCGGTAGATGTCGCGCCCCGCATCCGTCAGGAACAGACGCTGCCGACGACTGTCGCTCTGGTCCGTCACGCGGGTGATGAGCTCTTTTTTAGCAAGTGCGATGGCAGCGCGACTGACCCCGGCCTTCAGATGGCCCGAGAATTCGCAGAACTCGGCGGCGGTGATGCCTTCGCGGAAATGTAGCGCGAGCAGGATCACGATCTCGGGACGTGTGAGACCGAGTTCGGCTTCGATCCGCCGGAATGACGGCTCGCGATAGAAGTTCAGGATATAGCCGAGCTTGTAGGCGGTCGGGATATCGGTTCCGCCCAACAGGTCCCGGAGGGCCCCGACCTGCGAGGCCGGCGCGGGAGACTTGCCCTTATTCGGTCTCATATGAGACTTTTCTGTTGCCCTGGTCATGACGCGGTCGTACCATCTCGGAAACGAGAATGGCAGGCGCATCGCACCCTGTCTCTGGGAGGACATATGAGCAGCCTAGCCTCGGCGCTGGCTCGCCCTTCGTCAGGGCAGCGCGTCTATTCCCGTGCCTTCTTCAGCGGCACGGCACAGAACCCGATTTACGTCGATCATCTACCGGGGAAAGAAGCGGCGCGGACGCTCCCTGTGGTGATGGTGCATGGCGGCTGCCACACCGGGCAGTGCTATCTGGCGACGCCGGACGGCAGGGAAGGATGGGCACCGCGCTTCGCGGCAGCCGGACGCGATGTCTTCGTTGTGGATTGGCCAGGGCATGGGCGTTCGCCGGCTTCCACCGATCTCGCCCGGCTGGCGACACAGTCTATCGCGGAATCCCTGCGGGTTCTGCTCGAAGCCATCGGACCTGCGATCCTGCTCGTGCATTCGGCGAGCGGACCGATGGCGTGGTGGATCGCGGAGCGCGCACCTCATGCCGTCGCCGGCATCCTCGGCATCGCTCCCGGCGCGCCGGCCAATATTCTCGCGGTCCTGCCGGAGGATCCCGAGGAGGTCGCCAAGCTGAGCCACGATATCAGTCTCGGCTGCCCGGTTATGACGCCGGAGGACAGGCCCGTCATGGTCGGCGAAGCGTTCATACGCAGCTTCTGGGCCAATGCACCAAGGTTCCCGGCCGCCGCATTCGACCAATATCGCTTGTCTATCGTCCCGGAGAGTGCCCGCCTGTTCAACGAACGGTTCAATATCGGTGGGCGCGGTCTGCGTATCGCCAACCCGGAGGCGCTGAAGGACACCCCCATCCTGATCATGACCGGTGATCATGACCCGCGGCACCCGCGCGCCATGGACAAGGCGACCGCACAGCACCTCGGCGCCCAGTTCCTCTGGCTACCGGACGAAGGGATCAGCGGGAACGGCCACATGCCGATGATCGAGGACAACAGCGATTTGATCGCCGATCGGCTGCTGCGCTGGCTCGGCGAGCGCAGTCTCTGACCGGATTTGTTTTCAATGATCCGCGCAAACGCGGACATTTGAGGGAGGATGATGATGAAGCGACTTCTGGCGGGCGCCGTCGCGCTCATGGCCTGTGCAGGCCCGGTTCACGCTCAGGTCGGTGACGATGTTGTCAAGATCGGTGTCCTCACCGACATGGCCGGCGTCACCGCAGACATCACCGGCAAGGGCTCGGTCGCCGCCGCGGAACTGGCGGTGAAGGAATTCGGCGGCACGGTCTTGGGCAAACCGATCCAGATCGTCTCGGCCGACCATCAGCACAAGGCCGATATCGGGCTCACCATCGCGCGCCAATGGTTCGACGTCGACAAGGTCGATGCGATTGTCGACGTTCCGAATTCTGCGGTCGCGCTGGCGATCCAGTCGCTTGCTCGCGAGAAGAAAAAGATCGTGATGTATTCCGGCGCGGGAACGACCGCGCTGACGAACGAACAGTGCTCGCCTTATGGCTTCCACTGGACCTACGATACCTACAGCGTCTCACGCGGCACGGCTTCCGCGGTGGTCAAGGCGGGCGGGACCAGCTGGTTCATGCTCGCTTCGGACTATGCCTTCGGGCACCAGCTGCAGAAGGACGCCACCGATGTCGTGGAAGCGAACGGGGGCAAGGTTGTCGGAGCGGTTCGCCACCCGCTGAACAACTCGGACTTCTCCTCTTTCCTGCTGCGGGCCCAGTCGTCCGGAGCGAAGGTGATCGGGATCGCCAATGCCGGCAACGACACCGTCAACGCGATCAAGCAGGCCGGCGAATTCGGCATCACCGAGCAGGGCCAGAGCTTGGCCGCGCTGATCTTTTTCCTCCAGGACGTGCACAGCCTCGGCCTGAAGGCGACTCAGGGCACCTATCTCACCACCGCGTCGTACTGGGACCTGGACGATGCCTCGCGCGCCTGGTCGAAACCGTTCATGTCGCGCACCGGAATGATGCCGTCCATGCTGCACGCCGGCGTCTATGGTGCGGTGCTGCATTATCTCAAGGCGATCAAGCAGGCCGGCACCGATGATCCGGACAAGGTTGCCGCGGCGATGAAAGCGATGCCGATCAACGATGCGTTCACGCACAACGCCAGCATCCGCGCCGACGGACGCGTGCTGCGCGACATGTATCTGGCGCGCGTCAAGAAGCCGGCTGATTCGAAGGCGCCTTGGGATTATTTCGAGATCGTCCGCAAGATCGCTCCAGAGGAGACCGTATGGCCTCTCTCCGAAAGCAAATGCCCCCTCGTGACGAAATAGATCGTCCAACGCCTCGATCGCGTCTTCAACCCACACAGGGAAGCATTCTGATCTGAGCCCCTAAAACTGGACCGCTTTGGGTTAGAGTATCCGTTGTGATCAAGCGACCTTTGGCTTCCAGGCCCGATTGACGATCAACCTGTCAGCAGGCCGAAGCCTGATCCCTTTCACATATCCCTCGCATTGATCCATCAACTCGGCGCGCCCGTTCGTCACGCGAGGCCAGCCCAGATCGCAACGAACCTCGTAGGCTATGTCGTCTGCGAGGATGTCGAAGAAGTGCTCTCCATCGACGAGGTCGCCCAGTGCTGTTCACACGAGCTTGAATAGGGCTCGGCTGCCTCGTAAGCAGAACAACTACTCTCAGGCATATTGGTCTCTCCTTGGGAACGGAGGCTGCGTTGCGAGGTCGCGATCATTCAGCCGCGCGCTGAGCCCAGGCGGCGGCGTGTCGCCGCGCAAACTCTTCGAAACGTGTCGCCGAGCGTCCCGTGACCTTTTCGATATCGTGGTTTGGTCGCGAGCCCTTGCCGGCGGCAATTGTGCCAGTGAGCCATCGCAGCATGATCGCGTAGTCAGCGGGGATGAAGCCCGCTTGGACGGCGCCATTGATCCATAGCTCTGCATCGATATCGTTGTAGGCGACAGGTCGTCCGATGACCCTGCGGATGATGTCGGTTACCTCGCCGACCGTGAGCGCCTGTGGACCAGCAAGCGCGTAGATCGCGCCACTGTGGGCGGTGGGTTTGACCAACGTCTCGACAGCCACGGATGCGATATCCTCGGCATCGACGAAGGCCTCCGAACCGCCGCTGGTCGGCACGATAATCGTATCGTTCACGAGTGGCAGATGCTCGTCGCTGAAATTCTGCATGACCCAGGCGGGACGCAGGATGGAGTGGGTGAAGCTATCCCGGCGCGCCAGATCAAGCTCGACGGCCCGGATATCGACTTCCGGGGGCGCTTCGACGCTTCCATAGGTGCTGAGATATGTCACATGGCGAACTCCAGCAGCAGCGGCCAGGTCCAGGAAGTCGGCAACCTGTCGCGCGAACTTGATCCGCAGGGTGGGCGCTACGAGGTAGACGGACCTAACGCCTTCAAGTGCCGGCGCGTGACCCTCCGGCTGATCCCAATCGAACGCGACGTCGGCGCCACGACGTGACGCCGTGCGTGGTTCAATGCCTCGCTCACCCAGCTTGCGCGCGACGAGCGCTCCGGTTCGCCCCGTTCCGCCAAGCACCAGCGCCCTGTGCGTCGAATTTATCATAAGCTTGATCTCCGTCTTTGGTATGGCGGCATGATGAGCATGACAAGGGAGCGGATCAATTCTCTATCCTCTCATATTTTTAACTGATACGCTCAAACGATTGACGCCGATGATCGTCCTGCTTAGTGGCTGAAGAATGGACCTGCTGGTAGACCACCTTACGAGGGCGCGCGCCTCAGGCGCTGTCTTTGCCAGAACCGTCACCCGGCCCCCGTGGGGTCTCCGGCTTGGCGGCTCGATGCAGCTTGCCGTCCATGCCGTAGCCCAGGGGCGAGGGTGGATCTGGTTCGATGACGCGATGCAGTCGCCGATGCAGCTTGCTCCGGGCGACGTTGTGCTCGTTCGAGGCGGGCGTGATCACTATATCGGCCACGAGCCTGGCGCGACTTGTGCAGAGCCGGACGACTTCCGGGCACGTCACGGCGCTGACCAGCTCGCGGGTGACCCGCAGGCAACGATATTTCTCTGCGGAGCTTATCGTTTTTCCGGTGACATCGGGAGCGGCCTGCTCAATGCGCTCCCCCAGGTCATGCCACTCACGCCACCGATCGGCGATCCTTTGCGGGACGTCGTCGGCCTCCTGTCCCGCGAGCTGGCTGCAATCGAGCCGGGTCAGAACACGGTGCTGGACCGGCTTCTCGATGTTCTGCTCGTTCTCGCTATCCGTACCAGCTTTCGCCAAAGCCCGATGGCGCCCCGTTGGTATCGGGCCGCTGCGAACCCGCGGCTGCAAGGCGCGCTGCAGGCGATGCACGAAAAGGCTGGGTATCCATGGTCGGTCCCGGAACTGGCTGACATCAGCGGGCTTTCCCGCGCGTCCTTCGCGCGCGCCTTCGGCGAGGCGCTCGGCCAGACTCCCATGCAATATCTGACGGAATGGCGCATGGCATTGGCTCGCGACTATCTGCGGAGCGGCGAGAAGGAACTAGCCGAGATCGCGGATCTGATCGGTTACGGCTCACCTTACGCTTTTGCCGCCGCCTTCCGCCGGCATCACGGACAGCCGCCCGGGGCATGGCGGCAACAGGAGATTGCTCGCGCTGGCAATGCTGAAACAGGTCTCGATAGCCATCCTGGGTGATGCTGGACTGCCCTCCGGGCCACTGTCACGGCGTCATTAGCTCTGCGCCGTCGGACGAATGACGACGCTGCCGACGCCGACTTCTGGCGGCGGCTCATGTGCGTAGAGGGTCCCTCGCGCGATCGCGTCCGGAGAAATAGCGAGGTCTCCCAGGCGTAACAGAAGCGCCCAGGCAGGAGGCTGGGCCCAACTTGCGCGCGACCGAAGTGTCTCCCGGGATAATCGCCACGAATTTCGACGACTCCATCACCGATCAAACAACAAAGGAAGCGATCGGTCTGCGCGGGCGTGGCGGACCACCTCGCTGAAAGGGGCCCTTGGGTCCTCGAGTTTCCATCGGCTCGTCGGCTGTAAATCGGCGTCTTAAATTTCTGAAATCGCTCGTCAAGCTGGGGTCACATCGGTTCGCCGATAACACATGGTCCGAACGCCGACGATGTTTCCGCGGATCTGCGGCTTGGGGTGTTTCTTAGTCGGCTCCCACCGGCCCTTCGGTATGCTGTCGAGGCGCCTGTGGGCGAGAGTCGGGGGGCTTGCGCTCGTTCAGGCAGGCACCCGGTCCGAAGATCATCGAGGCGCTCGACCTCGGAAAGGACCACGACTCCGGCGATGACGGGGCGAAATCAAGGTTGATCGCTCTCCGCAATTAATGGGCCTAAACACAGGCTGCAAACATAGGTGATGTGTGCGATGAACCCACAGCTATAGCGTCTTGCGCTTTTAAGCAGGGATCCGGTGAGGAGGAGTTCTTTGTGCAGAGGTCTTCCAAACTGAGATCAAGCATCACGCCTTGATGAGCGAGCGCCACAAACAATGATCGGATCCATTTTCGCGCGACGCATCTCCTCACGCCTGCTGCTCATCGGCTTCGTCAATCTTCTCGTGCTGGCCGCCGTCTCCGTCCTCGGCTACCGACTGACCTTCGACTACGTCATGAACGAACGGATGGCGAACCTTCGGACGCTTTCCGATCGCGGCGTTCAGGTCCTGACCCACTTCCAAGCATTGGCCGCTGCCGGACGGCTCGCCGAGGACAGAGCCAAAGCGCAAGCCGTCGCGCTGCTGCGCGAGATGCGCAAGGGCGACGAGAACTATTATTTCATCGACGACTACGGGCTGAAATCCGTCCTCCTCCCGATCCGCCCCGATCTGGAGGGGACGGACGTCTCTCATTTCCGGGACTCGACCGGGCTCTACTATGTCCGCAAGCAAAAAGAGATAGCCCAGTCGGGCGGCGGCTTCATCGCCTACGAATTCTACCGGGCCGATGTCGAGGCTGCAGGACAGAAGCTGTCCTACATCCAGCCTTTCGAGCCCTGGGGTTGGTTCATCGGCATCGGCGTCTATCTCGACGACGTGCATCGCCAGATGGCGCTCTACATCTGGCGTGCTCTGGCGCTCGTGATCGCGGTTGCCGCCATGTCCGGCCTGAGCATCTGGCTCGTCGCGCGCCAGATCACCAGACCGCTGGCCCAATTGCGGCTGGCGATTCCGCAGTTGCGCAATGCCGCGCTGACCCTGCCGGCCCTGCGCCGAAACGACGAAATCGGCGACATCGCGCGCAGCTTGGCGAGCTACCGTGCGACGCTGCTGGAGAACGACCGCCTTCAGGCCGCGCTGCTGTCGCGCGAGCAGGAGGAACGGCGGCGGCGCGAAGAGGAAAAGGCCCGGCGTTACCGCAACGCGCTGCGTCTCGAACAGACGGCGCGACTCGTCACCTCGGGCGAGGTCGCGCTGTCGATCGCGCACGAGCTGAACCAGCCGCTCTCGGCCGTGCACCATTATTGCGAAGGCGCCCTCAGCCGGCTCGAAAAGGACACCCCGGACCTGCCGGCGATCCGCGGGGCGATGGAACGCGCGAGCACGCAGGCCCGGCGTGCATCCCAGACCATCGCCCGACTACGCTCCTTTCTCGACCGACCGAGCGAACACTTCGCGGCCTGCTCGCTCGCCGAGCTTGTCGCCGACGTGATGCGGAGCGCAGGCGAAACAGAAGGTCTGGCCGATCTGCGCATCGAAAACACGATACCGGCGTCCCTGCCAGCCTTCCACGGCGATCCGATCCTGATCCAGCAGGTCCTGTTCAACCTCATCCGCAACGGCGTCGAAGCCGCGACCCGGCCTGATCCGCGGATCAGGATCTCCGCTCGGCTGCGCGACGACGGCCTGATCGAATGCCGCGTGCGCGACGACGGACCGGGCGTCCCAGCCGAACACGTTCCCCGGCTGTTCGTAGCCTTCGTGACGACCAAAAGCGGCGGCATGGGGGTCGGCCTCAACATCTGCCGCTCGATCATCGAGCATCACGGCGGCTCGCTCTGGCACGAGACGCCCGACGAAGGCGGCGCCGCCTTCTGCTTCACGCTGAGACGGGAGGGGGCAAGCGATGCCGAATCAGGTCTATCTGATTGACGACGACGAGGCCGTTCGCGACAGCCTGGTCTGGGCGCTGGAGGGCGAAGGGCTGAAAGTCGCCCCCTACAGCTCGGCCGGGGCCTTTCTCGAAGCCGCGAAGCGCGAGACTTTCGGCTGCGTCGTCTCCGACATCCGCATGGAGCGCCTGAGCGGCGTCGATCTGCAGCGCCGGCTCAGGGAGCTCGGCATCGACATGCCGGTGATCCTCATCACCGGACACGCCAGCCTCGTCGTCGCGATCGCAGCCCTGCGCGAAGGCGCTTTCGATTTCGTCGAAAAGCCCGTTGATGTGAAATACCTCGCCCAGCGCATCCATGAAGGCCTGTCGCGCGAGGATCTGCGCCGGACCGCCTGGCAGCGCCGTGCGGAAGCCGCGGAGCGCATTGCTTCGCTCAGCCCGCGCGAGCGCGACGTGTTCCACGCCGTGGCCAAGGGACGGCTCAACAAGCAGATCGCCGGCGACCTCGGCATCTCGGCCAAGACCGTCGAAATTCACCGCGCACGGGTCATGGAGAAGCTCTACGTGCGCAGTGTTGCGGAACTGATCCGCCTCCACCTCGCCCACGAGAGCAGGGCGGAATGACCGAGCGCGCATAGGGGAAAACCCCGATTTCGCCAGTCAAGCCGCCCCGCTAGCGTTCTGCCCCGAGGCCAGCCTTGGCCTTGTCTGAAGAACAAGCGCGCGCAAGCGCGCGGTCAGGAGGAACGCGTTTTGTCGAAGGTCAAATGCGCGATCATCGGTTCCGGCAACATTGGCACGGATCTGATGATCAAGATCATGCGCCATGCGAAACATCTCGAAATGGGTGTTCTGGTTGGCATCGACCCTGCTTCCGACGGCCTCGCCCGCGCCGCGCGCCTCGACGTGGCGACGAGCCATGAGGGGATCGAAGGGCTACGCGCGATGCCCGAATACGCCGAGGTGAAGGTCGTCTTCGACGCAACCTCTGCAAAAGCGCACCAGCACAACAGCGAAATCCTGCAGGCGGACGGCAAGAAGGTCATCGACCTCACCCCGGCGGCCGTCGGCCCCTTCACGATCCCGGCGATCAATGGCGACGCCAATCTCGGCGAGCCGAATGTCAACATGGTAACTTGCGGCGGTCAGGCGACCATCCCGATGGTTTACGCAGTCAAGCGCGTGACCGACCGGGTGATCTATGGCGAGATCGTTGCCTCGATTTCCTCGAAATCGGCCGGCCCCGGCACGCGCGCGAATATTGACGAGTTCACGGAGACGACGTCGAAGGCGATCGAACTCCTGGGTGGAGCCGAACGCGGCAAGGCGATTATCATCCTCAATCCGGCGGAACCACCGCTGATCATGCGCGACACGGTGATCGTGCTCAGTCAAGGCGGGTCGCGTGAGGCGATCGAGGCGTCTGTTCGCGAGATGGAGCGGACGGTGCAGGTCTATGTGCCCGGCTATCGCCTCAAGCAAGCCGTCCAGTTCGAAGAGATTCCGCACAACGCCCCGGTGAACGTCCCCGGCATCGGGGCTTCCCACGGGCTCAAGACGACGATTTTCCTCGAAGTCGAGGGTGCCGCACACTACCTGCCGGCCTATGCCGGCAATCTCGACATCATGACCTCGGCGGCGCTGGTCAGCGCCGATTCCTGGGCCGGCTCCTTCACTACGACTGCGGAGGCCCGGTGATGGCGCGTCCGAATCCGAACAAGATCTATGTTCAGGACGTGACACTGCGCGACGGTATGCATGCGCTACGTCACCGCTACGAGCTCGACCAGGTGCGCGCCATCGCCGCCGCGTTGGATGCCGCCGGAGTCGATGCCGTCGAGATCAGCCATGGTGACGGCCTTGCGGGCTCGACCTTCAACTATGGTTTCGGCCGCCATTCCGACCTCGAATGGATCGAGGCGGTCGCGGAGGTGATGAAGCGCGCGGTGGTGACCGTGCTGCTCGTCCCCGGGATCGGCACCGAGCATGATCTGAAGGAAGCTTATGCGGCGGGCGCCCGCTCGGTGCGGATCGCTACCCACTGCACCGAGGCGGACGTATCGCGACAGCATATCGAGGCGGCGCGAAGACTCGGCATGGACACGGTCGGCTTTCTGATGATGGCGCATATGGCCAGCCCCGAGAAACTGGCCGAGCAAGCGCTGCTGATGGAGAGTTACGGCGCGGAATGTGTGTATGTGACCGACAGTGCGGGGGCCCTGCTGCCGCCGCAATACACGCAGCGCGTCACAGCGTTGCGTGCGGCTCTCGATCCCGCAACCGAAGTGGGCGTTCACACGCACCATAACCTGACGATGGGTGTTGCGAACTCGATCGCGGGCATCGAGGCAGGCGCGGTGCGCGTCGATGCGTCACTGGCCGGCATGGGCGCCGGCGCGGGCAACGCGCCACTCGAGGCGCTGATCGCCGTGCTGAACCGCATGAGCGTCGAGACGGGCTGCGATCTGTTCAAGCTGATGGATGCGGCCGACGATCTGGTGCGTCCGCTGCAGGACAGGCCGGTGCGTGTGGATCGGGAGAGCCTCTCGGTCGGCTATGCCGGCGTCTATTCGAGCTTCTTGCGCCATGCCGAGGTCGCGGCCGCGACGTATGGGCTCGAGCCACGCGAACTTCTCCTCGAACTGGGCCGCCGCCGCATGGTCGGCGGCCAGGAGGACATGATCGTCGACGTCGCGCTCGACCTAGTGGCGGGCAGGCCCGCGTCCTAGTTTATCGGGCCGAATGCTGCATTCGGCCCGCTGATCTAAATTGCCGTCTCAGAATCGGCCTCGCGAATACTGAATTCCGCTCCTCCGGCCGATGCTCTAGTCGCCTTATCAAGCAACAGAACCCGGGAAGGAAACACGTCCATGACTGCGACGACAGCGGATTCACGTCTAGACAAGAGCGCGATGGTCACAGCGGCCGACCGACGCCGCGCGCTGATCGGCTCGGCGGTGGGGTCGACCGTCGAGTGGTATGACTTCTTCCTTTACGGCACGATGACGGCGCTCGTGTTCAACAAGATGTTCTTCGTCTCGGAAAGCCCGCTGGTGGCTGACCTTCTGTCCTGGTCCACCTTCGCGCTCGCCTTCCTGGTGCGCCCGATCGGAGGCGTTATCTTCGCCCATATCGGCGACCGGATCGGCCGCAAGAAGACGCTGTTCATGACGCTGTCGCTGATGGGTTTCTCCACGGTCGCGATGGGCCTTCTGCCGACCTATCAGCAAGTCGGCCTGCTCGCCCCGATCCTGCTGACGCTGCTGCGACTGGTGCAAGGTCTCGCACTCGGCGGCGAATGGGGCGGCGGCCTGCTTCTGGCCGTGGAATATTCACCTCGCGAGAAACGTGGCCTTTACGGATCGGTGCCGCAGATCGGCGCGCTGCTTGGCCTGGCGCTGGGCAACATCGGCACCTCCGTGCTCGCCGCTTCCATAAGCCAGGAGGATTTCCTCAGCTGGGGCTGGCGCCTGCCGTTCTGGGGCTCGATCGTCCTGGTCCTGATCGGCCTGTGGATTCGCACGCGCATCGGCGAAACGCCTTCCTTCGTCGCCGCCCAGAAGGCCGCCGCAAAGGCCCCGCGGCAGAAGATTCCGCTGGTCGAGACTCTGACCGAGCATTGGCGCGCGGTGCTGATCGTCATCGGCGCGAAATTCGTCGAGACGGCGACCTTCTTCCTCTTCGCCACCTTCTCCCTGAGCTACATGGTGAAGACCGTCGGCTTCCCGCAGACCGAAGCTCTTAACATCGTGCTGATCTCGGCCGTGGTCTGCATTCCAGCCATGCTGTTCTACGGCTCCCTGTCGGACAGGATCGGGCGAAAGAAGCTCTTCGTCATCGGTGCCATCGTTTCGATCCTCTATTACTACCCTTTCCTGCGGTTGCTGGACCAGAAGTCCTTCGCCGTGGCGGTCGGCGCTTCCGTGGTCGGCTTTGCCGTGATCTGGGCGACCTACGGCTCCGTGCTCGGAACCTTCTTCGCTGAGAGCTTCCCGGCGGAGGTCCGCTACACCGGCGTCTCGCTCGGCTATCAGGTCGGTGCGGCCGTCGCCGGCGGGCCGATGCCGCTGATCGCGACGGCGCTGGTCGCGAAAGACCAGAGCGTCGCTCCCGTCGCGATCTTCCTCGCCGCCTGCGCCGTGGTCTCGCTCATCGCGATGTACTTCACGAAAGACAGGACAGGTGCCGAGCTCGAC
>JARYGW010000570.1:0-1817 GCA_033792295.1 Allobosea sp.
CACCCATGCCGACATCGTGCTGAACCCGCTCGGCGTGCCCTCGCGCATGAATGTCGGCCAGATCCTGGAGACCCATCTGGGCTGGGCTGCCGCCGGCCTCGGCAAGCAGATCTCGAAGGCCCTCGACGCCTACAAGAAGACCAACGACTTCAAGGCGCTGAAGGCGGAGTTCGACGCGGTCTACGAGGACAATGAGATCATTGCCTCGATGGACGAGAACGAGCTCGTCGAGATGGGCCAGAATCTACGCCGCGGCGTTCCCGTCGCGACCCCGGTGTTCAACGGCGCCAAGGAGGCCGATATCGAGCGGCTCCTGGAGCAGGCCGGCCTGCATAGCTCGGGTCAGTCGACCCTCTATGACGGCCGCACGGGTGAGCCGTTCGACCGCAAGGTGACGATGGGCTACATCTACATGCTCAAGCTGCACCACCTGGTCGACGACAAGATCCATGCCCGTTCGATCGGCCCGTACTCGCTCGTCACCCAGCAGCCGCTGGGCGGAAAGGCGCAGTTCGGTGGTCAGCGCTTCGGCGAAATGGAGGTCTGGGCGCTCGAAGCCTACGGCGCCGCCTACACCCTGCAGGAAATGCTGACGGTGAAGTCGGACGACGTCGCGGGCCGTACCAAGGTCTACGAGTCGATCGTGCGCGGCGAGGACAACTTCGAGGCCGGCATCCCCGAGAGCTTCAACGTTCTCGTCAAGGAGATGCGTTCGCTCGGCCTCAATGTCGAGCTGATCAACAACAAGGTGAAGCCGGGCGAGTTGCCGCCGGCCGAAGCGGCTGAATAAGCCGCGGTCAACTGGACATGATCTTATCGGAAAAGTGGTTCCCACTTTTCCGGATCATGTTCGAAGCCTTGGGTACATGCCGGCGGCGCTGATGCCGCCGGCCACGGATTTCAGAAGCCGGGCAGGGTGGCCTTCGTCCCCGCCGGCTAGAGGAGACAGGCGATGAAGCAAGAGGTCATGAACCTTTTCGGCCAGCAGCCGGTCCAGCAGGCCTTCGACGCGATCAAGATCTCGATCGCGAGCCCGGAGAAGATCCTGTCCTGGTCCTATGGCGAGATCAAAAAGCCGGAGACCATCAACTACCGCACCTTCAAGCCGGAGCGTGACGGCCTGTTCTGCGCGCGCATCTTCGGGCCGATCAAGGACTACGAGTGCTTGTGCGGCAAGTACAAGCGCATGAAGTTCAAGGGCGTCATCTGCGAGAAGTGCGGCGTCGAAGTCACGCTCGCCCGCGTCCGGCGCGAGCGCATGGGCCATATCGAGCTCGCCGCCCCGGTCGCGCATATCTGGTTCCTGAAGTCGCTGCCCTCGCGCATCGGCCTCTTGATGGACATGCCGCTCAAGGACCTCGAGCGCATCCTCTATTTCGAAAGCTACGTCGTCATCGAGCCCGGCCTGACGCCACTCAAGGATCGTCAGCTGCTCTCGGAGGAAGAGTACGTCCGGGCTCAGGAAGAGTACGGCGCGGACACCTTCACCGCCATGATCGGCGCGGAAGCCATCCGCGAGATGCTGCGCGCGCTCGACCTCGACCAGATCAACGCCGATCTCAAGCATGAGATCGCGACGACGACGTCGGAGCTGAAGCCCAAGAAGCTGATGAAGCGCCTCAAGATCATCGAGGCCTTCCAGGAGTCGGGCAACAAGCCGGAATGGATGGTGATGACCGTGATCCCGGTCATTCCGCCGGATCTGCGTCCGCTCGTGCCGCTCGATGGCGGCCGCTTCGCGACCTCGGACCTGAACGACCTCTATCGCCGCGTCATCAACCGCAACAACCGCCTGAAGCGTCTGATCGAGCTGCGCG
>JARYGW010000571.1:0-1796 GCA_033792295.1 Allobosea sp.
TGCCCACCATGTTGTGGTGCTCGGCCACCCAGTAGCGCGTGAAGCCGAGCGCTTCGGCATGGCGTACGAGATCGATCGATTTCAGCAGCGCTTGGCGCGGCCCTTCCCCTTCGACGACGGGGACGAGATCGAGGACGGAGATCGCGACCATGATGGTCCCTGCTGGCTGGCGCCGGAGGCGACCGGCGATGATGGCGTGGCTTCACCAGATGGGAAGGCTTCGCTGTCCGGTCCAGAGGCGGATGGCAGCGTCATGGCATGGCTGCGCTGAGGTTCTGGCGGAACGCGAGGAGGGCTGGCGCGTTGCTCGGCTGACAGCCGCATTCCAGCGCGGCGCCAGCAAGGGGGAAACCATGAACGCGACCTCCAATCCTGCCAAGGAAAGCTTGCGCAAGGAGCAGAAGCAGCAGCGCGAGGCCGCACGCAAGCGCGGCAAGGACGATGCTCTCGACGAAGCCCTGAAGGAGACTTTCCCGGCCAGCGACCCCGTTGCCACGCAGACGCCGATCAAACCCGGCGGTAAGGAAAAGCGCTGAAAAAACCTCGATCGCCGGGCGCTGGCCAAGGCCCGGCGATCTGAAAATCGGACGTCCGAGCTTCAATCGCGCTGATAGAGCAGCCGGGCGCGGATCGTGCCGTCGAGGGCGCGGATCTCGCGCAGGATGTCGCGAGCTTCCGGGCTCGTGACGCCATCGGCCTCGATGACCGCGTAACCCACCTCGCCGTCGGTATGGTAGTTCTGGGCGGCGATGTTGACCTGGCGATTGGCGAAGACGTCGTTGAGGCGCCGCAGCATGCCCGGCACATTCCGCTGAACATGGATGAACCGCGTGCCGACAGCGCGGGCCGGGATCTGCACCTGCGGGAAGTTCACGGCGCCGACAGTCGCGCCGACATCGGAATAATCAACGAGCTTGCGCGCCACCTCTGCGCCGATGCGCTCCTGCGCCTCCTCGGTCGAACCGCCGATATGCGGCGTCAGAATGACATTGGCGCAGCCCTGGAGCGGCGAGACGAAGCGCTCGGCATTGGAGGCGGGCTCGACTGGGAAGACGTCGACCGCTGCGCCGGCGAGACGGCCCTCCTTCAGCGCCGCCGCCAGGGCGTCGAGATCGACCACCGTGCCGCGCGAATTGTTGATGAGATAGGCACCGGGCTTCATCCGGGCGATTTGCGCCGCGCCGATCATGCCCGCCGTCTGGGGCGTCTCCGGAACATGCAGCGAGACGATGTCCGCAGTGGCGAGCAATGTGTCGAGGCTGTCGACCGGCTCGGTATTGCCGTGACGCAGGCGGTCGGTGTGATCGTGGTAGATCACGCGCATGCCCATCGCCTCGGCCAGCGTCGAGAGCTGGCTGCCGATATTGCCGTAGCCGACGATGCCGAGCGTCTTGCCACGCACCTCGAAGGAGCCGTTGGCCGATTTGTCCCAGCCGCCGTCATGGGCCGAGCGCGAGCGATCCGGAATGCGGCGCAGCAGCATGACGATCTCGCCGATGGTGAGCTCGGCGACGCTGCGAGTGTTGGAGAAAGGGGCGTTGAAGACCGGGACGCCCTGCTGCCGGGCGGCTTCCAGATCGACCTGGTTGGTGCCGACCGAGAAGCAGCCGACGGCGAAGAGCCGGTCGGCAGCCGCAAAGATCTCAGGCGTGAGCTGGGTGCGCGAGCGGATGCCCAGCACATGCACGCCCCGGATCTTCTCGATCAGGGCAGTGCGGTCGAGTGCCTTGGGCAGCCGTTCCAGATTGGTGTAGCCGGCCTGCTGCATCAGCGCGACGGCGGAATCGTTGATGCCT
>JARYGW010000572.1:0-1772 GCA_033792295.1 Allobosea sp.
CGCGTCTGGCCCGCGCCGGCGCGACCGGCGAGCAGGTCGCGATCTTCGGCGATTACGACGTCGACGGCGCCTGCTCCTCGGCCTTGCTCGCCGGCTTCCTGCGCGAGGCCGGTGCCCGTCCGCGCATCCATATCCCCGACCGGCTGATCGAGGGCTACGGCCCCAACAGCGAGGCGATCCGCATGCTGGCGGGCGAGGGGGCAACGCTCCTCGTGACGGTCGATTGCGGCACGACCAGCGAGGAGCCGCTGGCCGAGGCCCGCCGGCTCGGCCTCGACGTCGTCGTGCTCGACCATCACCAGGCGCCGGAGCGGCTGCCGGCCGTCGAAGCCTTGGTCAACCCCAACCGTCAGGACGATCTCTCCGGCCTGGGGCATCTCTGCGCCGCCGGCGTCGTCTTCCTTGCCCTCGTGGCCACCAGCCGGGAGCTGCGCCGGCAAGGTGTCTGGGCGCAGCGCGGCGGCGAGCCCGACCTCCTCGCTATGCTCGATCTCGTCGCGCTGGCGACGGTCGCCGACGTCGTGCCGCTGCGTGGGCTCAACCGTGCTTTCGTCCGGCAGGGCATCGCCATGATGCGCGCCCGCATCCGTCCGGGCCTGACCGCGCTGATGGATGTCGCGGGCCTCGACGGGCCGGTCCAACCCTGGCATCTCGGCTTCCTGCTTGGCCCGCGCATCAATGCCGGCGGGCGCATCGGCGACGCTGCGCTCGGCGCCCGCCTGCTGCTGACCGCCGACGAGGTCGAGGCGCGGGCCATCGCCGCCGAGCTCAACCGTCTGAATCAGGAGCGGCAGGAGATCGAGCGCCTCGCGGTGCTTGAGGCGGTTTCTCAGGCCGAGCACGAATTCGAGAAGGCCGGCGGCAACCTGCCGGTGCTGCTCGCCGCCAGCGCCGACTGGCACCCCGGCATCGTCGGGCTGGTGGCGGCGCGATTGAAGGAACGCTTCCGCCGCCCGGCTTTCGCGCTGGCGCTGAACGGGGAGGGCGGTGCCACCGGCTCGGGCCGCTCGGTCGCGGGCGTCGATCTTGGCCGGGCCGTGCGCGCAGCGGTGGAGGCTGGCATGGCGGTGAAGGGTGGCGGTCACGCGATGGCGGCCGGCGTCACGCTCGGACAGGGCCAGGCGAACGGCTTCCACGCCTTCCTGAACGAGCATCTCGCCCGCGAGGTCGCGGGCGCCAGCGAGGCCGAGGCGCTGCTGGTCGATGCAGCTTTGAGCGCCGGCGGAGCTAGTCCGCGCCTCGTCGCCGAGATCGAGAAGGCCGGCCCCTTCGGTGCGGGCAGCCCCGAGCCGGTCTTCGTCTTCCCGGCGCATCGGCTGACCGACGCGATCCCGATCGGCAGCGGCGGCCATGTCAGGATCAAGCTGCGGAGCGGCGACGGGGCCAGCATCGGCGGTGTCGCCTTCCGTGCCGCGCAGGAGCCGCTGGGGCAGGCGCTGCTGGCGGCGCGTGGCGAGACGGTCCATCTCGCCGCGACGCTGAGCCTCAACCGCTGGGGCGGCAACGAGACGGCGGAGCTGCGTATTCTCGACCTTGCCAGGCCGGTCTGATCGCCACTGCGCCCCTCGCTGCGAAAGTGGAAGGCCGGCTCACGATTCTTGTGAACGGGTGCTTGCGGAGCGGCATTCCCCCCACTATACCTCGCCCCGCTTCGTGACGCGGCCTTGGCCGCAGAGAGCATGCGGTCTTCGTCTATCGGTTAGGACACCAGCCTTTCACGCTGGGAAGACGGGTTCGATTCCCGTAGACCGCGCCAAGTTATTGATTTTACT
>JARYGW010000573.1:0-1762 GCA_033792295.1 Allobosea sp.
TATCGGTGGCGGTCTTGCGGAAGATCAGCGCCTCGCCGTCGATGACCGCCTGCGGCTTTCCCGTCTTCGGGTCGAAGACGAGATACAGCGCGTCCACCGTAGGCAGACCATGGGTCGCGACATTTCCCGGAAAGGAGGTCACGACCTTGATGCCGAGCGCCTCCCCATCCTGCCATGCCGGCACTGCCAGCAGCATATCGGGCTGGCCGCCTTCGCGCGGCTGATCGAGCGCAAGGCGGCCGATCTTCGGCTTTGAGCCGAGATGGCCCAGACACATCGCCTCGCGCGCGCCCGGCCAGTCGAGCAGCCGGTGGACCGTGCCGGCATCGATCATGCGCATCACGCGGCCTCCGGCGTCGCCGGTGCGGCGTTCGTAGCGCGCGGCTCGAAATTCTCGATGACGAAGCGGCGGTAGGCTTCGATCTCGCGGATGATCCGCGCCTCGTCCCAGCCGAGGATATCGGCCACGGTATCAGCCACCAGACGCAGCTCGCCCAGCCCCATCTCGGGCTGCCAACCCACGAGCACGCGGCGGAACAGCAGGTCGACGAGCGACTCGACATGCTCGTTCCGCGCGACATGGCGCAGCCGCTCGGGCGACAAGTCCCCTTCGCCGGGCGGCATATAAGCGCCGTAGGACAAAGGTGTCGGCACCCCCGCCGGCCGGACCATGCCCTTTACCTGCGCCGCGACACTGCGCCCGGCATGCCGGTGGACCATGATCGGCGCGCCGGTCACGGTCAGAACGCCCGGCATACCCTCTGCCGCCATGTCGTGGATGGTGAGCGACTTCACGCCGGAAGCCTTGTCGCTCGTCGTCCGCGGCCTCACGCCGGCCCAGCGATAGACGATGTCGCGGGTCGTGAGGTTCAGCGAGGGCAGCGCACGATTGGTCTCGGCGATGATGAACTCGGCTTCTTCCGGCAGCACGCGGACCGAAGCCGGCTCGTCCTCGAAGATCGTCTCGGTGGGGCCGAAGAAGTGATGATCGCCCCAGGGCATGCAATAGAAGGGCTGGCCGATGCTGGAGATCATCTCGAAGCCGGTTCCACGGCAGGAATCCGGCAGCTTCACCACGAGGTTTACCCCCTTGATGCCGACAAGGTGCTTCTTCTGAGGTATTGGCCCGGCCGTGCGGCGAAGCAGGCGGTCGGCCCAGGGACCGGCGGCGTTGACAATCGTCGCAGCGTCGACCGTCGCCCTCGCGCCGGGGGCTGTCCCGCATGCCAGCACGACGCGCCAGCCTCCTCCCGCGATCGGCTCGAGCCGCGCCGCCTCCGTGTAGTTGCGCGCGATGGCGCCGCAGCGCTCGGCGTCGAGGATCGTGTCGAAGCAGATCCGCTCAGCCCAGTTGTATTGGTACTCATCGAAGACGGCGACGCTGTTCAGCCGTCGCCGATCCATCAGCGCCACCAGGCCGAATTGCCGCGCAGCGTCCGCCGCCGGCAGGCGCCTGTAGTTCAGCGGCACCTGGGCGGACCCGAACAGGCCGAGCGCCCGATAGCCGAGATCGACCTTCCAGCCCGGATACTCCCCGCCCTCGTAGACCGGGAAGAAGAAGGTATGCCGGCTCACCCGCTCCGGCATGGTGCTCGCGAGTTCGGTGCGGCATTCCATCGCCAGCTTGGCCATCCGCACCCGCTGCATCAGGTCGCGCGGACGATAAGCGAAGCGCCACAGCTCGTAGTCGGGCGAGAAATAGGCCAGCCCGGAATAGCGCAGCCGGCTCGAACGGCTGGAGGTTCCCGAGCCGAAATCCCCC
>JARYGW010000574.1:0-1759 GCA_033792295.1 Allobosea sp.
GCACGCCCATCCAGCCCAGCGCCCGGACCGTGCTGCCGATGAAGAGCGGCAGGATGACGAGCAGGACACCGATGGATTTCCACCGGCTCTGCGAGCGGGCGAGCTTGTAGGCGACGGGGAAGCCGAGGACGAGGCACAGCAGCGTCGTCACGACGGCGATGCTGAAGGTGGTCCAGAGCACGCCCGTATAGAACGGATCGGTGACGAAGCGCAGATAGTTTTCGGGCGTGAACGCCTCCACCATGAAGGTGCGGCGGTCGTAACGGTTCAGGCTGTAGCGCGCGAGCAGCGCCAGCGGCAGGACGAGCGAGAGCAGGACGACCATGGTCGCCGGCCCGATGAGCAGCGTAGCGGTAAGCCCCTCGGGCCGGCGTTTCGTCATGATCAGCGGCGCTCCAGCAGGCGGCGCCACCAGTCGTTCATGTCGTCGCGCACGACGCTGAGCTGCGGGTAAGGAGCCGGGATGAGCTTGGGCGGCGGCTCTGGCAGGGCCAGGCGCTTGGCGACGTCGCCTTGCAGGGCAGCGTTGGTGATCGTCGGATGGTAGCCCATGCTGTCGGCGAAACCGCGCTGTGCAGCCGGATCGAGCGCCGCATTGAGATAGGCGAAGGCGGCGGCCTTGTTCGGCGCGTTCTTGAGCACGGCCATGCTGGAGACATAGGTCATGCAGCCTTCCGCCGGGAAAGCCGCCTTCATCTCGACGCCGCCCTTGGACCAGAACAGCACGCGCGCAAACCAGACGAGGCCGACATCGATCTCGCCCGACTTGATGCCGGGCGCGAAAGCTTCGGTCGAGGTATAGGTCTTGGCGCCGCTCTTCACGAGCTTTTCCATGACCGCCTTGACCTCGGCGATCTTGCCGGGATCACCCTGCTCCTTCAGCGCCGCCGCCATGGCGACCCAGATGTAGCTGTTGTCGAGGATGCCGACCTTGCCGGCATAGCGCTCGCTGGTGAGATCGGAGAAGCTCTTCGGCGGCTCCTTCACGCGTTCGGGGCTATAGGCGATGACCTGCGGGCTGTAGATGTGCGGGATCGCGTAGGGCGTCGCGAAGGCCTTCTGGACGTATTTCAGGTTCGGAACCTTGCTCTCGTCGAGAGGCTCCAGCATGCCGGCCTGTTCGAGGTCATAGGCGGCCGGCGCCTGGACCGAGATCACGTCGACGCTGCCGCGGGGCAGGCGGCGCTGGGCGATCGCCTTGGCGACACGGGTCGGCTCCGTGCCTGCATCCTGCACCACCTCGATGCCCTTGGGCTTGAGCAGCGGATCGTCAATGTTTTGGGTCAGCAGCTTGGCGTAGTCGCCGCCCCATGTGCTCATCACCACCGTGCCCGAAGCCTGCTGGGCGCGCAGGATCGCGGGGGCAAAGGGTGCTGCAGCGGCGCCAGCCGCCAGGGTGATGATGCTGCGTCGGCTAGGCTTGAATAGTTCGGACATGGTCTGTGATCCCCTTGTTTCTGGTTTCTGATCGTCGATTCGATGAAGCGCTTCAGGCCGCCTGGGCCGCGACCGCGGCATCGTCGCTGCCGAAGAGGCGTTCGCTCGACCCGTCCCAGGTGATGGCGACCGTCTCGCCGGCCGCACGGCGCGGGCTCCCCGAGGCGCCGGTGGGTTCGTGCAGGGCGAGGTTGCCGCCCCCGGCGAAGCCGAGCAGGTAGTCGACATGCCCGCCGACATAGGTCGCGTCCTCGACCTGAAGGGTGGCGCGCGGCGGGGCGTCGTCGGTCGGCCCGTGCAGGCGCACGCGCTCGGGCCGCAG
>JARYGW010000575.1:0-779 GCA_033792295.1 Allobosea sp.
TGGCCCGCGCGGTCCTCCACCATCTCGAGGACCGGGTGCTACTCAATGGGCAGAAAACGGTCGTCTTCACCGATTGAATCGAATAAAATTGCGAGACCAGCGCAATTTTTTGCAAAACACCGGAAAAACAAGCACCCCGGCCGTGCTGCCCGCCCCAACTCCGCATCGGACTGTGCGCCGCACAGTTGACGCGTTCGTTGGCCCATGCCTTGCTGGGGCAGCAACCAAGAAAAATGGCGCGTCCAGCGCTGGGGATGCTTTTTGTTTTCTGAAGGTGGAGGCAATTCGATGAATGAGCAGCAAATCCGCGGCCTGATCGCGGATGTGAAGGAAGGCACGTTGTCGCGGCGTTCCTTCATTCAAAGGATGGCTGCGGTTGGGGTCGCGGCGCCGATCGCGAGCCAGATCTTGGTCTGGAGCGATGTGGCGATGGCGGATGCTACACTTCAGTACAAGCCGACCAAGGCCGGCGGCGGCGGCCCGCTGAAAGTCTTGCTCTGGCAAGCGCCGACCCTGCTCAACCCGCATTTCGCCTCGGGCACCAAGGACCAGATCGCCTCGCGCATCTTCTATGAGCCGCTCGCCGGCTGGGACAAGGAAGGCAACCTCATCCCCTGCCTCGCCGCGGAGGCCCCGACCAAGGAAAATGGCGGCCTCTCCGCCGATGGCCTGACCGTCACCTGGAAGCTGAAACCGGGCGTAAAATGGCATGACGGCAAGCCGTTCACCGCCGATGACGTCGTCTTCACCTGGGAATATGCCAAGGATCCGGCGACCGC
>JARYGW010000575.1:792-1756 GCA_033792295.1 Allobosea sp.
GGCGCTTACGCCAACATCAAGGTCGAGAAGGTCGACGACCTCACCGTCAAGGTGACGTTCCAGCAGCCGACGCCGTTCTGGGCCGACCCCTTCGTCGGCGTCTCCGGCCAGATCCTGCCGAAGCACCGCTTCGGTGATTATGTCGGCGCGAAGTCGCGCGAGGCGCCGGACAATCTCAAGCCGATCGGCACCGGGCCCTACAAGTTCGTCGATTTCAAGCCGGGCGACGTCCTCACCGGGGAGCGCAACCCGGACTACCACATCAAGAACCAGCCCTTCTTCGACACGCTCGAGGTCAAGGGCGGCGGTGACGCGGTCTCGGCGGCCCGTGCGGTGCTGCAGACCGGCGAATACGACTATGCCTGGAACCTGCAGGTCGAGGACGAGGTCCTCAAGCGCATGGAGACCGGCGGCCGCGGCAAGGTCAGCACAGTGCCCTCCGGCGATATCGAGTTCATCATCCTGAACCCGACCGATCCTTGGACCGAGGTCGACGGCGAGCGCTCCAGCATCAAGACCAAGCACCCGACGCTGAGCGACCCGGCCGTGCGCCAGGCGATCAACCTGCTGATCGACCGCGACTCGGTGCAGAAGTTCATCTATGGCCGCGGCGGCACCGCGACGGCGAGCTTCGTCAACGAACCCAAGCGCTTCAAGTCGACCAAGCTGAAATACGAGTTCAACATCGAGAAGGCGAACAAGATCCTCGATGATGCCGGCTGGAAGAAGGGCTCGGATGGCATCCGCGAGAAGGACGGGAAGAAGCTCAAATACGTCTTCCAGACCTCAATCAACGCCCCGCGCCAGAAAACCCAGGCCATCATCAAGCAGGCCTGCCAGCGCGCCGGCATCGATCTCGAGCTGAAGTCGGTGACGGCCTCGGTGTTCTTCTCATCGGATGTCGCCAACCCCGACACCTACACCAAGCTCTATGTCGACATGGAGATGTACACGACGACGCAGC
>JARYGW010000576.1:0-1756 GCA_033792295.1 Allobosea sp.
ACGCTCTGCCCGAAGACCGGCCCGGTTGGACAAACGCTGATCCTCGTCGACAAGAGCGATCCTTGGAGCGAGGTCCAGGCCGGGCGCCTGAAGGCGCTGGTCAAGCAGGTCGGCGACGAATTGCCGGCCGACCGGATGCTGTCGATCTACGTTTTCAACGATGTGTTCGAGCCTGGCTTCCCGGCGCTGATCTCGCTGTGCAACCCGGGCAAGACGGCAAGCGAGTTCATCGGCAATCCGCGCCGCGAATACGTCAAATGGGTCGAGAAGTTCGGTCGCCCGCTCGACGACGCCCTGAAGATCCTGACCCAGCCCGGCAAGGGCAACCAGTCGCCGATCGTGGAGGCCATCGGCGACGTCGTGTCGCGGCGTGAGAACCGGATCGAGACCGGGGATCGCAAGCTGCTGCTCGTCTCCGACATGCTGCAGAACTCGAACCAGTACACCGTCTTCGGCAACGGCGCTGGCGCACGCGATCCCGAGAAGCTCAGGCAGTTGCTGGCGAAGGTCTGGCAGAATTCCGGCGCCGCGAGCTGGGCGCTGAGCGTGCATCAGGTGCAGGGTCTCTACGAGCCGCAACGCCTCGAACAGGCCGCCACGCTCTGGCAGCAGGCCTTTCGGAAGATAAACGTCAGTGTGAGCTGGGACAGGCTCTAAGTCCCGCTGATCAGAGCCTGTAGGCCGTCCGCACTCCGCCCCAATGGCGACCGCGCACTCTGACGGGAGCACCGATCTCGCTTAATATCTCCAGCCCACGGCCGATATCCTGCAGGGAACGCTGAGCCAGGAAGGGACGGACGGAGCGGCCGAAACCGATGCCGATGCGATCGTCGAAGATCCGCCGGTTCCGGGCATGGACGGCGTTCCAGGCGCGGTCGCCACTGCGCGACGGCAGCGAGAACGCGACATTGTGAACCGGGACATAGCCATTGCGGTCGCCGGCGACGGCGAAAGCCATGCGCGGGTCGCTGGCGAGCATCTGGGCAAGAACAGGCGGCAGCACGGCTTCGAGCGCGGGCAAGCTGGGGCTGAGATACTGACGCGGCTCACTGTCCCCGATGGCGGAGTAGCGGGTCAGGAACAGCTCGGCCTCGCTGGTCAGCCCCCGATCGAGGGCCAGCTCCATCGCCGCGCCGATCTGCCGGGCGAAATCCTGAGCGCGTTCGATCAGCGGCCGGTAGCTGCGTTCAATCTCCTCCATCGCGAGCGCCAGCGCGTCGCTGCCCGCCGCCGCTTCCGGCGCGAAGGCGATATGCAGACCGCTGTCGCTCACCGCGGTCATGCGGCAGGGCAATGTCGGCAGCCCGTCGATCGTGACGTTGCCGGACGCACCGGACCAGCGGCGAGCCTCTGGCGCATCGGCCAGCAGGGCTCCGCCCCGGCCGAGATCGATGACCTCTCCGGTGATATCGAGGTCGCCGAGCGACAGCCGCGCGACGCGCGCTGCCGGGAAGCGGTCGTAGCGGCGCCGGTCGGCGAAAGGCGAATGCCTGAGCGTCGGCTTGAAGCGCCGCAGCATGTTGCCGACGAGGCGCCCGCCCCTTTCGGTGGCGCGACGGACCTGCTCGCTCTCCAGCATCGTCGTCTGGGCGATGCGGTCGATCTCGTCGGCGCGGCGCGCCACGCCATTGACGAAATCGGCGGCCTCGCGCGCGTTGCGGGAGAGCTTGGCCGTGGTCGTCGCCTGTTCCTGCGAGGCAGTGCCGATCAGCCCCATGATCGGGTTGACTTCGCGGACGATCTGGAGCGCGTCGTT
>JARYGW010000577.1:0-1748 GCA_033792295.1 Allobosea sp.
TCAGGAACGCCGAATACCTGCTCGACAAGCGCAAGGGCGACGTCATCGTCACCGAGCAGCGCGCCGCCGAACTTTCGCGCCCCAAGGCCGACCCGAAGAAGCGCGGCGCGGCCGCCCAGCCGGCCCCGGCAGCCGCAGCGGCGCCGGCCATCCCGGAAGAGAAGCCCATGCCCTCCGAGGACTCGCCCACTTCAGGCACGGAATCGGCGGGCGTCGGCCCGGACACGATCGGCGAGAAGGTGCTCGACAAGAAGGACGGGCTGAAGAGCGAGTCGCGCAGCGTCACCGGCGAGCGCCGCGCCGTTCGGATCGTCGCGCCGAACCTCGCGCCGAATCTCAGCCCGCAGCTCGCCCGGCCCTAGATCGACTCTCAGCCACAAAAGCCCCATGCGATTCACGCATGAATGGGGCAGCGCGAACGTAGCAGGCGCCCGTAGACGCATGGCGGAAAGGGGCGCATAAACCGGGTTTCACGCCGCCCATCGGGGGCTGCCAGACCTTGCCCGTGGCCCGGCCGCGCGTTCGCCTCTGACGCTCCCAAGCATCAGCAGGCCGTCATGACCGACACGACTTCCGGCACCGCCGCGACGCCCCATCCCCATCCGATCGAGCTGGCCGACGCCAAGCGCCGCCTCAAGGCGATCTTCATGGGCTCGGTCGGCAATCTGGTCGAGTGGTACGATTTCTACGCCTACACCGCCTTCGCGCTCTATTTCGCGCCGCATTTCTTTCCCTCCCACGATCCGGTGGTGCAGCAGCTCAATGCCGCGACGCTGTTCGCGGCCGGCTTCATCGTGCGGCCTGTCGGCGGCTGGCTCTTCGGCCATCTCGCGGATCGTTACGGGCGGCGGCTGTCGCTGACCGTCTCGGTGGTGATGATGTGCTTCGGCTCGCTCATCATTGCCGTAACGCCGACCTATGCCTCGATCGGCTTCGCCGCCCCCGCCCTGCTGGCGCTGGCGCGCGTCATCGAGGGGCTGAGCCTCGGCGGCGAATATGGAGCGAGCGCAACCTATCTCACCGAGGTCGCCGACCCGGAGCATCGCGGCTTCTATTCCAGCTTCCAATACGTCACGCTGATCGGCGGGCAGCTCACCGCCATCCTCGTGCTGCTGCTGCTCCAGAACGTCTTCCTGACCCATGAGCAGCTCGTCGCCTGGGGCTGGCGCATCCCCTTCGTCATCGGCGCGGGCCTCGCCATCACCGCCATGATCATGCGCCGGCACATGCACGAGACGGAATCCTTCGAGGCCGCGAAGAAGAGCGGCCTGAAGCGCGAGAGCTCGCTGCGCGGCCTGCTGAAATATCCGCGCGAGGTCGCGATCGTCGTCGGCCTCACCGCCGGCGGCACCGCAGCCTTCTACACCTTCACCACCTATATGCAGACCTTCGTGAAGCAGACGGTGGGCCTGTCGGACATCGTGACGACCTATGTCATCGCCGGCTCGTTGATCTTCGCCTCGATCCTGCAGCCGATCTACGGGCTGATTTCCGACAGGATCGGCCGCAAGCCGATGCTGATCTTCTTCGGCGTGGCGGGCACGCTGCTCACCGTGCCGATCCTGACCGCGCTGGCCGGCACCAAGTCGCCCTGGATCGCCTTCCTGCTGATCTCAGGCGCCTGGGTCTTCGTCGCCGGCTACACCTCCATCAACGCGGTGGTGAAGGCCGAGCTCTTCCCGACCTCGATCCGCGCGACCGGCGTCGCGGTGCCCTATGCGCTGACGGTCTCGATCTTCGGCGGTACG
>JARYGW010000578.1:0-1747 GCA_033792295.1 Allobosea sp.
GCCTGTTCATCGGCCTCGCGACCGGAGCCATCCTTGCCGGCGCGGAGGGGCTGAGGCTCCTCGGCCGGATCGAGTGATTCCATTCCGGCGCGATCCACGCTAAGGAACGCGCGAACGCGGCCCGCGGGGCCGGGAGCGCAGTCGGTTTCCCGGCCGCTTCCTCAAAGACGAAGGGGTTTTGAATCGATGGTCCGCCACTCTCTCGCCAGCGCGTTTCTGGGCCTGGTGCTCTTCTGCGCCGCCCCCGCTTTCGCGCAGGCCCCGAGCCTGACGCCGAGCCATCTCCAGGCGGCCCGCGAGGTCATGGACCTGACGGGCGTCACGCAGAACATCACGAACATCTACAAGGAGTTCGAGGACAGCGCTCAGCAGCTCGTCGCGACGCGGCCCGAGATGAAGAAGGACATGGACGCGGTCGTCGCCGAGCTGAAGCCGGAAGCCGAAAAGCGTGCCGATGAAATGGCGAAGACGGCCGCCGCCGTCTTCGCCAGCAAGATGACGGAAGACGACCTCAAGGCGGTCGTCGTATTCTTCAAGTCACCGGTCGGGCAGCGCTACACCAGCCTGCGCGCGGAGGCGATGAAGGACATCTTCCCGGTGCTGCAGCCCTGGAGCGTCCAGACCAGCAACTATCTGTTCGACCGCTTCTCGCAGGAAATGCGCAAGCGCGGCCATACGCTCTGACTCGGCGTACCAGCCTCGCAGGGCGACACGGATTTTGAAGAGGCCGGCGCATTTGCGCCGGCCTTTTTCATGGGCCGGTCGCGGCCTTCCTCGCATGTCGACGAGTCCGGGGTTATCTGAACGCGGCTGCGCCTCAAAATCGGAAACCTCGACATGGCCCGCGAAACCGTTCTCGTCACCGGAGGCTCCGGCTTCGTGGCCGGACATTGCATTCTGGCCCTGCTCCAGATGGGCTATGCCGTGCGTGCCAGCCTGCGCTCGCCGGCGCGCGAGGCCGAATTGCGCGCCGCACTCGCCGTCTCGGGACTCGATATCGACGGGCGCCTGCAGGTCGCCTTCGCGGATCTGCTGTCGGACGAGGGCTGGGACGATGCCGCGGCAGGGTGCTCCTTTGTGCTCCATGTCGCCTCGCCGCTTTTCACGACCGCGCCGAAAAACGAGGAGGAACTGATCCGACCGGCTCGCGAAGGCACCTTGCGCGTCCTGCGCGCCGCGCATCGGGCGGGCGTCCGTCGCGTGGTGTTGACCTCGTCCTTCGCCGCAGTCGGCTACGGCCGCCCGTGGCGGCGTCCTTACGACGAGCGGGACTGGACCGACCCCGCTGCGCCCGGGCTCGCCGCCTATCCCAAATCGAAGACGCTGGCCGAGCAGGCCGCCTGGGAATTCGTGGATGGCGAGGGGCAGGGAACGGAGCTTGCCGTGGTCAATCCGGTCGGCATCTTCGGCCCTCTGCTGGGGCCCGACCTTTCCCCTTCGATCGTGCTCGTGAAGAGCTTGCTGGAGGGGCGGCCATGGGCGCTGCCGCAGCTCATGTTCGGCGTGGTCGATGTCCGCGACGTGGCCGAGCTGCATCTGCGCGCCATGCTCGATCCGGCAGCGGCCGGAGAACGCTTTCTCGCGGTCGCGGGAGATTTCATGACGATGCAGGAGATCGCCTTGGCGCTGAAGGGCGGTCTTGGCGACAAGGCGCGCCGGGTTCCGACGCGGGTCCTGCCGAACTGGCTGGTGCGCGCCGCTGCCCGCTTCAGCGCGGTGGCACGGCTGGCGGCGACGCCCGAGCTCG
>JARYGW010000579.1:0-1716 GCA_033792295.1 Allobosea sp.
AAATAGCCGAGCGCGGCGAGCAGCGTCAGCCTGACACGCCGGGGCGTCGCCGGATCGCGCGCGCAGAACCACGCCGCCATCAGGTCCTCGGCAAAGGGAATACGCTTCGCGACGCGCCTCAGCCGGGCCATGAACTCGGTCCCGAACTTCGCCTCGTCGCGCAGGCTCTTGCGAATCGCCTCCATCTCCTCGTTGGTGAAGCGGGCGCTGAACCCCTGGCTCATTCCTGTCTTGCTCCTTCGCGCCTTCCGACGCGCTGATCGCACACCCCAACGGCGCGCGTGACGAAAGATGGCCCCGCCGCAATCCTGCACAAGAGGCTTCTCGGAAAACCGGCTTGGAGAGCCGTTCGCCCCCCTCTAAACCGGCTTTCAGACAAATTCAGGGAAACGCCAAAGGAAGCGCCATGAAGCTCGATTCCTCCCTCGCCGCCATCGTCACCGGCGGCGCGTCCGGCCTCGGCGAGGCAACGGCGCGCATGCTCGCGGCCCAGGGCGTGAAGGTTGCATTGCTCGACCTGAACGCCGAGCGCGGCGAAGCGGTGGCGCAGGAGATCGGCGGCGTTTTCGCCGCCTGCGACGTGACCAGCGACGCCTCGGTCGACGAGGCGCTCGCCAAGGCCCGCGCCGCCCATGGCGTGGCCCGCATCGTCGTCAATTGCGCCGGCATCGCGCCCGGCCGCCGCGTCGTCTCGAAGAAGCGCGACACCGGCGAACTCGTGGCCCATGACCTCGCCACCTTCGAGAAGGCCGTCGCGATCAACCTGACCGGCACCTTCCGCATTATCGCCAAATCGGCCGTCGCTCTCGCCGGCCTCGACCCGGTCACGCCCGATGGCGGGCGCGGCGTCGTCATCTGCACGGCTTCCGTCGCCGCCGAGGACGGCCAGATCGGACAGGCCGCCTATGCGGCCTCCAAGGCTGGCGTCGCCGGCATGACGCTGCCGATCGCGCGCGACCTGGCGGGAGTCGGCATCCGCATCGTCACCATCATGCCGGGCCTGTTCGAGACGCCGATGTTCGCCGGCCTGCCGGACGACGCGAAGGCCTCGCTCGCGGTCTCGGTGCCGCACCCCTCCCGCCTCGGCAAGCCGGAGGAATACGCCGCGCTCGCCCGCAGCATCATCGACAACGACATGCTGAACGGCACGACGATCCGGCTCGACGGGGCGATCCGGCTGGCGCCGAAATAAGCCTCCTGCGAGAACGCCTCTCGAGGAACCTCGCCGTCATTCCGGGGCGTCGCGCTTCTGGCGCGGGCGATGGATCTATACAATCCGAAAAACCTCGCCGGCACTGCGATCCCGGTAGAGGTCCACCCATTCGCCGTTCCAGTGATAGTCGAGATGCAGGCACTGCATCGGCTGGCTTGCCCCATCGGGGTAGAACAGCCCGACGCATTCGCCACCCGGGCAGCGCACGCTGGGATAGACCACACCCTCCGAGGCCGCATCACGCAGGCGCCCGCCAAGTTGCTGGCTCTGCCTATAATCGACTGGATCGAGCACGCCGGCCGCTTCCTCGCCGCCTCCACGCAGATCATGCAGCTCCACATCGATGTCGAGCACGATCTCGCGGAACTGCGAGGTCCAGCCCGGCGGCTGCACTGTCGCCAGCATGAAGCGGGCGTGGTGGTGGACCATCTCCAGCAGCGCCACTTCGAAACGATCGCCGGCATAGAGCACGCCGAAACTGCCATCGCTGAAGCGGCTCGGCC
>JARYGW010000057.1:0-16165 GCA_033792295.1 Allobosea sp.
TCGTGAGTTGAAGTCATCGAACGGCGCTGCGGCGGTGTTCAGCCGCGGGCGCTGCGCGGCACACCGGCCGTGCGCGGCTGCGCCAGTCCCGGCGCGGTCTCGACGCCGAGCGCCGGCAGCGCGAGCGTGCGCTGGCCGCGGAAATCGACATGGCAGACGATGAGGCCGCGCTCTTCGATATAGCCGAGGAGGCGCCGCGCCCGGCTCGGCGAATGGCTGCCATAGACCCGCGCCAGCTCCGCATCGCTCGGGCAGCTTCCGCCCTCGATGGCCGTGCGGGCGATGAACAGGAAGAGGCCTTGCAGATCCTCCGGCAAGGTGCCGGAAGCCGCCACCGCAGCCTGCCAGCCCTCGCTGGTCGCGATGCTGTCGCTGACCCCGGCCCGCGCGACGGCGAGCCGGCGGCGGAATTCCTCCAGGCTGAGATGCGTGCGGCCGAGCCGGCGCATCCGGCAGCGCACGGTGAAATCCTGGTAGAGCACGGCGGTCTGGCGCGACTGTGCCTCGGGATCGGCCATCAGCTCGCGCAGGATCTCGGTCATGATCGCCTCGCGCTCCCCCGGCTCGAGCTCGATCTCCGGCTCCGGGTCGGGCAGCGGGGCAGGGCGGTAGGTCTCGATCCGGCGCAGCACTTCGGTGGGGTCCGGGCGCGGGCGCGGCGCAGGCCGGGCGGGTCGGGCCATCGGCGGCGGCTCGTCCTCGCCGGGCGTGAAGATCAGCTTGCCGGCTTCCTCCGGCGCCTGCTCCGGCAGCGGCATCAGCCCCGGCGCCCCGCCGCGGTCGACCGAGGAGACGGAGCCGATCCGGATCGGCAACGGTCTTTTGGACAATGCTGGACCAAGCGCGACGAATTGCCCGCGTTCGAGGTCGCGGAACATCTCGGCCTGGCGACGGTCCATGCCGAGTAGGTCGGCGGCGCGCTGCATGTCGATGTCGAGGAAGGTGCGGCCCATCAGGAAGTTCGAGGCTTCCGCCGCGACGTTCTTGGCGAGCTTGGCCAGGCGTTGCGTCGCGATCACGCCGGCAAGCCCGCGCTTGCGGCCGCGGCACATCAGGTTGGTCATGGCGCCGAGCGAGAGGCGGCGAGCCTCGTCGGAGGCTTCGCCCGCCATCACCGGCGCGAAGAGCTGCGCCTCGTCGACCACGATCAGCATCGGGAACCAGAGCGAGCGGTCGACATCGAAGAGCCCGCCGAGGAAGGCGGCTGTGGCGCGCAGCTGCTCGTCGGCTTCGAGGTTCTCGAGATTGAGCACCACCGAGACGCGGTGCTGGCGCACGCGCAGCGCCACGCGCTGCAACTCGGCCTCGCCGCACTCGGCATCGACCACGACATGGCCGAACTGGTCGGCGAGCGAGACGAAATCGCCCTCCGGGTCGATGATGGCCTGCTGCACGAGCGGCGCGCTCTGTTCCAGCAGGCGGCGCAGCAGATGCGACTTGCCCGAGCCGGAATTGCCCTGCACGAGCAGGCGCGTCGCCAGCAGTTCGGCGAGATCGATGAGACCGGGTTCGCCGGTCCTTGTCGTTCCCATCTCGATTGCTGTCGTCATGCCGGTCGTGAATCGTCTCGATTGATCGCGCGCGGAGGCGCGGCCGGCGCTTCTAGCACGGCCTTCCCCCCGCCGGGCGCAGGGCAGGGCTGCATTCCACAGACAATGATAGGATCGCGCGGGCGCAATTCAGCGCGGACAGCGCAGCGCCCGTTCCTGCCGGACGATATCGGCGATCGCCCGGCGGTCATTGGCGGAGAGCGGCACGTCCTCGATGTTGTCGTACTGGCAGCCGGCATTGCCGAAGGCGCTGATCGCCCGTTGCGTCCGGAAGCAATAGCCCTGTGCCTTGTAGATCTCGTTGCGGGAGGTCCACAGGCTGGCGCAGGTCTCCGGATCGGCCCGGGCCGGAGTGCTCGCGAGCGCAGCCAGCAGGCCGGCGCCGGCCAGGGCAGGGCCGAACGAGAGGCGAAGGCGGTGCATGATGAATGTCTCTCCGGCCAATAGGTCGTGATGTTGTGGCGAAGCCAGCGGGATGAGACAAGCCTGTCCCGGCGACATGATATCGTCGTGACGGCAGGTTTCGCTGTGCCGGCTCGAATCGGGAGCCTTGCGGATGCAATTCGGCTATTGCGAGAGGCTGGATGGCGGCTTCTGGGCGGAGCCGCTGAATGCCGTGACGAATGCGGCGTTCATCGTCGCGGCGCTCGCTGCCTTGTGGCTCTGGCGGCGGAGCGGCCGCGGGCTCGTTCCGCTAGGGTTGATTCTGCTCGTGCTGGCCATCGGCATCGGCTCGTTCCTGTTCCACACCATGCCCAATGGCTGGACGCTGGTGGCCGATGTGCTGCCGATCCAGATCTTTGCCTTCGGCTATTTCGCTTTCGCGCTGTGGAGGTTCTTCGGCGCATCCTGGCCGGTTACGGCGACGGGGACCCTGGCCTTCTTCAGTTTCGCCCTGGCGCTGTCCTGGGCCGGCAGGGCCTTTCTCGGGCCTGTGGCGGCCGGTTCGGCCGGCTATGCCGCCTTCCTGTTCGGGCTGTTCGGGATCGCCGCGTCCCTGCCGCGGCACCCGGAACTCATCGCGCCGCGCCGCCTCATCTCGCTGGCGGGTCTTGCTTTCCTCGTCTCGCTCACCTTGCGCAGCCTCGACGGCGCGTTCTGCGAAGCCGTGCCGGCCGGCACGCATTGGCTCTGGCACCTGCTGAACGCGCTGGTGCTCTCCATGTTGCTGCGCGCCGCCGTTGCAGGCGACGGGCCTGCGCAGGCCAGCCTTACATCTCGAGGCAGGTGATGACCTGCACGTAGCTCGGCGGGCCGCCGAGCTTCGCGCCCTCGACGCAGCTATTGCGCTTGGCGGCTGGGTACTGTGTCCACTTGGCGGCGAGCGAGGCTCGAGCCTTCTCTTCGTCGCTGCGGCAGGCGCTCACCGAGCCGCCGATCCCGGCTCCCCTACTGCCGACGTCGCGACAGGTCGCGTCGATGTTGAATTTCGGTGGCCCATCGGCGACCGGGACCAGCAGGCCTGAGGAGAGGGTGAGGGAAACGAGACCGGCGATGAGCATAGGGGGACTCTCCATTGGCGTGCCCGGCACCATCAACGCGCGGCAGGTCGGCACGGTTCCGCCACGAATGAGAGCATCGGCCCGAAAAGTGGAACGCGGTTTTCGGAAGAGCCGATGTTAGGACAAGGCGCTGGATCGTCACTTTGCGTCCGATAGGGCGCAGGGCGATCTAGCGCCTCGCCACGGAGATATCGGCAGCCGAGCGAACTTCGATATCGACGATGGCGAGATCGGGCCGGTCGAGGGCCGGAAAGGCAGGTCCGGCTGCCCGCTTCACGAAGACGACGCTGGCCAGCGCCTGGTGGCCTGCCAGCCGTGAATGCGCCAGTGCCGGCTCCATCTCGCCGGGCAGGACGAGATGCACATGGCGTCCGCCCTCGATGCAGGCCTGCAGGTCGCCCAGGTTGAACAGGCCGAGCGGCAAGAGCTCGATGCCCGCCAGCATCGCCATGCCGGGCCCGCTCGCCAGCGCCGCGAGATCGCCGCCGACCAGAGTCGTGACGATGCGCGAGGAGGCCATCGGCTTCAGCAGCCGCGACAGCTCCAGCGCCCTGCCGAGGATATCGCGTTCGGACACCGTGATCGGTCCGGACATCGTCGTGGCGTCGGCGATCTGGATCGCCGGCCGCTCGACGATCGCTGGCAAGGGATGCAGCGAGGCCGTGGCCATCAGCATGTCGAGGGGAGCGACGCCGTCCGGGATCTCGGGGCCGAAACCACCGACGAAGCGGGTGCTGAAGGCGCGCATCGCCAGATTGCGCAGCATCAGCAAGGGGCGCTGCGGGCCGATGCGGCTGGTGCCGAGGGCCATCACCGCGCCCGAGGCCTCGATCAGCCGGAGCAATTCGAGCTCGTTGCCATGTAGCGGCAGCATCAAGGGCGATAATCCGGCCCGCAGGCAGGCCAGCACCGAGACGATGGCCTCGGGCCCCAGCGGGGCCAGGATCGCGACGCTCGCCCCGGGCTGGCCCTTGTTGATCGAGAGCAGCCGCGCCAGCCGGTCGATGCGCTGGTCGAGCTGCAGGAAGTTCATCGAGGCGGGGTTGACGTCGCTCCAGCCGCGCCGGCCCGGCGGGTCACGCAGCGCCGTCTCGTAGCCGCGTCCACGTGTCAGCGCGGCGAGCAGGGCGTCGAGATCGAGACCGTCGAGCAGGGCGGATGCCTCGTCCTGTTCAGCCTGCATCGCCGGTCCTTCAATTCGCAGCGGCCGGCGCGGCCGAAAGGCGCGCCAGCGTCTCGTTGGACAGGAAATAGGCCGGCTGCCGTCCCGCCAGCACGACATCGCGCGCATGGGCGAACCAGGTGTCGGGCAGATAGTAGAGCGGCACCACATAGAAGCCGGAGATCAGCAGCCGATCGAGCATGCGCACGGCGGCGACGAAATCCTCACGCTCGCGCGCCTTCAGCAGCACCTGCAGGACGGCGTCGACAGCCGGTGATTTCACGCCGGCATAGTTGAGCGCGCCCTTGCGCTCGGCATTCGCCGAGCCCCAGCGGCCGATCTGCTCGTTGCCGGGCGAGGCCGAGGCCGGCCATGTCCACTGGACCATGTCGAAATCGAAGGCGGAAAGCCGCCGCCAATACTGCACATCGTCGATGAGCCGCACCTGCGCCACGATGCCGAGCCGGCCGAGCGACTGCGCGAAATTCAGCGCCAGCCGCTCCTGTGGGCGGTTCGTCACCGTGATCTCGAAGGTGAAGGGCTCGCCCTTGCCGTTGCGCAGCGATCCGTCACGCAGCGTGAAGCCGGCCGCATTGAGCAGGTCGAGCGCCTTGCGCGCCTGCTCGCGGTCGCGGCCCGAGCCGTCCGTTTCGGAAGGGCGCCAGGCGCCGGCCAGGACATCCTCGCGAACGGCGCCCGGAAAGGCGGCGAGCAGCGCCTTTTCGCGCGCATCGGCCGGAACGCCCAGCGCCGACAGATCCGAATCCGAGAAGAAGCTGCCCGCGCGCCGGTAGACGCCATGGAACAGGTTGCGGTTGACCCATTCGAAGTCGAACAGCAGGCCGAGTGCCTCGCGCACCCGGATATCGGCGAAGACCGGCCGGCGCGTATTGAAGACGAGGCCGGTCATGCCCTTGGGCGTGTCGAAATGCAGCGTCTCGCGGACGATGCGTCCCTGATGCACCGCCGGGATATCGTAGCCGGTCATCCAGCGGGTCGGATCGCTTTCGAGCCGGATATCGCAGAGCCCCGCCTTGAACGCCTCGAACAATGCGTTGGAATCCCGGTAGAAATCGTAGCGGATCTCCTCGACGTTGAAGAGGCCGCGCATCAGCGGCAGCTCCTCCGCCCAGAACTCCTTGCGCCGCTTCAGCGTCAGCGATTCGCCGGGCCGGACCTCGCTGACGATATAGGGACCGGAACCCAGCGCCGGCTTGAAGCTGGTGTCGCCGAAGGTTTCGGCGTCGGTCGCATGCCTGGCGAAGATCGGCAGGGCGCCGATCACCAGCGGCAATTCGCGGTTCGCGCCATTGCCGAGTTCGAACTCGACGCGCCGCGGCGAGGGCGCCGCGGCCTTGGTGACGGCGGCAAGGCTGGAGCGATGGAACGGTTTGCCCTTCGTCTTCAGCATCTCGAAGGTGAAGAGCACGTCATCGGCGGTGACCGGCCTGCCGTCGGAGAAGCTGGCGCGCGCGTCGATCTCGAAGGCGAGTTTCGTCCGGTCCGGATCGAGTTCGACCCGCGAAGCCAGCAGGCCATAGGCGGTGAAGGGCTCGTCGGCGGAGCGGTAGAGCAGGCTCTGCTGCACGTATTTCGGCACGGCGTCCGGCGCGACACCGAGCACGACCAGCGGATTCAGGCTGTCGAAGGTGCCTTGCATGCCGATGACGATGCGCCCGCCTCTCGGCGCCTTGGGATCGGCATAGGGCAGGTGGTCGAAGCCGGGCGGCAGGGCGGGCTGGCCATGCATGGCGATGGCGTGGCTCGCGGCGCCGCCATCGGACGGGACCGAATCGGCACGCGCCCACCCTCCCGTCGCGACGGCGAACGGGAGCAGGGTGTATAATAAACTGAATTCGCGACGCGATGGCGTCACGGTCAATCGAGGCAAATCCATCGCGCGACCTGATTCCCTGCGCAAAGAATAGCATGGGGAAGCGCCCGTCAGGCAGTTATTCGGGCTGGAATTGGGCGGGCGAAGTCGTTAAAGGCGGGGACGGGTGTCATTCAAACGCCTCAATCGCCCTTGATGTGCACGGCTGTGGTGGCCGGCACAGTCGTGCGATTGGGCCGCCGGCGGTGACGCACGCGGCTTGCGAAGTCGTGATCCCGAATTCGCCTGTGAGGAAAAACAAGGAATGCCCGCTTCGTTTCGCCTGTCATCGACTGCCCTGGCGTTTGCGCTCAGCGCGGCCGTGGGCTTCTCGCCCGTAGCGGCCTTCGCCCAGGCCCAGCGGCCGGCGCCGGCGCGCCCTGCCGCTCCGGCCCAGCAGCCGGCCGCCCCGGCTCAGCAGCCTGGCGCCGCGCCGTCGGGTCCGACCATCGTCCAGGTCAAGTCCAACCCGGAGCAGACGAGCTGGACCAAGGTTTGCGGCAAGGACCAGGCCGCCAACAAGGAAATCTGCTACACCACCCGCGACTTCGTCTCGGATCAGGACCAGCCGGTGCTGGCCGTCGCGATCTATGACGTGAAGGGCGATCCGAACAAGATCGTGCGCTTCCTCATGCCGCTCGGCCTGCTGCTCCAGCCGGGCATCCGCTTCGGCGTCGACAGCACCCAGCCGACCGGCGGCCGCTACGCGATCTGCTTCCCGAACGGCTGCTTCGCCGAGGCGCAGGTCAAGGAAGACTTCATCAACGCGATGAAGAAGGGCACCAACTTGAACGTCAGCGTCCAGAACCAGGGCGCCCGCGAAGTCACCTTCCAGATCCCGCTCGCCGATTTCGCCAAGGGCTTCGACGGCGCGCCGATCGACCCGAAGGTGCTCGAGGAGCAGCAGAAGAAGCTGCAGGACGAGGTCGCCAAGCGGCAGGAAGAGCTGCGCAAGCGCCTCGGCGCCGGCGACGCCAGCGCCGCTCCGGGTGCTACGGCCCCCGCGCCGGGCGCTGCTCCGGCCCCGGCGACGCCGCCGAAGCCCTGATCGGGCCGCGGAAGACGAATCGAAAGGCCGGCCCTTCGGGGCCGGCCTTTTTCATGCGCGGAGCATCGTGACGGGACTTGGAGTAACGCGCAGGCGCCGTCAGTTCAGCTCGGCGCGGTCGATCCGATACTGTCCCTTGCGATCACGGCGAAAGAATTCCCGCGCTCGCGGATGGCGGATTGGCGCGCCGGAATCGTCGACGACCAGATTCTGCTCCGAGACATAGGCGACGTATTCCGTCTCCTCGTTCTCGGCGAAGAGGTGGTAGAAGGGCTGGTCCTTCGACGGGCGCATGTTCTCCGGAATCGCCTCCCACCACTCCTCGGTGTTGGAGAAGACCGGATCGACGTCGAAAATAACGCCGCGAAACGGGTAGATGCGGTGCTTGACTACCTGCCCGATGCGGAATTTGGCCGAACGCGCTTCCATGATACTTCCATGCTGCACCGGCCTGATACGCAGCCGGCTCGGTTCTTGCCGCCTTGCGCAAGAATTGCGTCGCAAATACGTCGAAATCAACCGACCTGCCGGTGTATCCCCATCACATTCCGTAATGTTCGGCCAATGCCGGATCGCGCGCGGCGACCTGCCGGGCGAGATCGACGATCACCTTGGCCTGCTTCCAGGTCGCGTCGTCCTGCATCTTGCCGTCGATCATCACGGCGCCCGAGCCGTCCGGCATCGCCTCGAGGATGCGCTTCGCGAAGGCGACCTCGGCCGGGTCCGGGCTGAACACCCGCTTGGCGATCGCGATCTGCGAGGGGTGCAGCGTCCAGGCGCCGGCGCAGCCGAGCAGGAAGGCGTTCCGGAACTGCGCTTCGCAGGCTGCCGCATCGGCGAAATCGCCGAAGGGGCCGTAGAACGGCTTGATCCCGGCCGCCGCACAGGCATCGACCATCTTCGCCAGCGTGTAATGCCAGAGATCCTGTTGCGCGACGGCGCGTGGGGCGCCGTCGGGGGAGGGGTCGGCGATCACCTTGTAGTCCGGGTGGCCACCGCCGACGCGGGTTGTCTTCATCGCGCGCGAGGCGGCGAGATCGGCCGGCCCCAGGCTCATGCCGTGCATGCGCGGTGAGGCGGTGGCGATCGCCTCGACATTCTTCACGCCTTCGGCGGTTTCGAGAATGGCGTGGATGAGGATCGGCTTGGGCAGCGCATGGCGCGCCTCGAACTGCGCCAGGAGCTGGTCGACATAGTGGATGTCCCACGGCCCCTCGACCTTCGGCACCATCACCACGTCGAGCTTGCCGCCGATCTCGGCCATGATCGCGGTGATGTCGTCGAGGAACCAGGGCGAATTCAGCGCGTTGACCCGCGTCCACAGGCCGGTCTTGCCGAAATCGACGGCCTTGCCCATGGCGATGAACCCGTCGCGCGCCGCCTGCTTGGCCTCGACCGGAATCGCATCCTCCAGGTTGCCGAGCACGATATCGACTTGACCCGCCAGCTCGCCGACCTTGGCGCGTACCTTCTCGAGGTGAGGGGGGACGAAATGGATCATCCGTTCAAGCCTGAGCGGCAACTCGCGGAAGGGCTCGGGAGCGCCGATGGCGAGCGGGCGGAAGAATTGGCGCGGCGTCTTGACGGTCATCGGGCTCACCATGTTGCGGCGCCGCAAATGTGGAGCAGGGGAAGGGCGCGGTCCATGATGCTTTTGGAGGTATGGTGAGAGGATCTAATACCTAGGTAATTATTCCTTATAAGACGGAGGGGATAATAATCCTATATCCGCAGGTTCCAGAGGGCTGCAGGGTCTAGAGCATTATCGAGCGAAGCGGGCACCGATACGCCTGAAGAAAATGAGACAAAGCCGCGCTCTAGCTTCCGGGCTGTGCCGTGGCCTTTCCGGTCCGTCCTGCGCGGGAACGGGGAGGGCCACGGCGCGAACGGCCTTGCCCGCGAAGGCCAACCGGGCCAATGCGGATCATCCGCAACCGGAGGCCTGCAGGCCGAGTACCTGCCGGAAATGACCGCCACCGATGGCCGACCTTCTCAGCATCTTCAATCTCGTCGCACCCTTCTTCGGTCTGATCCTGCTCGGCTTCGTCATCGGTCGCTGGAAGCAATTGCCGGAGGAGGGGCTCGCCTGGCTGCAGTTCTTCCTGATCTATGTGGCGCTGCCGCCCTTGTTCTATCGGCTGATCGCCGACAAGCCGCTGAGCGAACTCGCCAATTGGAGGTTCATCGCCTGCACCACCACGGCGACCTTCTGCGCCTTCTGTCTCTCCTTCGCGCTCGGGCTCAAGCATGCGCACGGCAACATGCCCCAGGCGGTGATGCAGGGCGTCGCGGGCGCCTATTCCAACATCGGCTATATGGGGCCGCCACTGATCCTGGCTGCGCTCGGGCCCGAGGTCAGCGCCCCGGTCGTGCTGATCTTCGTCTTCGACAGCGTCCTGCTGTTTTCGCTCGTGCCGCTCTTGATGGCTTTTGCGGGCGTCGGGAAGCGCAGCCTCGCCGCCACGCTGCGCGAGGTGGTGTGGCGGGTGCTGACCCACCCCTTCAATGTCGCGACACTGGCCGGGGTGCTGGCGAGCTATCTCAAGTTCGAGCTCCCCACCGCGATCGACCGGATGACGCTCTGGCTCTCGCAGGCGGCGGCGCCCTGCGCGCTCTTCCTGCTCGGCGTCACGGTGGCGCTGCGGCCGATGAAGTCGATGCCGAGCGAGGTGCCGGGCCTCGTCGTCATCAAGCTCCTGCTGCATCCGCTGCTGGTCTGGCTGTTGCTCTCGGCCGTCGGCGGTATTCCCGCGAACTGGATCTATGTCGCGCTCATCATGGCGGCGCTGCCCCCGGCGCTGAACATCTTCGTCATCTCGACGCAGTACAGGGTCGGCGTCGAGCGCGCCTCGGCCTGCATCCTCGTCGGCACGATCGTGTCTATGATCACGCTGCCGGGCTTCCTGTGGCTCGTGAAGACTGGCAGGATAACGGCCGATCTCTTCCATTAGATCGTCGCGCGTCCTGCCGGACGCGGAAACGATGATCTACCTCATTGATATCGCATCGGATTTCTCCAAAAAAGTGGATTCCACTTTTCGGTCCGATGCTGTAGAGCATTTTTGAGCGAAATGGGTCCCGGTTCGCGTGAAGAACATGCGATGACACGAGGGCATGGAGCGTTTCCGCATTTCGGGGAAACGCGGAAACGCTCTGGAGAAGGCGCCGATGCTGCCGCTGGACGATCTGCTGGTCCTCGATTTCTCGACGCTTCTGCCGGGTCCTCTGGCGAGCCTGTTCCTGTCCGAGGCCGGCTCTCGCGTCGTCAAGATCGAGCGGCCGGGCGGGGAGGATATGCGCGGCTTCCCGCCCCGTTTCGGCGAGACCGCGGCGCCCTTCGCCGTACTCAACCGCGGCAAGCAGAGCGTCGAGATCGACCTGAAGGCGCCCGATGCGTTGGAGAGGCTGAAACCGCTGATCGTCGAGGCGGATATCCTGATCGAGCAGTTCCGGCCCGGCGTGATGGAGCGCCTCGGCTTCGGCTATGAAGCGCTGAAGGGGCTCAATCCACGCCTGATCTACTGCTCGATCAGCGGCTATGGCCAGGATGGGCCGCGCGCGCAGGAGGCCGGGCACGACATCAATTACCAGGCGATCGGCGGCCTGCTCGGCCAATCGCTGCAACGCGGTGCGCCGCCACCCTTGCCGCCGCCGCTCGTCGCGGACATCGCCGGCGGGACGATGCCGGCCGTGCTCAACATCCTCCTGGCGTTGCTGCAGCGCGGGCGCAGCGGACAGGGCTGCCATCTCGACATCGCCATGGCCGACGCCATGCCGACCTTCGCCTGGTACGGGCTGGCGCAGGGCCAGGCGACCGGCTCCTTTCCCGAGGGCGGCGAGGGACTCCTGACAGGCGCGAGCCCGCGCTACGGCCTCTATGCCACCGCCGATGGCTGCTTTCTCGCCGTGGGCGCATTGGAGCCGAAATTCTGGCAGGGTTTCTGCGACGGCATCGGCCTCGACGAGGTCTTTCGCGATGACCGCCGCAATCCCGAGGCGACGCGAGCGGCCATTGCCACGATCATCGCCGGCGAGAGCGCCGCACATTGGCGCGCCCGGCTCGAGCCGCTCGATTGCTGCTGCACCGTCGTACGTACGCTGGAAGAAGCGATGTCCGATCCTCATGTCACGGCGCGCGGCCTGCTCGACGCTCAGGCCGGGGAACCCGGCGGGCGTCGCCTCGTCTCGACGCCCTTGCCGTTGGCACCCGTATTCCGGGCGCAGATGGCCAGCTTGCGCCATGTTGCAGCCAGCGGTGCCGATACGAAGGCGGTTCTGGGCGAGCCTTAGCCTGCGCGCCGACGGGCCTGGGCGCCGCCGGCCAGCCCCTGCCGCATCACCAGGCGTCGCAGCGGTCCGATCCGCGACAGCGCCAGCAGCCCGGCGCCGCGCATCAGGTCGGCCGGCAGAAGATCGGTCAGCAATGTGCGGTTGAGAACATCGACGGCGCCCGTCCGCAGCCGGACATCGGTGCGCCGCGCGGTGTCATAGGCCGCCATCATCGGCTCGGCGCCGGGATCTTCGCTGCCGATGACGGCATCGCGCAGGGCCGCGACGTCGCGCAGGCCGAGATTGAGTCCCTGCGCGCCGATCGGCGGGAAGACATGTGCGGCCTCGCCGATCAGCGCCATGCGGCCTGCGGCGAAGCGGTCGACGGACAGCCCGCCCATCGGGATGCGCCCGCGCGACCCGACGACGCGCATCGCGCCGAACAAGGACTGAACCTGCGTCTCGACTCGGCGGGCGAAGCTGGCATCGTCCAGTGCCGCGATGACTTCCGCCTCCTCTGGATCGACCAGCCAGACCAGCGAGGAGCGCCGGCCGGGCAGGGGGACGAGCGTGCAGGGACCCTTGCGCGTGTGGAACTCGGTCGAGGTCTCGCGGTGGTCGCGGGCGTGTTCGAAGATGCCGGTCAGCGCGACCTGCGGGTAACGCCAGTCGCGGCTTGTGATGCCGGCTGCGGCGCGGACCTGCGAGTTGCGTCCGTCGGCGCCGACGACGAGCCGCGCCCTGAGCGGCGCAAAGCCTTCGCCGGACAGCCGCGCCGCGTCATCCTCGGGCTCGATCGTACGGACGAGCCCCGGCAGCAGGCGCAGGCCCGGTCGTGCCCTGGCGGCCTCGGCCAAGGCTTCGGTCAGGTCGGCGTTCTCGATGTTCCAGCCGAAGGCGTCGAGCCCGATCTCGGAAGCGCGAAACTCGACGGGCGGTTGCCGGAACAGGCTGCCGCTATCGTCGACGAGCCGCATCACGGTGAGCGGCGCCGCCTTTTCCTGCAGCGCGTCCTGAACGCCGATTTCGGCGAGCAGGCGCCAGGAGCTGTCGAGCAATGCGACGGTCCGGCCGTCGCGGGGCGTCGCCAGCGGGCCGAGCAGGGTGACGCTGCGCCCCCCGGTCGCCAATGCAAGCGCCGCGGCGAGCCCGACCGGGCCCGCTCCCACGATGGCGATATCGACCGGTTCGGCAGCGTGCGTACTCATGCTTCTTCGCTATCCGATGGGCGGCGTTTTGGCCACGGGCCGCAAAGTCGCAAGGGGCGTCTTGCGCTGGGGGAGGCTGCTGCTTGCCCGCGCGATGGACTATGGTCCGGTCATTCATCGATGGAGATGCTTTTCATGGTCAAAGCCATTCGCGCTCACAAGACCGGTGGTCCGGAGGTCCTCGTGTTCGAGGACGTCGCTCTGCCGCAGCCCGGGCCGGGCGAAATCCTCATCCGCAACCGCGCCATCGGCCTCAACTTCATCGACACCTATTTCCGCTCAGGCCTTTATCCCGCGCCGCAGCTGCCCTTCACCCTGGGCAATGAGAGCGCCGGCGACGTGCTCGCCGCCGGGCCGAACGTGACGGAGTTCAAGGCCGGCGACCGCGTCGTCGTCGTCTCGGCGCTCGGCGCCTATGCCGAGGAGCGCATCGTGCCGGCGGCTTCGGTCGTCGCGCTGCCGGAGGGCATCTCCTACGAGGCCGCCGCCAGCATGATGCTGAAGGGGCTGACGGCCGAATATCTGCTGCACCGGACCTTCAAGGTGAAGCCGGGCGACACCATCCTCGTCCATGCGGCTGCCGGTGCCACCGGCCTCATTCTCTGCCAATGGGGCAAGGCACTGGGCGCCACGGTGATCGGTACGGCCGGCTCGAAGGAGAAGGTCGAACTGGCGAAAGCCAACGGCGCCGACCACGTCATCAACTATCGCGAGGAGGATTTCGTCGCGCGGGTGAAGGAGATCACCGGCGGTGCGCTCTGCGACGTGGTCTATGACGGCGTCGGCAAGGACACCTTCATGAAGTCGCTCGACACGCTGAAGCCCTTCGGCCTGATGGTCTCCTTCGGCAATGCCTCCGGCGCCGTCGAAGCCTTCAATCTCGGCATCCTCGCCAGCAAGGGCTCGCTCTATGTGACGCGCCCGACGCTGAACACTCACACCACCAAGCGCGAGACCATGGTCGCGATGGCGAAGAACCTGTTCGACGCCGTGCTCTCCGGCAAGGTCAAGATCCAGGTCAACGCGACGTTCCCGCTGAAGGATGCCGCCGAGGCTCACCGCGCGCTCGAATCGCGCGGCACGACCGGCTCGACGGTGCTGGTTCCCTGACTCTCGTCGTTGCTCTCGGGCAAATCCGAGCCTGACGTCTGGCGACGATCTCATCATGCGCCCGGTTCACCGGGCGCATTTTTGTTGGACGCGTGAACCTGTGGGCGTGACGCCGCGACGAATGAACGCCAGCGCGATGCTGACGCACATTTCAGGACAGCGGTCATGTCGACCCGGTTTCACGCAGTCATTTTTCTGATTGGCATTTTGGGTCTTTCCGGCGTTGCGCTGGCACAGCAACTCCACGGACGCGATGCGCGAGGCTCGACACCCGTCGCCATTCTGAAGAGGGCCGAACAGGGGCGCGTCCGCGTTTCCGGGCCGGTGCGGCTGCGCTATGCCGAGATCGGTTGTGGCGCTGGCCTCTGCACCGAGCCGCCGAAGCAGATCGAGCGGGCTGAGGCGATTGCGGTCGCCGACGCCTGCAGCAGCCTCGGCACGGCGCGCGACCGCAACGGCCGCCTCGTCCGCCGCCTCTGCGCCTTCAACTGAGAACGGAGTGCCTCAGACCGCGACGCCGTGCAGGTCGTAAGCGTCGGCGCGCTCGATCTTCACGGTGACGATGTCGCCCGGCCGCAAGGGGCGACGGCTCGCGACATAGACATTGCCGTCGATCTCGGGCGCGTCCCATTTCGAGCGGCCCTTGGCGACGGTCGGCCCGGCCTCGTCGATGATGACCGGGATGCGCTTGCCGACGCGGCCCTTGACGATGCGGGCGGAAATCTCGGCTTGCGCCTTCATGAAGCGGTGCCAGCGCGCCTCCTTCTCCTCCTCCGGGATGAGGGGCAGGCCGAGGTCGTTGGCGAGGGCGCCCTTCACCGGCTCGTATTTGAAGCAGCCGACACGCTCCAGCTTCGCTTCCTTCAGCCAGTCGAGCAGGATCTGCATGTCCTCTTCGGTCTCGCCGGGGAAGCCGACGATGAAGGTCGAGCGGATGGCGAGGTCAGGACAGATCTCGCGCCATTTCCGGATGCGGTCGAGCGTGCGGTCCTGATGGGCCGGGCGCTTCATCGCCTTGAGGACGTTCGGCGAGGCGTGCTGGAACGGGATGTCGAGATAGGGCAGCACCAGCCCGTCCTGCATCAGCGGGATGACCTCGTCGACATGCGGGTAGGGATAGACATAGTGCATCCGCACCCACATCCCCATCTGGCCGAGCTCGCGGGCGAGCTCGAAGAAGCGGGTGCGAACCTCGCGGTCCTTCCACATCGAGGGGGCGTATTTGATGTCGAGGCCATAGGCGCTGGTGTCCTGCGAGATCACCAGCAGTTCCTTGACGCCGGCCTTGGCCAGCTTCTCGGCCTCACGCAGCACGTCGCCGATCGGCCGCGAGACGAGATCGCCGCGCAGCTTCGGGATGATGCAGAAGGTGCAGCGATTGTTGCAGCCTTCGGAAATCTTGAGATAGGCGTAGTGGCGCGGCGTCAGCTTCACGCCCTGGTCGGGCACGAGATCGACGAAGGGGTCGTGCTTCGGCGGCACGGCTTGGTGCACGGCCGAGACGACGCTCTCATAGGCTTGTGGCCCGGTGATCGCGAGCACGTTCGGGAAGACATCGCGAATCTGCTCGGGCTCGGCGCCCATGCAGCCGGTGACGATGACCTTGCCGTTCTCGGCCATGGCCGAGCCGATCGCCTCGAGTGACTCCGCCTTGGCCGAGTCGAGGAAGCCGCAGGTATTGACGATGACGAGGTCGGCGCCGGAATGGCTCTTTGAGAGCTCGTAGCCCTCGGAGCGCAGCGAGGTGATGATCCGCTCGGAATCGACGAGCGCCTTGGGGCAACCCAGCGAAACGAAAGAGATTTTCGGCGCGACGGCGTTCATCGGCTTGAGAAGATCCGGAAAACGGGTGAAAAGGCGCATGATGCGGGTGACGGCGCCCCGCGGCGCATGCATGCCGGCTCTTTGACGCCTTTTTCGATTTTTTGCAAATGCAGGGTTTCGCGCCACCTGCCGCCTTCCGGCCGGGACCGCTCCGGATATCGACCACGCCATGAGCCAGATTTTCGAGAGATTGGGTCTGGACCGCGCTGCGATCCGGCAAGGGCTGCTGTTGGCGCTGGCGGCGATGATCGCCTTCGGGCTGGCGGCGATGCTTCATGTCCGGAATGCCTATTGGGCGGCGATGCCGGTCTTCGTCATCGCCCAGCCCATGCGCGGCCTGGTCTTTGAGCGGGGGCTTTTCCGGCTGCTCGGGACACTTGCGGGTGCCGGTGTCGGGCTGTGCCTGCTGCAGCTCGCGCCCCATCCACTGGCAATGCTCGCGCTGCTCGGCGTCTGGGTGGGCGTCAACGCCGCCCTGACCCATATGCTGAGCGGTGTGCAGGGCTATGCGGCGCTGCTCGCGGGCATGACGGCGGCCGTCGTGATGATCCCGTCCGTCTTCGATCCCGGGCACGGCTTGCCACTCGCCGTCGCGCGGGCCGAATGCACCCTGATCGGG
>JARYGW010000057.1:16175-18921 GCA_033792295.1 Allobosea sp.
CGTCGCGATCCTGATCATCGGTTTCGCGACGCCGCGAAGCCCGCGCGACGCGTTTCTCGAAGAGGTTCGGGATGCCTCCGATGCCGTGCTGCGGGAGATCGCTGTCATCCTGCGCGGGCAGGGCGCCCTCGCCGGTGAGCGCGGCCTCCTGCGCCGGCTGGCGGAATTGCAGGATCGCGGGACGCTCGTCTTTGCCGGCTCGCTGCGGGGCTATCGCAGCCTCCACCATCTGCAGGTCCTGCTCGTGGCGGCGCTCGGCGCCATGGTCGAGGCACGGAGCCTGCGACGCCGCGATCCCGACCGCGCGGAGATCGTCGCGGAAGCCTTGAACCGAGAGCCCGACGGGACGGTCTTGTTATCGGCCATGGCCGATCCGGCCGATCGAGCTCTGGCCGACGAACTGACCACCATCGCCGGGGCGCGGCAGGCGATCGAACAGGCCTCGCCCTCGGAACAGGCTCTTTCCTGGCAAGGCCTGCGGCCGCGTCTCGCCTTCTTCTTCGACCCGGCGATCGCGGGCTGGGTAGGCCTGCTCGCCGGGGCGGCGACCTTCCTGGCGAGCTGGGCCGCCTATGGCCTCGGCTGGCCGGAAGCCGAGCTGACCGCGCTCGGCGTCTGCATCTTTGCGATGGTGCTCGGCTCGCTGCCGCGACCGCGCGCCGTGGCGCCCGTCATGCTGCGCGGCGTGCTGGTCGGGGTGTTCGTCGCGGTCCTCTACCGCCTTGCCGTCCAGCCATGGGTCGTGAATTTGCCGCTCCTGCTGGTCACGCTCGCGCCGTTCGTCGTGTTGGGAGGGCTGGCGCGGGCGAGTGGCCGGTTCGGTGCACCGGCACTGGACGCCAATATGTGCTTCCTGCTGGCGGGGCAGGCCGGCGCTCCGGCTGCGGAGCGCGCCCTGACGGTTCTCTCCGGTTCGCTCGCTCTTGCCGTTGCGGTGGCCATTGCCACGACGGCCGTTCGGCTCCTGCCCGACCCGAACCGGTTTCGCCATCGCAATGCGAGGCGGGCGATCGAGCGCGATCTCGCGCGGATCGCCGGCGACACGCTCTCGGAGACGCCCGCGAATGTGCGACGCCGCACCAGTCGGCAACTGATGCGGCTCGCCCTGCATCTCGGTCGGGCATCGGCTCCGGCGTCCCCCGAAGACGGCAGCCTCGTGGCGCTGCTGGAAACCGGGACGGTGCTGGGCCGTCTGCGCGCCATGGCCAAAGATGCGCGCGTGGATGCCGGGGATCGGATCCAGATCGCCAAGGTGCTCGCCGCCGCCGCCCGCCCGTCCACCGGCGTCGACGATGCCGAGCGGGTCGCCCTCGCGGCGGCTTTCCGCGTCGCGGACGCTTCCCTGGCGGCCGAGCTTCGGTCTTTCGCCGCGGCGATTGAAGAGGGCCGGCGGGCGCTGGAAGTCGCCTGAGTTCGTGTCAGGCGGCTCCACCGGTCGCCACGGGGCGCAGCGGGTCCTGCGTCCAGTCGGTCATCGAGCCATCGTAGAGCGCGACCTCCTCGCGGCCGAGCAATTCGGAGAGCACGAACCAGTTCGCCGCAGCCGAATGGCCGGTATTGCAATAGGAGATCGCCGGTCCCCGGGGCACGACGGCGAAGAGCTTTTCCAGCTCGGCGTGCGGCTTGAGCTTGCCGGAGCCGGGCTCGAAGGCGTCGGCATAGTCGCGCGGGATCGAGCCGGGGATGTGGCCGCCGCGCGTCGCCTCGGCGGCCTTCTCGCGCCCTTCGAAATAGCTCGGCCCGCGCGCGTCGACGAGGCTCGCCTGCCTGCTGCGCGAGGCGATGAGGGTCGCGTCGGTGGTGCTGCGCAGTTGCTGCTGCGCGACGACCGGGTAGGGCGCGGCGCTCTTCGGCTGCGACGGGCCGGTTTCGACCGGGCGCTTCGCATCGCTCGTCCAGCCCTTGAAGCCGCCGTCGAGAATGGCCTGCTGGCCGTGCCCGATGAATTTCAGCGTCCAATAGACCCGCGCCGCAGCGGCAAAGTCGGTCGCCGCCGTGCCGGCCGGGACGATGACGACATCGTCATGCGGCTTGATGCCGAGGCGCCCAGCCAGAGCCGCCAGATGATCGATGGAGGGCAGCATGCCGGGGGCGTTGCCGACCTTTGCGCGCCAGCCGTCGGCGGCATAATCCGAATGGACGGCTCCGGGAATATGTCCGGCCTCGAAGGCCTCCCGGCCGCCGTCGGCGGTCGTGCGGATGTCGATGATGACGAGATTTTCGTCGCCAAGCCGGGCGGCGAGGGCGTCCGGCGCAATCAGTCCTGCGAATCCGGGCTGGCTCATGCAGCTTCATCCTTCTGCAGTTCGTCGATCACCTCGAGCGCGTAGCTCATCTCCGCGGTCGCCCCGAGCATGATCGAAGCCGAACAGTATTTTTCCTTCGACAATGTGACGGCGCGCTCCGCTTTGGCGTGGGAGAGCCCCTTGCCGGTGATGCGGTAGTGCAGGTGAATCTTGGTGAAGACCTTGGGATCGGTCGTGGCGCGCTCGGCCTCGACCTCGACTTCGCAGCCGGTCACCGCCTCGCGGCCCTTCTTCAGGATGCTGACGACATCGAAGCCGGTGCAGCCGGCGAGCCCGATCAGCAGCATCTCCATCGGCCGGACGCCGATATTGCGGCCGCCATATTCGGGCGCACCGTCCATCATCACGGCATGGCCGCTGCCGGCCTCGCCCATGAAGGCCATGCCTTCGACCCATTTCGCGCGTGCTTTCATGGCGATCTCCTGTCCGGATATCGGCGC
>JARYGW010000580.1:0-1685 GCA_033792295.1 Allobosea sp.
TAGGTACGGTAGTCGCCCATCACGCCGACGGTGCGCACCGGCAGCAGCACGGCGAAGGCCTGCCAGATCACGTCGTAGAGGCCGGCCTTGCGGATCTCGTCGAGATAGATCGCATCCGCCTTGCGCAGGATGTCGAGCTTCTCCTTGGTGATCTCGCCCGGGCAGCGGATGGCGAGGCCCGGCCCCGGGAAGGGATGGCGGCCGACAAAGGCTTCGGGCAGGCCGAGCTCGCGGCCGAGCACGCGGACCTCGTCCTTGAACAGCTCGCGCAGCGGCTCGACGAGCTTCATCTTCATGCGCTCGGGCAGGCCGCCGACATTGTGGTGGCTCTTGATGGTGACCGAAGGGCCGCCGGAGAAGGAGACGCTCTCGATCACGTCCGGATAGAGCGTGCCCTGCGCCAGGAAATCGGCGCCGCCGAGCTTGGCGGCCTCGGCATCGAAGACGTCGATGAAGAGCCGGCCGATGGTCTTGCGCTTGGCTTCCGGATCGGAGCCGCATTTGGCGAGTTCCGAGAGGAAAAGCTCCTCGGCGTCAACATGGACGAGCGGGATGTTGTAGTGGTCGCGGAACAGCGTCACCACCTGCTCGGCCTCGCCCAGCCGCATCAGGCCGTGATCCACGAAGACGCAGGTGAGCTGGTCGCCGATCGCCTCATGGATCAGCACCGCCGCCACCGCCGAGTCGACGCCGCCGGAGAGGCCGCAGATGACGCGGCCGGTGCCGACCTGCTCCTTGATCTTCTTCTGCATCTCGGCGCGATAGGCCGACATGGACCAGTCCGGCTGGCAGCCGCAGATGTTCACGACGAAGTTGCGCAGCAGCTTGCCGCCATCCGGCGTATGCACCACCTCGGGGTGGAACATGGTCGAGTAGAAGCGCCGCTGCTCGTCGCTCGCCACCGCATAGGGCGCGTTCTCGGACGTCGCCTTGACGGTGAAGCCGGCGGGCAACTGCGTGACGCGATCGCCATGGCTCATCCAGACCGGGTAGCGACCGCCCTCCTCCCAGACGCCCTCGAACAGCGCCGAGGGCGTGACGATCTCGACATCGGCGCGGCCGAATTCGGCGGCGTGGCCGCTTTCGACCTTGCCGCCGAGCTGCTCGGCCATGGTCTGCTGGCCGTAGCAGATGCCCAGTATCGGCAGGCCGGTCGAGAAGACCTCCTGCGGGGCCCGGGGCGAGTTCTCGTCGGGCACGGAAGCCGGGCCGCCCGAGAAGATGACGCCCTTGGGCTTCATCCTCCGGAACGCTTCCGAGGCCGACTGGAACGGCGCGATCTCGCAATAGACGCCGATCTCGCGGATGCGGCGCGCGATGAGCTGCGTCACCTGCGAGCCGAAATCGATGATCAGGATGGAGTCGTGATGGGGCTGGGCGCTCGTCATCGCGTTCCGTTAATGGATCACGCAGGCGCGCGCAACGGTCGCAACCGCTTCAGTCCCCGCGCGTAAGGCAAGCCAGATAGAACCCGTCCGTGCCCGTCCTGCGCGGCGAGAGCTGAAGCCCGTATTCGGTGGCGAAACGGGCGAGCAGGGAGAGGTCGCTCTCGCCTCCCTTGAGCAGCTCGACAGGCGCCACGGACGCAAAGCCCGGATGGCGGCCGAGAAAGGCTCTGATCGCCTCGTCATTCTCCTCCGGCAGCATCGAGCAGGTGATATAGGCGATGCGCCCTCCGGGGCGCA
>JARYGW010000581.1:0-1680 GCA_033792295.1 Allobosea sp.
GTCGGCGATGGCGAGGAGATGATCGACCATCGGATAGCCGCTCGCGCCACGCAATTGCGTGAGACCGGGCAGTTCGGAGCCGATGACGAAGCCTTCGACGCCGCCGGCCGCCTGCGCCAGCATGGCGCAATGCATCACCAGCCGGCGATAGCTCCATTCCTCCGGCTTGGCGCAGGTAACGGCATTGCCCGAAACGCTCATATCGGCGGGAACGACGGTGCCGACAAAGGCCGAGACCTGGGCCGCGGCATCCGAGCCGCCTTCGGGACTGCCCGGCCGGCCGGGCGCAGGGTCGCAGGTCATGCGGCCGCGCCAAGGATAGCGCGGCTGTCCGGAGGTACCCGAATACGGATCGGGCAGGCTGTTTCCGGCAGGGATATCCATCATCAGGAAGGGGTAGAGCACCACCTCCAGCCCGTAGTCGAAACGCAAGCGGCGGATCAACGCGATCACGCTCTCGTCGGAGGGCGTGCCACCGAAAGCGGGGCGGCCCTCGACCTGGCTGACGGAGCGAGCCGAAGTGCGGTTCAGGCTGGCGACCGACCATTCCCCCCCGACGGTCGGCTTATGCGCGACCTCGACCCGCGGCGCGACGCTGCAGGACCCGGCGCGCAGATCGTCACCGAACCAGGTCACGACAAGTGAGATGCGCCTGAGGTTCGGGCAGAGCGAAACCAGGTGGCCGAGCGAGGTGTCGACATCCGAGCCGCCATAGAGCTGGTGGCGCGTCAGGCTTTCGGTCACGCCGGGTTCGGGCTCATGGCTGACGGTGCGAATGTCGTAGACGAACTCGCCGGCGCCCGGCGTCAACGCGACGGCGCGGATCATGGCGCCGAGCCCGTCGACGGCGCGCACGACCTCGAAGTCGAATTGCGGGATGCGGTTGCCGTAATCCGCCAGCGGAAAGCGCTCGAACACGACATAGGCGAGGCCGCGATAGGCTGGCGCCTCACCTGCCTCCTTGGCGAGGATCAGCGGGTCGGGCTCCTGCATTTCGGAGCCGTGATGGACGCGCATCACGACCGTATTCACGTCGAGCTCGCGACCATCGGCCCAGATGCGGCGGATAAAGGCGATCTCCCCCTCGCAAAGCCCGATGGCGAGATTGGCGTGGTAACTGTAGGTGGTCTCGTAAGTCTTCTGCGAGCGCCCGCCCTTTCCGCCGCTCTTGCTGCGGGTGATCGAGAGCTTGATCTCCTCCTCGAAGCGTGTCGCCCAAATGAGCTGGCCGCCGAGCCGCGCCCGGCCGTAGACACGCGGGATCGCAGCGCCCTCCGTCGCGGCGAGGCCGTTGACTTCCTTGAGGCGCGGCCCCTCGACGACCTTGTTGCCGCCGGCTCCGCCAAGCCAGGCCTGGTCGACGGTCGCGCCGGCGAGACCACCAAGCGCCTGACCGATGGCACCGCCCACCGGCCCGCCCAGAGCCGTGCCGAGAGCCGCGCCCGCCACCTGCAGAAGAAGGGTCGCCATCAGTCGGTTGCTCCGGGAAAGGAAAAGGCATGGCTGAGATGGCGCCGCCACCAGCCGGTGAAGGCGACCTCGGCGACGGCAGCGCCGTCATGGGCATGGATGATGCGATCAGCCGCGCTCAGAACGGCGCAATGCTTCGCCGGCAGATGCTCGCGCCAGCGGAAGAGCAGCACATCGCCCGGCTGAGCCTCCTGCGGCACCACCGGCGTC
>JARYGW010000582.1:0-1660 GCA_033792295.1 Allobosea sp.
GCTGCGGGCTGAAATCCTTTCGCTGGCCCTGCCGCCCGGCAGCCCCGTCGACGAGGTCCAGCTCGCCGAACGCTTCGGCATGTCGCGCACCCCGATCCGCGAGGCGCTGGTACGGCTCGCCAGCGAAGGACTGGTCGAGACGCTGCCGAACCGGTCGACCCTGGTCTCCAATATCGACGTGCTGAACCTGAACCCCTTCTTCGACGCGATCACGCTGATGTACCGCGTGACGACCCGGCTGGCGGCCGAACACCATCGGCCGGAAGATCTGGTGGCGATCCGCGCGCAGCAGGCCGAATTCGCGGCGGCGGTCCGGGCCCAGGACGCGCTCGCGATGATCTCGACCAACCGGCAATTCCATGCGGCGATCGCCGAGGCCGGCCGCAACCCGTATTATTATGGCCTGTTCGTCCGCCTGCTCGATGATGGGCGCCGGCTCCTGCGGCTGTACTACCAGTCCTTCAACGATCGCCTACCCGAGGAATATGTCCACGAACACGAGGACATGATCGACGCGATCGCCGATAGCGATGTCGCACGCGCCGACACGCTGGCGCGCGCCCATGCCGACCAGATCGTCCGCCAGATCCAGCGCCTCTTCGCCGCCGACAACCGCCAGGACATCCCGCTCTGAGCGCGTGATTGAGAGCATTGGGCCCGAAAACTGGAATGCGGTTTTCGGAAAAGCCGATGCAAGAACAAGGCTCTTATTGACTACTGGATTTATGTCGACAATCTGCATACGATAAAAGCCACCCGCATAAGGCGGTCCCGACGGCGTGCTGGTTCGGCTTCGGAATCGTTCAGAGATGGCCCAATGACCTCCGAGATCTTCAAAGGCGTAATCCCCGCCCTGATGACCCCCTGCAAGGCTGACCGCACCCCGGATTTCGATGCCCTCGTCAGGAAGGGCAAAGAGCTGATGGCGACCGGAATGACGGCGGTGGTCTATTGCGGCTCGATGGGCGACTGGCCGCTCCTCTCCGACGCGCAACGCATGGAAGGCGTCGAGCGCCTGACGAAGGCCGGCGTGCCGGTCATCGTCGGCACGGGCGCCGTCAACACGGCGTCCGCCGTGGCGCTGGCCAGCCACGCAGCCGAGGTCGGCGCGGCGGGCCTGATGGTGATCCCGCGCGTCCTGTCGCGCGGCTCGTCAGTCGCGGCGCAGCGCAACCATTTCAAGGCCATCCTGGCGGCGGCGCCGAAGCTGCCGGCGGTCATCTACAACAGCCCCTATTATGGCTTCGAGACCCGCGCGGACCTGTTCTTCGAGCTGCGCTCCGCTCATCCAAACCTGATCGGCTTCAAGGAGTTCGGCGGCGCGTCCGCGATGAGCTATGCGGCCGAACACATCACGGGCCATGACGAGAACGTCATCCTAATGGTCGGCGTCGATACCTGCGTCTTCCACGGCTACGTCAAATGCGGCGCCGTCGGAGCGATCACCGGTATCGGCAACGTCCTGCCGAAGGAGGTCCTTCACTTCGCCGCCTTGACCAAGGCCGCTGCCGCCGGCGACGTCGAGGCGCGGATCCGCGCCCAGGAGCTGAGCGAAGCGCTCGAAGTGCTGTCGACCTATGACGAGGGCGCCGACCTCGTCCTGTACTACAAATATCTGATGGTGCTCGAAGGCAACTCCGAATACGAGCTGCACTTCGAT
>JARYGW010000583.1:0-1654 GCA_033792295.1 Allobosea sp.
CGCCGCCTCCTAGTTCCCGCGCAGACTCAAGGGGTCAACATTGGACGCCGATCGGGGGGCAACTTTGCAGGCCGTTTGACACTACGAGCCCCCCTACGAGAAAACCTCACTGGTAACGAGATGAAGGAACCGACCGTCTCGGAACCCGATCCAGGGAACCCCCGAGAAATGAGCTGAGAGCCGTTCCGGGTCATGCAAGACGGAATGGAATTTCCCATGACGACGAATACCGAGCAGGCAGCGAGCGACGATCAGGCTCGCCCGACGCAGTCCGAGCTTGCCCGCTACCAGCGAGCTTATCGCGTGAGCACCCGCCACAGCGAGATCTACCCAATGTGGCAGGCGGCGATGGCCCATGCCGTGCTGCTCGAGCATGACGGCGACCGCATCTACGCGGATCACGGCCATCTCAACGGGCGGCAGCTTTCCGAAGGCGCCCGGGCGACGGCGCGTGCCTTCGCGCTGCTGATCGCGGAATCGCCCGCGCGCAACGAGGAGGAGCTGTCTCACAAGGTCGCCATCTACGAAATGATGTGCTTCCTCGAGGGCGAGCTCGAGCGCTCGCGAACGACGTACATGGTCGAATTGGCCATGCATTACGACGGTATCGACCTCGGGATCCAACTCCGCAAGGAGCCGATCGCCAATGGTCCCAAAGGCGTGCAGTGAGGGGTCGATCATGAGCTACATCGTTTTCGACCTCGAGACGACCGGTCTCGACCCGAAGTGGAATCTGCCACTGCAGGCGGCGATGAACGCCTCCGAGCTCATGGTCGCCGCGGAGGGGGCCCGGATCGCGGGCTACCTCGCCGCCGCCCAGGTAATGATCTGGCCGCCGCGCGATACGGCCGGGCTGGCGGCGAAGACCGAGATCGTCGCGCTGATCAACCAGCGCGGCGAAGCCGGCGATCCAGTCGAGATGCAGGCCGCTATCCGCCATGTCGCCGCGGAAGCCGCCTGGCTCAAGTTTCTCTCGCCGGAGACGCGGGAGCGGCTGAAATTCGATTGGAGTGAGATCGTCTGACGCCCCGGCTCAGGCACACGACAGGAGGCAGCGCCGGCACCGGCGCTGCCTTTTCGATTCAAGACCGGCCGGGGGGCCGAAGCAGAGAAGGAGGGAAAGCGACTGCCCGGAGCAGATCACCCCCAAAATCAGGACGAAAATTATGAAGACCAACAACTTCCGTGCCACGCAGAAGCTCAGCGCGATCGTGCGGGACACCGCCCTCCATCCCGTGACCGACGACCTTACCGCACTCGATCACCTCGTTCCCGACTCACCGAACGAGCTCAAGCGCTTCGAAATCTTCCACGAGCAACTCCCCGCGCTGCTCGAGTTGCGCGGCCGCGGCCAGGTTCACTCTGAGCAGGTGGCGCGCCTCATCAAGCTCCTCAGCAAGGAGCCCGATCTCGTCGGCATCTGGATCGATGTCGCCAACGCGATGACGATCCTGACGAACGCGGCTCATCTCCTTCTGATGCTGCTGCCCGTCCGGAGCGACGACGATAGCTGGACGAGGGGAGACTTCGGACGCCACCTGCTCAACCGCGCCCGATCCCAAGGCGATCAGCGCGACATAGAGCTGGCCCGCCGCGTCGTCGGTCGCCTACCCGGCACCCAGCGGCTCAATCTGAGCTCTGAGCCGGAGGCCGT
>JARYGW010000584.1:0-1649 GCA_033792295.1 Allobosea sp.
CTTCGGCCGCTTCTTCGGCAAGGCCGAGGATGAGAGCCTGTGGGAGGCGCTCGACGAGCACGCGACGCCGGCCGCGGCGACCGCCGAGGCGATGTCGAAACCCGCGCCGCCGCGATTGGCGGCGGAGTGAGGCGTCAGGGCTGCTGCTGGAGCTCGAGCGGGAAGGGCGTGCGCTCGTAGATGGGGAGGAGATCGTTCCTGGCGGCGAACTCCTCCTCCCACTGATGGAGCAGCGCGGCGGCGGCAGGGCGATCTCCCGCCGCGATGAGGTCGCCCAGGCGGCTGGCATGCTCGAACTCTGATCGCCAGCCGTTCTTCATAGTGAGGTGCCAGTCTTTGATCTTGTCGTAAATGGGGATCGCCTCCTCGAAGAGTCCCAATGCGGCAAGGAGTTGGATGCGATAGGGCTCGTGATGATTCAGCCAGTCATCATATGCATAAGAGCGGGGCTCACCCTCCACGCGATACATGTCGTCGATCATCCGCACGCGGCGCAGCATCGGTAGAAGCCGCTGCTCAATTACATTAATCATGGTGTCCGAGAAATCGGGGTCCGACCAGCGCTGTGGCCCCCCTTTGGGCAGTGGGAACCATTCGGCCGATAGGCCTCCCAACCCTCCCAACGGGTTGAAGCTGTGTCCGACATGCCAGAAGAAGCATGGGAAATCGGCGTCCGAGGTGCGGTCGATCGATATCGCGCGAAGCACATGCCGCAACGGTGCGACGACGACGAAGCGGCCTCTGACGATCAGATCGTCATGACGCGAGGCCAAGAGACCGAAGAGCGTCTTGATCTGCTTTTTCGTCGTCATCTTCTTGGCCTCACCTGTATGACGATAACCCGTTGAATCGACCTGAATCCCATCCTTATGGCATTGGCCAGAATTTCGGCCCGCCGATCGGACAAATCGGCGCGACCAGTCTTCAGATCATAGACACAGAGCGTTCCGCCTTTACGGTATTCGTAGGCGTCTACTCGGACCGACGCGGGATAACCATAGGGCACTTCCGTATTGTTTACTCCTTCCAATCGCTCCTTGAGGTATGACCGTTCGGCTTGGAAGTTCGCTTCGTTCAGCTCTCTGACAAATTGTGCAAAGCGCGTGTGAACGTCCGTTCCATAGACGGCTCGCGACGGATAGAGATCTGGAGATCCGGCGGCATTGGCGGCACGATCGGCGAATTCCTGCGCCTGCGGCAAACGCCGGCAGGCCAGTTCGGCCTCTTCCTGTGTGATGCGTCCGACATAGCTCAGGTCGAGCATGCCGCTCGTATTGTCTCCCGGGCTATAGCCGCGGGCACTGAAGCCCATGACAGCCTGCTGACTGTCGCTGCCGTTGAGCGGCGAGAGCCAGTTGAACAGGACCGCACCGCCGGTGATGATGGTCGGCGCTGCAATGAGCGGTGCAAAGGCCGGCTGGACTGTCGCATCGGGCTCAGGTCCGGATAGCGTCCAGACGCTGCGGGCGACGAGGTCGCCGCCGGGGCCGCCGTCATAGATCGATTGGACGTTGCCGATGGTTTCGAAGCTGGTCTTGTTGCCATCGGCGTCGGTGACGGTCTGGCGCTCGTCGAAGCCGGCATCGCGCGAAGCGGCATATTCCGACTGGATCGTATTGCCGACGCTGTCGCCGACCGTCTGCTCGAAG
>JARYGW010000585.1:0-1641 GCA_033792295.1 Allobosea sp.
TTCTTGAGCTGGTCCGGCTCGAAGACGATCTTCCAGCTGTCGACCACGGCGTCGGGGCCGAGCCGTTCCTTGATCTTGGCGACATTGTAGCCGATGCCGGTGGTGCCCCACATGTAGTTCACGGCGTATTTGTTGCCGGGGTCATACTTGTCGAGGCGCTTCTGAATCTCGGGCCAGATGTTCTTCAGGTTCGGCACCTTGTCCTTGTCGACCGGCTGATAGAGGCCGAGCGGGATGTGGCGCGGCAGGAAAGAGGCCGTGACGACGATGAGGTCGTAGCCGGTCTTGCCGGCGAGCAGCTTGGTCTCGACCGTCTCCATCTGGTCGAAGGTGTCGTAGACGACGGTGATGCCGGTTTCCTTCTTGAAGGCGTCGAGCACCTGCGGATCGACATAATCCGACCAGTTGAAGATGCGCAGTTGCTTGTCCTGCGCGGCTGCCGGCGCAGCCAGCACTCCAAGTCCGATCGCACAGGCCGCAATGACCCCGGTCAGCCGTGTCGTCATCTTACCCAATCTGCCCCTCCATCAAGCTCAGGCGCGCGCACGCTACCAGCTTTCCCCCCGGCATCAACCGGCCAGGGGCGCGGCGGAACCTCGCGGTTGGGCATCGCTGCCGAAATATGCGCCAGCGTTGGATGCAGCGCGCTGTGGCGCGCTGACAACAGCGTGATCGCCGGGGTTCTTGCCGCGCCGAAAGGCCTGCCGGTATCGTAACGGATGCGCCTCCTCCGCCGCTTCCTGCTGTTCTTTGTCGTCGCCTTCCTGCTACCGCTCGCGACCCATGCGGGCTGGTGGGTCTGGCAGACGCATGCGCCCGATTGGCGCCGCGCCGACTGGGCGAGCGCCAAGCTCCTGCCCGCCGCGGCGGTCGAGCCGGAAGCGACGGTGCATCTCTTCGCCGCGCGCGTCGGGCGCTGGCGCGGCATCTTCGCGCATCACTCGTGGATCGTGGTGAAGGAACGCGGCGCCAGCGCCTATACGCGTTTCGATGTCGTCGGCTGGGGCGCCCCGGTCCGGGTCAACCATCGCGAGGCCGACGGTCGCTGGTTCGGCAACATGCCCGAGCCGGTGGCCGAGATCAGGGGCGAGGCAGCCGAGCGGCTGATCCCGCAGATCCGCGCCGCGGTGGCGAGCTATGCCTATTCGAACCCCGGCAGCTATCTCGCCTGGCCGGGGCCGAATTCGAACAGCTTCGTCCAGCATGTTCTGGCCGAGGTGCCAGGGCTCCGGCAGGCCCTGCCGCCGACAGCGATCGGCAAGGACTGGCGCGCCGATGGCGTCTTTGCGGGGCTCACCGCCAGCCGCACCGGCATCCAGGCCTCGCTCTATGGGCTCGCCGGCGTGACCGTCGGCTGGGTCGAGGGCGTCGAGATCAACCTGCTCGGCCTCGTCGCCGGGCTGGATCTGCGCAGCCCGGCCGTGAAGCTGCCGGGCTGGGGGCGGATCGGGGTTTGATATCCCGCGAATCGCTCGTTGCGGAGCAGAATCGAAAACGTACATGCAACGCCATCCGGAGGATTGAGATGGCGACATCGACAGCCAAGCGGGTTCAGAAGCGCCGCGACGCATTGCGCGCCGCCCGCCTTAGGCCGATCCAGAAGCCATGACCGCGGTCAACCGGTCGCTCGCGCTCTTCCTC
>JARYGW010000586.1:0-1641 GCA_033792295.1 Allobosea sp.
TCAACGGCATCAACCTGCTGCAGGGCGACAGGCTCACGATCGTCTTCAACGAGAAGACCGGCGCCAACCAGACCAAGCTCGACGTCCAGGGCTCGATCCTGAGCGCCGAGACGCTCGGCATCAACGAGGCCACCAATACCCAGCTCGACGGCTTCATCAACTTCCAGAACGACCTGGATCTCGAGAAGGCCTCGGACACGCTGAAGAACTCCTTGACCTCGTTGCGCTCGCTCGCCTCCACGCTCGGCTCGAACCTCTCGGTCGCGCAGACCCGCCAGGATTTCACCAAGGAACTGGTCAACGTGCTGAAGACCGGCGCCGACAACCTCGTCCTTGCCGATCCGAACGAGGAAGGCGCCAGCCTGCTGGCGCTCAACACACGCCAGCAGCTGTCGCAGACGGCGCTCTCGCTCGCCAACCAGGCGGACCAGGGCGTGCTGCGCCTGTTCGGCTGATCACCGGCGCAAATCACCCGGCGACGAAGCCCCTCCCCTCCAGCCAGAAGGCAGGACCGATATGGCCCTCAAGGTCGAGCTCAAGCCGCGCGAGCGGATCATCATCGGGCAGGTGGTCATTCGCAACGACGAGCAGCGCACGCGCTTCTTCATCGAAGGCGACGCGCCGATCCTGCGCGAGAAGGACATTCTCACGTCAGCCAGCGCCGACAGCCCGGCCAAGAAAATCTACCTCGCCATCCAGCTCATGTATCTGGCGGGAGATCCGACCTATGAGCACGAAGTCTTCTTCCAGCTCGTGCGCGATTTTCTCGCGGCGGCCCCCAGCGCCCTCGAGCATGTTCACGAGATCAATAACCGCATTTTAAGCGGCGACCTGTACAAGGCTTTGAAAGCGGCCAGAAAGCTGATCGCCTACGAAGCGGATCTGATCGAGAATGCAAAACGGGTTTAACGCCTACGCCGCCGCTGCCAAGACAGCTCAAGCCGTCGTATCCCCCCGAGAACTCGAAGCCGCGCTGCTGGTCAAGGCGGCCACCCGGCTTCAGATCGTCGCCGACAATTGGGACCAGCGCGCGGGCGAGCTCGACGACGCTCTCTCCTACAACCGCCGGCTCTGGACCCTGCTGGTCTCCGCGGTGATCGCCGAAGACAATCCGCTGCCCGTCGGCATCAAGCAGAACATCCTCGGGCTCGCGAACTTCATCTTCAACCACACCTTCCAGATGGCGGCTGACCCGCAGCCCCAGAGGCTCGGTGTCCTCATCAACATCAACCGCGACATCGCTGCGGGCCTGCGCGGGCGCTGAGCCGGCGCGCCGCAGATTCCGGACAAGCAAAAACGCCGCCCTGACCGGGCGGCGTTTTGTTTCGTGCGCGGCTGAGCCGCCTCAGAGATAGTTCGTCAGCGATAGCCGCGACAGCGTCGAGGTTATCTCGTAGCTCGCCTGCAGGCGCGTCTGCAGCGACAGGAACTGCATCGCCACCTCTTCCGGCGTGATGTTCTCGACGCCCTCCAGCGCCGTGGTCAGGTAGGCCTTGGTGGCGGTGTGCCGGTCCTTGGCGCTCGTCATCGCGAGCTGCGCCGAGGCGAAATCGGTGATGATCTCGGTCGGCTTCTGCGCCGTGCCGCCATAGGCGAGCTTGTCGTTGACCCGCTCGGTCATCGCGTCGTAGCGCGCCTTCG
>JARYGW010000587.1:0-1634 GCA_033792295.1 Allobosea sp.
TCCGGAAGGACGCTATTTCGCCTACAGGCGCGTTGCTTGAGAAGGGCGCCGGGCTGTCGCGGCCCGAAAGCCGCTGAAATCGGTCAGTCCGGCGCCTGATCAGGGTGCGAAATGGGTGGGAATCGGACGGCTCTCGGCGCCATGGCGGATGACCCGAACCTGCTCACTTCGGCCAGAGGCGCAGCGGGACCTGGCCTGCCTTGCCGCAATCGGCGAATGCGACGCTGTCCTCGGACAGAATGCCCGAGGCGGTGCAGCTCTCATCGGCGATCGTGAGCGTCGCAGCATATCGTCGCCCGGCGCGCCGAACGCTGATGGTGCCGGACTTCTCCGATATCTCGCCTGGTCCGCACATCGCGAGATGCTTGAGGTGAAGTTCGCCCGCGAGACCACCGGCTGGCGTGCTGGCATTGCTCTCGGGGAGCTTCGCCGTTACGGCCCATTCGCCTGCGTAGCCATAGCGGCCCGCAAGCTCCAGAGCGTGCGCAGCTGACGGGGCGCCGACCAGCACAGCGGCAAGCAGAAGCCCGCGCATTCAGCCTCTCCGTGGTTCGCCCGCATCTAACAGCGAATATGCCTTTTCGATACGCGTCGAGCAATCCAGGCCAGGGTCGAAGGCTGACGGCCTTGATAGCGTGCCGTGCTGGTCCTGACAGGCGCTGACAGGATGGTGTGTCGCCTAGCGACGGCGTTTGAGCGATGGTACTGCCGAAGACGGCCGGGCGGTCGGATCAATTCGCCCGGTCCCGCGTTTCGGCGCGAACCGCCGGCGCAATCGGCCCCGACGGCTTTTGTCATGGTCAAGCGGGGTAGCGACGACGATGAAATCCTTTCTTGGAATGGCGACGCTCGCCCTGGGCCTCGGTCTGGCGGGCCCCGTCCTCGCCTGCGAGTTCGACCGCCCGCTGAAGATCGCCGGGCTCGACTATGATTCCGCCGCCTTCCACACCGCTGTCGCCGGTGCCATCGCCGAGAAGGGTTTCGGCTGCAAGGTCGAGCGCGTGCCGGGCGCGGTCGCGCCGCTGGTCAACGGCATGGCGCGCGGCGATGTCGACCTCGTGATGGAAATCTGGATGGCCAACCCGGTCGAGGCCTGGGTGAAGCAGGCCGCCGCCGGCAAGGTCGAGCCGCTGGGCACGACCTTTCCCGACGCGAATGAAGGCTGGTTCGTGCCGCGCTATGTGATTTCCGGTCCGGACGCCAAGGCGCCTGATCTGAAATCGGTGCAGGACCTCAAGCGCTACAAGGCCTTGTTCGCCGATCCGGAGGAGCCGGGGAAGGGGCGTTTCTACAACTGTGTCGCCGGCTGGGTCTGCGAGGGCATCAACACCAAGAAGCTCGCCGTCTACGGTCTGGCCGAGGATTTCACCAACACGCGCGGCGGTTCCGGCGAAGCGCTGGTCGCCGCCATCGAGTCGGCGCTGAAGCGCAAGCGGCCGGTGCTGTTCTACTATTGGGGGCCGAGCTGGCTGCTCGGCGCCTATGACCTGGTCAAGCTCGAGGAAGCGCCCTTCGATCCGCAGATCTGGGAGAAGCTGAAGACCAGCGATGCGCCCAAGCGCGCGACGGCCTATCCGACGAGCCGCGTCGTCATCGGCGCCAATGTCGAGCTCGCGAAGAAGGCGCCGCAGCTC
>JARYGW010000588.1:0-1625 GCA_033792295.1 Allobosea sp.
GGATATGGAGCCCTGGAAGGGGTTGAGCTAGCCCTTCGGTGCCGGCCGGCATCGCCGGCCAAGAGAGCCGACAGGAAGGCCGGCTGCGAAAGCGTATCCTGCGCGATGTTGCGTACGGGCCACACCGTCCCCAGATAAGGCAAAGCGGACGGCCTGCCAGCAAAGAGGGCCGTCCTGTTTGCGTGGAACGAGGTTTGTTGGATGCGCGACCCGTATCAGGTTCTGGGCGTCGCCCGCGGCGCGAGCGACGCGGATATCAAGAAGGCTTTCCGTCGCCGCGCCAAGGAACTGCATCCCGACAGCAACCGGGACGACCCGAAGGCGCAGGACAAGTTCGCCGAGCTGAACGCCGCCTATGAGATCGTGGGTGACGAGACCAAGCGCAAGCAGTTCGATCGCGGCGAGATCGACGCCGAAGGCAAGCCGCGCTTCCAGGGCTTCGACGGCATGGGTGCCGGCATGGGCGGCCGCGGCGGCCGGGCCGGTGGCTTCGAGTTCAATTTCGGCCAGGGCGGCTCGCCGTTCGGCCGCGGGGGGGATGCCGGCTTCGACGCTTCGGACATCTTCTCCTCGCTCTTCGGTGAGGCCGGCCGCCGCGCACGCGGCAAGGCCGAGCCGCAGAAACCGGCGGAGCAGAGCTTCACGCTGGAGGTCACGCTGGCCCAGGCGGTGAGCGGTGCCACGCGGCGCGTCAAGCTGCCCGGCGGGCGCGAGGTCGAGATCACCATTCCGGAAGGGGTGAGCGACGGCAAGGTCATGCGCCTGCGCGGGCTCGGCCAGACCGATCCCTTCTCCGGCGAGGCCGGCGACGTTCTGATGACCATCAAGGTTAAGCCCGATCCGCGCTTCACCGTCGACGGCAACGACCTGCGCACGCGGGTCGCCGTGCCACTGGCCAAGGCAGTGCTGGGCGGGGCTCTGCACGTGCCGACGCTGACCGGCGCGGTCGAGATGACGATTCCGCCCATGACCGGCACGACCAAGCAGTTCCGGCTGCGCGGCAAGGGCCTGAAGGGCGAGAAGGGCGCCGTCGGCGACCTCTTCGTCGCGATCGACATCGAGATGCCGGCGAGCGATGCCGAGCTGACGGCGCTGATGAAGGTGCGGGCCGACTGAGCCCGGCTCTCGCGCAGGCAGGAAGTATCGGCACCAGGCCCACCTGGCGCTACGGCAGGCGTTTTCTCGCGTGGGGACAGCGTTCAAAAGCGGTTCCCACTTCCCTGCGACTGTTCTAAGAGACCTGCTCATCGTTCACCCTGCGGGTTTCCCATGCCTGATTCCAACGCCGTTTCGCCGACCGCCAATCTCCTCAAGGGCAAGCGCGGGCTCGTGATGGGCGTAGCGAACAACCGCTCCATCGCCTGGGGGATCGCCAAGGCGGCTGCGGATGCGGGTGCGGAACTGGCCTTCACCTATCAGGGCGATGCCCTGAAGAAGCGGGTCGAGCCCCTGGCCAAGGAGCTCGGCGGCCATATCGTCGGGCATTGCGACGTCACCGATGGCGCGACGATCGACGCGGTCTTCGCCGAGATCGAGAAGCTCTGGGGCAAGCTCGACTTCGTTGTCCACTGCATCGCCTTCTCCGACAAGGACGAGCTGACGGGCCGCTATGTCGAGACCAGCGA
>JARYGW010000589.1:0-1601 GCA_033792295.1 Allobosea sp.
CATTGGCGTTTTCCCAGAGGTGATGGTGCGCGTCGATGATCGGCAGGTTCGGATCGACCACCTTCTCCTTCCTGCCGCTGTCTCCGAGCCAGGCGTTGTTTTCCGCCAGCACGCGCGGGGTGTTGCCCCGGAAAACCGGGGCGTTCTGCGGGACGTAGACGTAATCGGACACGGGCGGGCTCTTTCCAGCGGCTGAAACAGGGATCAAACGGGCGAACCGGCGGGCGTCCCCTCGCGCGCCGCCGGAAGCGAAGGGAACCCGCCGGAGACAGCCGCTTTCGCTCGGCCTACGTCCTCGGCCAGTTCACCTGGGTGTTCGCCCGTTCGGTCGGGGCGATGCTCTTGGTCCCTTTGCCGGTTGCTTCAGTAGGATCGCGGGAGGCCCAGGACGTGCTGGGCGACATAGGCGAGGACCATGTTGGTCGAGATCGGCGCTGTCTGGTAGATGCGCACCTCGCGCCATTTGCGCTCGATGTCGTATTCCTGGGCGAAGCCGAAGCCGCCATGGGTCTGCAGGGCGGTATCGGCCGCCTTCCAGGTCGCCTCCGAGGCGAGCAGCTTGGCGATGTTGGCGTCCGCCCCGCAGGGACGGCCCGCCTCGAACAGCGCCGCCGCCCGCCGGCACATCATGTCGGCCGCCTCCAGTTCGGCATAGGCGCGCGCCAAGGGGAACTGCACGCCCTGGTTCTGGCCGATCGGACGGCCGAACACGACCCGCTCATTGGCATAGGCCACGCCCTTGTTCAGCAGCCAGCGCCCGTCGCCCACGCATTCCGACGCCACGAGAATGCGCTCGGCGTTCATCCCGTCGAGGATGTAGCGGAAGCCCTGCCCTTCCTCGCCGATCAGGTTCTCGACCGGAACCTCGAGGTTCTCGATGAAGACCTCGGTGGTGTTGTGGTTGATCAGCGCCTTGATCGGGCGGATGTCGATGCCCCTGCCCTTCGCCTCGCGCAGATCGACGAGGAAGACCGACAGGCCGTCGGTGCGCTTCTTCACCTGATCGACCGGCGTCGTGCGCGCCAGCAGCAGCATCAAATCCGAATGCAGCGCCCGCGAGGTCCAGACCTTCTGGCCGTTGACGAGATAGTGGCTGTTGCCCTTGCGCTCGGCCCGTGTCTTCAACTGCGTCGTGTCGGAGCCGGTCGTCGGCTCGGTCACCCCGAAAGCCTGCAGCCGCAGTTCCCCGGAGGCGATACCCGGCAGATAGCGCCGCTTCTGCTCCTCGTTGCCGTGCCGCAGCAGCGTGCCCATGATGTACATCTGCGCATGGGCGGGGCTCGCCGTGCAGCCGCTGGCGTTGATCTCCTCCAGGATCACGGCCGCCGCGCGCAATGGCAGGCCGGAGCCGCCATATTCCTCGGGAATCAACGCCCCGAGATAGCCGGCATCCGTCAGCGCCTTGACGAACTCCGTCGGATAGCCGCTGCGGTTGTCCAGATCACGCCAGTACTCTCCCGGAAAGCCGGCGCAGATCCGCCGCACCGATTCCCGCAGCTCCGGATAGTCCTCGCCCAGGGCTACGACGACGTCCCCGTCGGACGATATGGAAGGTTGAGGGCTCGTCATCGATCGTCCTCCGTCAGGCGTGCAGCGTCTTG
>JARYGW010000058.1:0-18888 GCA_033792295.1 Allobosea sp.
TGAGCAGGCTGGCGTTGTCGAAGGTCTATCAACTCATCGAGCCCAGGACCGGTCGTCCTGCTGACGACGGCATATAAGGGGCGGGCGAATGTCATGACCATGTCATGGCATATGATGGTAGAGTTCGAGCCGCCGCAGATCGCCTGCATCGTCAGGAGGCAAACTATAGCTTTGCCGCATTGTTGGCGACGAAGGAATGCGTCATCGCCATCCCCACCCGCAGGCTGGCGGCCGCAGTGGTCGGGGTCGGCAACTCATCCGGACGCGACATCGATAAATTCGAGGCCTTTGCGCTGACGGCCAAGCCGGCGGCTCGCGTTGGGCCGCCCTCGTCGCTCAATGCTTTGCCAATCTCGAGTGTAAGGTCAGCGAAATGCGTCTCGTCGGTAGCTACAATCTTTTCATCCTGGAAGTGATGGAATCCTGGATCGACCCCGGGCAGAAGCGCCCGAAGACCATCCACCATCGTGGTTACGGCAGGTTTGTCGTCGACGGTGTCACGACCCAGCTGGAATCGAAGATGCGATAACGGCGCATCAGGCCGATTGAGTTTCGCGTCGTCGTCTGTCCACCGGCAATCGCTTCAGTATCGCGACCTTGACCGTATCGAGGAGCAGGCCGAAGCAAACGGTGGTGCCGTAGAGTGCGAGTACCACCCAGCCCGGCAGAGCGGCCATGAACCAACCAGCTGAGGCGAAGCTGGTGGCAAGAACCGCAGCAATCGCCATGGCAGCCAGCAATATGGCGGCAGGCCGCGAATGCCAGACGTGATCCCGCTCACGCAACACCAGACTGGTTGCTTGGCCGGCGAGGACGAGGGTGAGGAAGGTGAGGCTACGCATTGTGTCAGTGTCCAGCCGCAGCCAGAACCAGCCGAGCGCCAGGATCGTCATGGCATAGGCGAGCTTCACCGCGCCGAGCGGCAAGGCGGCGAACGTTAGTTCGCGGATGCGCCAGGCATTGGGATAGGGCGTCGGCTTGGCGCGGTCGCCGGCACGCGCCATCATCGCGATATCGCTGGTCAGCATCCAGAGCACTTGGAGAAGGGGCGTCATCACGGCGTGGCCGGTCATCACCAGGCCGCCACCCATCACGATCAAGGTCACCGCCTTGTTGACCAGCATGCTCAACGTGAAGGTGAGGACCCGGCGAAAGGCGGCCCGGCCTTCCTCGATGCAGGCGAGAATGCCGCGCAGGCCGGGCTCAGTGAGCACCAGGCCCGCAGCTGACTTGGCGACATCGGTCGCGGTCGAGACAGCGATGCCCATCTGCGCCTGCCGCAGCGCCGGTGCGTCGTTCGCTCCGTCTCCGCACATCCCGACGGCGTGGCCTTCATTCTGGAAGGCGCGAACCAGCTTGAATTTGTCCTCCGGAAAGACGCCGGCATAGACGGCGTAGTCTTGGGGCGAGGCCTGTTGCGGTATCTGGCCAGGGAGGCAGACCCTTCCGTTGAGGCCTATGGAACGGGCGATCGTTTCGGCCGTCGGCGCCGTGTCGCCGGTGACCATCACGGGTGTGATCCCGAGCGATCTGAGATCATCGAGCAAGGGCCTGGAATCTGCGCGCGGAGGATCGCTGAGGCCGATCAATCCGAGGAGTTCGAGCTTCGCGGTTGAACCGGCTGCGACGGCGAGGACACGATAGCCTTCGCGGCTGAGTCCGGCGATTCTGGCCTCTGCATCGGAGCCTGGAGAGGCGATCGCCGAGACGGCCAGCGGCGATCCCTTGACGATACGGATCGATCGGCCGCCCGCCTCGACGACCACTGCCTCGGCCATTTTCGCGGCGGGATCGAAAGGCGTGAAGCTGACGACTTGAAGAGGTGCCTCTCCGGAGCGGGCAGCAGCTGCACGCACGGCTGCATCGACGGGATCCTGCCCGTCTGCGGAACTCGCGGCGGCGGCCCGGGCGAGCAACGCCGCTTCGTTCATTTCCGCGACGAGCGACACCACGCGACCAACCTTGAGGCTGTTCTCCGTCAGCGTGCCGGTCTTGTCGACGCACAGGACGTCGATCATCGCGGCTTCCTGCAAGGCCGAGAGCCTGGCCAAAAGCACGCCTTGCTGCGCGAGCTTGCGCGCGCCGACCGTGGCGGCGAGCGTGAACACAGCCGGCATGGCCACTGGCACGGCGGAAAGAAGGGCAGCCAGAACCAGCGGGACGATCTGGGGCACGGTCATGCCGATGGCATGCGCATAGGCGACGATACCGACAACGATCGTCACGTTGACGGCGGTCAGTGCCTTGACGACGCCGAGCACTGCCCTCTGTTCGGTACTCTCGATGTCCGCCGCTCGCACGAGTTCCGCCGTACGACCAAAATAGGTTCGCGGCCCCGTTGCCGTGACTTCGGCGATCGCCTCGCCGCGTCGGACGAGTGCGCCGGCATAGGCAGTCGCGCCGCTCTGCTGTTCGACCGCGACGGATTCGCCCGTCAGCATCGACTGATCCAGTAGTACCGAGCCTGACAGGATGCGGGCATCCGCCGGGACAACGCCACCGAGCGAAAGCTGGATGATGTCTCCCGGCACGAGCGCCGACGCCGGCGCATCCGCCCATCGACCGTCGCGCTTCAGCCGCGCCTTGGGCGCCAAGCGCTGCCGAAGCAGGGACAGCGTGGCGTTGGCGCGGCCTTCTTGCACCATGCTGAGCAGGACGTTGATCAGAAGAAGCGCGCCGACCATGGCCGCCTCGAGCCGCTCCCCGGCGGCCAGCTGCAGGGCAATGGTGATTTCCAGCATCCAGGGCACCGGCGACCAGAAATGTCTGAGCGCTCGGAGAGCCGGTCTCTCCTTTTGCGAAGGCATATCGTTCGGGCCGGTTTGGGAGAGTCGTCGCGCAGCCTCTTCCTGCGAGAGGCCGACGGCAGGATCGACGGCTTTAGCCTCGTGGCTCCGGCTGGCTTCGGCGTTCATGTATCGACCTCCCGCCATGTTCGGGAAGTCGTGGCTCCTCGTGTGCCGGCTCAGCGGCACACGGCGTCTGACTGTGTTCCCGAACGCTAAGTATCATGCTTGGTTCGAGGATTCCGGAAGGATATAGATGCCGGACAGTGGCTCGATCCAGGCGAGCTGATCCTTGACGTTCTTTACCCCCGGCACGTTTTCGGCGACGACGCGGGCAGCTTCCCTTGCTCGCTCGTCGAAGATGGCGCCTGAGAGCTCCGCAATCCCGTGATCGACCTCGACCCGGATAGCATTTGACCATGGCTGCTTCGCCAGTTCCGCGGCAATCGCCTGGCGGATGCGGTTATCGTCGTTGGCGGCGGGAGCGGAGGCGGGCATCGCGCGCAACATGGCGCGCATCAAATCCGAACGGGCCACAATGCCGACGAGTTTGTCCTTGTCCATGACGGGTACCCGCTTGATCTTGCGGGCGATCATCAACTCCACGAGATCTGCGAGCGAGGCTTCTGCGGAGATCGTCACTGGCTCGGGCGACATCACCTCCTGAACCCTGCGGCCATGGGATTGGACATATTCCTCCGCGTCTTTGCCGGGGCTGATGAAGAACTGCAACCATCGTGGCCGCTTACGCATGGTTCCGAGTTCGCCTCGCCGCAGAAAGTCCCCCTCCGTCACGATGCCCACGAGATGTCCGTCGCTCGTGACTACGGGGAGGCCGCTGACATGGCTGCCGAGCATCAACTTCGCCGCGTCCGCAACCGAGGCGGAAGGTTCGACTCCAAGCACTGGCGAAGTCATGATTTCTGAGACGCGCATATCGATCTTCCTGTCTCTACTCTGATGCCCATAATCAAGACGGCGCATGCCCGGGCGAGGCCGGCCTTATCCGCTGGCCCTTTGAGAACCGGTCGAATCCAACCGTCTCCCGTGGAAAGGCTTGTAAAAAAAGGGGCGAAAAGTCGTTGCTTTCGCTGGTTTATAATCCCGTTCGTTGCGGCGCTTCACCACCCGGTGACCAGTAACGAGTTGGGGAGGTTCAGCAGGTTCCGGCAGAGAAGCCGTGCCCAGCGACGGCGATGGCATTTCCAATGGCGGCAATTTGTTTATAGACCGCCTTCTCGACTTGGCCGTATCCGGAGGCGTGAACGTCGATATTGATATTCATGTCTTCGATACCATCGAGCTCGATTTGAACTTCGGCCGTATAGATTCCGTTGCCCATATCAGAGATCGACAAAATTGAAACATTTGCTGACTGCGGCAACATAGAGTTCTTACCTTTTGTTGGTGGCCCAAACTAGCATTTTTGGCGGCGGAAGGCGATCTTAAATTGCGTCTATGAACCTGTGATTCGGCCTTTGGCGGAGCGTGAGTCATCACGCCGTCCTACAAGTGCCCGCCTGCGCCAAGTACTCCCGCTCATGACTTCATTGTCCTGCTGGCGAATGCTGATCGTTCGGCTTTCCGAGGCTTTCGCGCGGGCTTTTCTCGCAGGGGGTGCCGTCGGTCCGCGAAACCGAATGAAGGACCATGACGGGGAATCCAGCCTCCTGATCAATCGAAAGCCTCTGGTTTTGGGATTTCCCTCGCGGAACCCAGCGGTCTCCATCCTTGTCATAGGATCGCTTGACTGCAGCCCAGGCGATACGGTGGGCGATTTCCTCGCGTGCTACATCGGCAGCATGCGCGGCAAAGGCGTGATTGAACGCTGCGCGGTAGATGTCCTGCGCATGTTGGGGCAGGTGACCGCGCACGGATGGCGGCAGATCATCATTGCTCGCATAGGGCATGAGCGAATCCCTCCACCTTTGATGCTCTGACCCGCATGGGTCGCAGGCGCAGACGTCTGCCTCGAGCGCTCCTCAGGAACGAGCCGGCACTATGTACTCGACAGCAGCCGCTCGATCTCGTGGATCGGATGCTTGGTCAGATCCTTGTCGACTTCCGCAAGGATACGAAAGCGCGATGGCTCGTTGAGGTGTTGGCGGAGCACGGCGAGGATACGAGGAGGCGCTACCAGGACGAGGCCTTTCGGGTGGCCGGATTGGTGGGCGAGCTTGAGGGCTGCGGCCGTGTCGCGCGCGAACTGCTTCTCGGCCATATCATGCCAGTCTGTCTCCTCGGTCGCGCTGGTGGGCGCGCGAGCGTTTTGTATCCGACCGGGCCGATCCGTCCCCTGTTGAACGCTCAACGGATTCGCGGAAGCTTCCTTGACTTGCTCGACTGCGAGCTTGGGCTGCGTCGGGCTTCCCTCGTTTCGCAAAAATATCGCCTTGCGGGCATCGCATACGATCACCCAGGCATCGTGTGGAATCCTCAAATCCATGATGTTGCTCCCTACGTCGACGCTGGCTCTCTAACAAACATCGCGGCTGACCTCCGGTCTGCCTTGATCCAGCGCAAAAGAAACGCATCAGCCGCGAATTTGATCGTTCTCAAGGCGAGGTTCGAGGGAGTGCGCTTCAAGTAACGTTTGGTTCGCGCTCGCATCCGCGAGTTTCGCGAATGCCTTCGGCGCTGTGTCTCGGTCAACGGCGAAGCCTTGCTCGAGGCTCTGCGGGACCCGCAAGTCCGGTTCACGGAGATTTTTCTGACCTATCGCGAGGAGCACGCTATTGATGGCTTCGCGGACAGGTTTAAGAAGCTGGATGCTGGCCTGCTCGTCATCCAGCCGGCACTCGACAGCGTGTTTGCACTTCCGGGCGGAGCGCCTCGCCAGATCAGTAGCCCTGTTCGCAGCGCTGCAGAAAGCGCCGGTCGCCTCGACTGGAACAATGAGCTTTCCGGCCTGATCCTCGATATCGACGAGCAGACGTCCCAGGCTGTGGACGAACGTTCGCGCAAGCAGGTCGTCTGCCGGCTCCGGAAAACTTTCACGGCCGCGTGAGAGCTTTATGCCGGTCCAATCGGGCACCGCGGCCGGAACTGCCTCAGCGGGAGAAGATTTCGCGGACGAGGCTGACGAAGGCGCGCAGATGCAGCCAGAACGCGAAGGCGGGCTTCTGATCGAGCTCGGCTGCGATCGCTGGAGTGCGGCGGCGGCACCGGGTTCGCCAGGAGCGCCGGATCTTGGCAATCCAGTCAGGTGCAGTTGCGTCCGGCATGGCAGGGCTCATTGCGATGATCCGCTTTCATGGCAGCGACGCCGTCGACTGTCCTTGATCCGCGTCAAGAGCAAGAGGGGAGCAGGCGAGGGGGCGGCCTGTCCAAACCGATCCTCCACCTGTCGTGAATGCCAGGCTGCCGAACTTGACCCGTATCAAGGCCGTTTCGGGAGATTGGAGGATAGTGGTTCATCCGACCGGAGTTTTGTCATGCAGATGGCCAGCCAGAATGAAACGATCTGTTTTCTGGGATCATCCGACGCTTTCGGTGGCGGAGCCGAGCGGGTGGAGATGGTCTCCACCCATATCTCGCTCGTGCTGTTGATCGGCACCCGCGCCCTCAAGCTGAAGCGGGCGATCAAGCTGCCCTATTTGGATCTGTCGACGCCGGAACGGCGGCTGGCGATGTGCGAGCACGAACTGATGCTGAACCGTCGGACGGCTCCGGATTTGTATCGTGCGGTTCACCGGATCACGCGCGGGAAGAACCGGGGGCTCGCGCTGAATGGCTCAGGCGAACTGGTCGATGCCGTCCTGGAAATGGAACGCTTCGACGACAATTTCCTTTTCGACCGGATGGCGCAGAAGGAACGCCTCACGGCGGGCGACATGGCTGGGCTCGCGGGCATGATCGCACGGCTCCATCAAACGGCGCCGGTCTCGACGGACGGCGAGGGGGCCAGTCGGATGGAACGTGTGCTCGCGGTCAACGAGCGCGCATTTGCCAATGCGGATATTCTCTCGCGCAGCGAGGTCGAACCCGTCATCGCGGATTGCCGGGACGCGCTGGCGCGTCATGCGGGTCTGCTGGACCAGAGGGCTCGCGAAGGGAAGGTCCGGCGCGGGCATGGCGATCTGCACCTGCGCAATATCTGCCTGTTCGAGGGCAAGCCGCTGCTCTTCGATTGTCTGGAGTTCGACGAAGATTTGGCGACCGTGGATGTTCTCTACGATCTGGCCTTCGTTCTCATGGACCTGTGGCACCGCCAGCTCGAACCGCTCGCGAACCTCCTCTTCAACCGCTATCTCGACGCCATCGGCGATGAGACCGGTATCCGCCTGTTGCCGTTCTTCATGGCGGTGAGGGCTGCCGTGCGTGCTCATGTGACCGCAATGGACAGCGGCAAGCCGGAGGCCTCCCGATTGGCCGAGGCACGGGCCTATCTCCAGCTTTGCCGCAGCCTTCTGAAGGCGAGGGCGCCTGTCCTCGTTGCGGTCGGCGGTTATTCGGGCTCAGGGAAGTCCACGCTCGCGGCAAAGATCGCCCCGCTGCTGGGGCCGCCGCCGGGCGCTCGCATTGCCGCGAGCGATCGCATCCGGAAGAAGCTGTGCGGCGTTCCCGTCGAGACCCGGCTTCCGGCGGAGTCCTATAGCGCCGAGATTTCCGCCCGGACCTATCGCGCCATGACGCAGATGGCAGAGGTGACGCTGGCGCAGGGGCATGCGGCCGTGGCCGATGCCGTCTTCGACCGTCGGATCGACCGGGAGCGGATCGGCGAGGTGGCTCGGTGCGCCGGCGTGCCGTTTTGCGGCCTCTGGCTCCAGGCCCCGCGAGAGATGCTTGTTGAACGCGTCGCCGCGCGCCGTGGCGATCCGTCAGATGCCACGCCGGGCGTGGTCATGGATCAGATCGCTCGGCATGGAGCCGCGACGGAATGGGCGAGGATCTCGGGCCAGGAGAACATCGACATCGTCACAGCCGCCGCTCTTGCGGCTGTCGGCTCGCAAGCCGGAGCCGCAGCGGTCTGGCCGAGCCTGACCTGCGCGCGGCCACAGGTACGTGCGATGATGGCATAGGCTGGCGGTCGGGCCGGAAGAAAATCTCAATCGAGGAGTACGCGCAAATGCGCGGCCAACTCCTTCGACGTGTGCGGCTTTTTCAGCCAGCTTCCTTCGGCGAGCTGCCCCTGCGTGCGCCCCATTCGTTGATATGCGTGATGACGCTCGCCGCCAATCTCCGTTGGCAGCCGGCGGCAAGGGCGAAGACTTCATGCCATGGGCGTCGGCGAAGCGGTGATCGGGCAGCTTGCCGAGCTCGCCGGTTATCTCGACGAGCGCTGTTTCTCGCTCGATCCGATCGCGATCCTCGACCTGATGGTGGAGCGCGGCTTCCTGACGCTGGCCTTCGATGCGTCCTTCACGGGGAAAGCCAGCGTCAGACCACTACGTGCAGACGACGGCGGATAGCGACGATCCCGCCTGCCGCCCGCTGGTTTACGGATATATCACCTACGCCCACGCCGGCTTCCGGGCGTGTCTAGGCTCGCGGTCTGCAATGTCTCTGACATGGCAGCGGCGAGAACGCTATCGGACTATGCCGGCGAGTTACAAGCCGCCCCTATCTGGACGGAAGAGACGCGTAATAGGCAGCCAAGGCTTCGATTTCCGCCTGCGACATTTCCCGCGCCATGAACCGCATTTCCTTGTGGGGCCTTTTCCCCGATCTGAAAGCCATTATTTGGTTGAAGAGATAGCGTTCGTTTTGGCCGGCCAAATGAGGAACCTCGATATCTCGCGCGATGCCATCCTCACCGTGGCATGCCGCGCACTGCTGGATAATCTCGCTCCGAATTTGAGCCTCGGCAGGTGGCGACACCAGCATCAGTCCGATCACCATTAGCCTTTTCAATTTTAACATCCTGCGGATTGGACGACCTGCTCAGATGATAGCGTAAGCCAAGTCGAAAGAACCATATCGGTCTTGAAACTCGCTGGTCGTGCCGATACGCCTGCGCTGCTACAGATTGAAGGCATGCGACGCCTGAAGCCAGCACTATAGGATTTCGGCGTGATCCAGCGCTCCCGTTTCTCCGCTGTCCCTACCTTCACGGTAACATCACTTTGATCCGAGCCCCTTTGTTGGATCGCCGGAAGGTAGAGTTTCCGGCCTTCGATCACCGCGGAGGGCTGGGCATGCCGCCGGGATTTTGCAGCAGGATCGGTGGCTTGTTGCCGATGGCCCGTGTGGCCGATCCTCATTGTAGTATCTGGCCCAAGCCTCCATCTATTCGCTTCGCGGACCTTCGGTTCGGCCGCATCCGCAAGTGTCAGGAACCAGTGGGTGTTCAGGCATTCGCTGCGTAAGCGCCCGTTGAACGCCTCGATGAAGGCCGTGTCGGCCGGCTTCCCCGGGCGTGAAAAGTCCAGGGTGATGCCCTTGGCATAGGCCCAGAGGTCGAGATCGCGGCTGACGAACTCGGACCCCGGATCGTCTTCGGATAGCCCAGTTTCGCGCAGACGCTTTCGAGCGTGGCGACGACGTCCTCGGCCCGATAGCTGAAGCGCGGATCGACCGCCGGCGAGAAGCGCGAGAAGGTGTCGACCGCCGTCAGAACCCGGATCTTGCGACCTGTGGCGAGCTGATCATTCGATCGGTCCGGCCATTTTCCGAGCGCGATTCAAGCGGGGCTTTCTTGATCGGGCGCTCAGCGGGGGGCTAGCCGAGTGGAGCCAGAGCAGCAGAGTTTACCTACCGCAGCTTGGCGACCTCCTCGGCGGCGACGTTTGGTTTCTGCCCGCCCCAGCGGGCGCGCATCCAGTTCGTCAGATCGGCGAGCGCCTTGTCGTCGAGCAGCTCGGTGAAGGCGGGCATCGCCTCCATACGCTCCAGCCCGGGAAACCGCTGGGCGGGAAGGCCGTGGAGCACGGCGCGGATGAAGTTGCGCGGGCTTGCCAGCCGAAGCGAGGTATTGGTCGCCAGTGGGATCGCGACATGCGGGATTCCCTGGCCTTCGGAGCCATGGCAGCCGGCGCAGAGGTTGAGATAGGTGGCGCGCGCCGCCGTGACCACGGCCGGCGAAACCGCGACGGGAGCCGGTGGTGGCGGAGAAGCTGGGCTTGCGGGCAAAGCATCGAGGTCGAAGAGGTAGGCAGCCATCGCCCGCAGGTCGTCTTCGCTCATGTACTGCGTGGAGAAGTGAACGACCTCGAACATCTGGTTCGTCATCGACCCCTGCGTCGACAGGCCCGATTTCATGAAGTGGACGAAGGTCAGCGGGTCGAACCCCATCCGCGCGAGGCCTTGCTTCGTGATGTCCGGCGCCTCGACGCCCTCGATCACGGCGCCCTTCAGATAGGCGCCGGCCTCCATGCCCTGCAGCAGGTTGCGCGGCGTGTGGCATTCGCCGCAATGGGCCAGGGCGTCGACGACGTAGCGGCCCCGGTTCCAGACATCGGATCGCGCGGGCTGGGGGACGAAGCCCTCCCGCCGCAGGTTGACGAGGTTCCAGAAGGTCAGGGACTGGCGGATATTGAAGGGGAAGGAGAGCTCGTTCTCCCGGTTCGCAACTCGCATCGGCTCGCGGGTCATGAGATAGGCGTAGACCGCGTCGACATCCTCCTCGCTCATCTCGCGGTAGGAGGCATAGGGCATGGCCGGGTAGAGATGCCGTCCGCTCTTGCCGATCCCGTCCCTGACTGCGCGATGGAACTCCGCCCGCGTCCAGCCGCCGATGCCGAACTCCTTGTCCGGCGAGATATTGGTCGCATGGAGCGTGCCGAAAGGCGTCTCGAAGGGCAGCCCGCCCGCCCAGGCGGCCCCGTCCTTGGCGGTATGGCAGGCATAGCAGTCGGCGGCGACCGCGACATAGGCGCCGCGTTCGGCAAGCCGCTTCATCTCGTCAGGGCCGAGGGGGTGCTCGACGGCTTTGGAGACCACGCTGCCCTCCAAGGCACCAAAGAACACGCTGCCGGCGGCCGCGGCTCCGAGGAGAAGCACGGCCGCGGCGGCGCGCAGGAGAGTCCGCTTGTTCATCGCTCGCCCCATCAGCCGCTCACCAAGCCGGGTGTGGCGAGGATGAGGTCGCGCACGGCGATGTGGTAGCGTACATATCCGGTGCAGCGGCAGATATGCTTGTCGAGCGCGTCGGTCACGACCTGCTCCAGCTCCGCGCGCGCGACCGGCTTGCGCTTCAGCTGGTCGAGCAACACGGTCGCGCCAGTGACGAAGCCCGGTGTGCAGTAGCCGCATTGGAAGGCGAAGTGCTCTATGAAAGCCTGCTGGACCGGCGACAGGCCAACGAGTTCGCCCTTCGCGTCGTGGTCGGCATGACCCTCGATGGTCACGATCTTTTTGCCGGCGAACCAATGTGCTCCCGTGATGCAGGTGCGCATCTCCCTGAGCGCGCCGTCCTCATTCTCGACGATCACGGTGCAGGCGTGGCAGATACCTTGGCCGCAGCCCATGCGGGAGCCGGTGAGGTTCAGGTACTCGTGCAGGAAGTCCTGCATCATCAGCCCTTCCGGCACGTCGACCGGGCCGACCGGCCGGCCGTTGACGGTGAGGGCGAGCGGTTTCGTCTCGATCGTCATGACAGCGCCTCCCGGATTTTCTCGGGCGTGATCGGCAGGTCGTAGAAGCGCTTGCCGATCGCATGCGTGACAGCGTTGGCGATGGCCGGCACCACGGCGATCATCACCACCTCCGCGATGCCCTTCGGCGGATCGCTTTCCGAAAGCGGCGGCAGCACCTCCGCCGTCTGAGACCACAGGGCGACGTCCTTGGCGCGTGGCAGCTCGTAGCGGTTCCAGTTCCAGGTGCCGTCGCCGGGGCCGTCCTCGTAGAGGGGCAGATACTCCTTGAGGGCATGCCCGATTCCCATGGCGATGCCGCCCTGGATCTGGCCGGAGACCAGCTCCGGCACGACCTGGCGGCCGCATTCGAGGATCGAGTGATGGGAGAGCAGGGTGACGGTGCCGCTCCCGATATCGACAGAGACCTCGGCGAGGGTCGCCATCGGCGCGTAGTAGGTGACGCCGGCATTGTTGCGCTGCGCGGGCGGATAGAACACCGCCGCGCGCTCGAGGAAATGCCAGCCGCCGGTCGTCATCGACCGCTTCCGCTCTTCGGAGGCGCCTTCGCCGTAGCGCAGGGCGAGCGCGTCGACCGACAACCGCAGGCGCCCCCGGTCCGGAACGTCGAACTCGGCCTCCGTCCATTGCCAGCGGTTGAAGGTGTGCACGGTCACGCCGGACGGCAGGCCGAGGCGGTGCGCCTCCGCCGCCACCGCTTCGAAGGCGAGCGGCGGCATGCCGCCCGCGTTGATCATTCCACCGGCAAGCCTGAGGTCCTGGCGGCGCACGTCATAGGGCGCGAGCGCGCCGCCGCCGACACCGCGCGACCAGAGCGACCTCGCCGCTGGCCAGAGCGCAAGGTCGACGAGGATGCGCGCCGCCTCGCGGGTGGCGTGGCCGAGATAGTAGACGCTGTTGGTTGCGCTCATCGGCGAGGTGATGCGGGGCGTCCAGCGCGGGTTCAGCTTGCGCCGGTCTTCCTCCTCCTGGCTCAGCGTATAGGGCTCGTCCGTCGTCTCGAGCGGCATCTGCGGCCAGCGCACGACGCCGTACTCGGTCTCGTCCGGCACGCGACCGAGTATCTCACCGACCATGATCGCCTGGGACGTGGTGACGCCCGGCCCCATTTCATGGGCGACGTGGCGGAAGCCGATCCGCCCCTGCGGATCGAATTCGAGCGAGGCGAGCGCCGCCTCCGCGCCGGTGCCGTAGTCCTTCTGCACATGGCCGTAGCCGACGCCATATTTCTTGCCGGGATTGGCGGTCTCGAACGCCGCCTTCGTCTGTGCCCGTTGGCTCCAGAGCGGATGCGCCCTGGCCTTGCGCAGGATCTCCTCGTTGCGCAGGGCGCCTGCCGGAATGGCGCCCTGGGTGTTCTTCATGCCGGAGCGGAAGACGTTCCTCAGCCTCAGCTCAATCGGATCGATCCCGAGCAGTTCCGCCGCCTCGTCGACCATCATCTCGGTCGCCGACATCGATTGGAGCGTGCCATAGCCACGGGTGGAGCCGGCCTCGACTGCCCGCGACGCGAAGGCGGCGGCGGAGAAGTCGCTCTGCGGCAGATAGTAGATCGACTGCGCCGCCGTGGCGCCGACGAAGGAGACCGAGAACGAGTAGTTCGCCCGCCCGCCGCCATCGGTCCTGAAATGCCCGGTCATGATGCGGAACTTGCCGGTGTCGCGGTCGACGACCAGAGTGTTGTCCATCCAGAAGGCGTGTCGTTTGAGACCCGTCTGGAACTGCTCGAAGCGGTCATTGGCGAGCCGTACGGGCCGCCCGTCGCCATAGAGGCCGGCAAGAACGCAGAAGAACGGAAAGATGTAGTGGTCTTTCGTCCCGTAGCCGACGGTATAGCCCACTTTGAGGTCGACTTCCTTCAGGGGGAACTTTGACTTCGATACCAGCTCGGCCGAGACCTCCGCGACCTCATAGGGCGACTGCGAGGCGGCCATGATGCGGAGCACGCCGATCGTGGCGTCATACCAGACGTTACCGTTGTCGGCTTCCATGGCCGATGCGTCGATTGACTGCGAGAAATAGCTTCGTTTCAGGACAAGCGCGTCACTGCCGGCTGCGGCGATGCCCCGCTCGATCTCCGCCGCGGCGGCCATGCCGCGTGCCATCGCGTCACCCTCGCCGGCGTCGGGCCAGACAACCTTGTCGCCGGAGAACTTGCCGAAGATGGCGGTGTCCTTGAACGGCGAGTAGCGGTCCTCGGCTTCCGGCGAGCCGCCGTCGACGCGCACATAGCGAGACGCACCGTAATGGGGCGGCTGATTATAGGGAGTCTGTGCGCCGTAGCGGACGACGCTGTCGTCGAAACGAATCCTGCGCTTGGCCGCGTCATAGCGGGCGAAGTCGCGGTAGATCAGCAGCGCGACCGGCTGGCCGAGCAGGCGCGGCGTCTCGCCCTTCGGTACCAGGAAGACGTCGCCGAAGAAGTCGGGATGGGGCGTCCTGATGCCGTCCGCGACGAGATCCTCATGCAGGACCACCCGGTCGGGCTTCAGCGCCTCGCCGAGGACGGCGAGGTCGATGCCCTGGAAGCTCCGGTCCGCCTTGGTCGCATGGATGAGGAAGGCGTGAGACTGCTCCTGCGGCCAGCCGGGAAGGTCTGCGGCCCGATAGTCGCGCGCGAAGGTCTTCGCGCCCGTGACCTTGGCGATGGCGTCCAAGCGATATCTGGGTTTGCCCGCGGGGGTGAGCCAATCCGGGCCGGGACGGGGTGGCGTCTCGATCAGCCGGGAGTGGGCCGCAGGTGGCAGGAAGGAGACGTTGAGCGCGACGCCCGCTGCCGCTCCCCCTCGCAGGAACCCTCTACGTGAAATGCCGGCCCCCATCCTTCCCCTCCCATCTCGCGTATCTGCGCCATCGGCGGTCGCCGCCGGCATGCGTTTGTCGTTGGCCCCGGGGGGCGGACGCGCCTCGTCACTTCCAGTCGATCTGGCTTGGACCCCGGCCATGTTCGGCGCTTGTCTGCCATGGCCAGGCATTGCTCAGGAAAGGTGCCAGAGGCGGCAGCATCACCTCCTCGCCGGCCTGGGCCGCGAGATCGGCCATCGCCTTTCGCGTGCCGTCCGTCAGCAATTCGGAATCCATCAGGTAGTAGTCGTTGAAGAAGACCTTGCCGAGGGCCCGGTCCGCCACGATGCGCGCCAGCAGCTCCAGCATCTGCTGCGGCTTCGTCGTGAAGGCGGATGTCTCCAGTAGCAACAGGCGCGTGTTGATCGCCTCCCGTCCCATTTGCTGGGCGAGCAGCGTGAACAGGATGTTGTTGCGGCGCGTGACGTAGAGGGTGTTGGTGACGGCGTAGGTTCGTTCCCAATCGGCGCCGAGCATGAGCCGCCAGTCCTTCAGCACCGTCGTCCAATGCTGGACCTGGGCGAGACCGGCGATTTCGGTGGTCTTGCCGATCAGCGGCCGCAGGCCTTGCGCGAAGGCTTCGAGCTCCGGATAGGTGAAGCTGCCCTTGGAGAGGCAGGCATCGAGGAAGGCGATGTTGCGCGTGATGAGCTCACGCAGCACCTCGCGCTGCTCCGGCTTGAGCTCGATGCTGTCGAGGCTACCGAGTGCTTCGTTCAGGCTGGCGCGATAGGCCGTCGCCGGCTCGCGCCAGGATGTGTCTCCGGCAGGATTACGCAGTGCGGCGGCGACCAGCTGGAAGATTGCCATGGAGCTGTGCGAGACCGACTTGACCAGCCGGTAGACAGGCGCCACGGGCGGCGCGACGATCGGCGCCTTCCCGGGCGGATACAGAATCATCGAGCCCCCGTCGCCGTTGAAGAGGCCGACGATGACTGGGCTCTGTTCCCTCAGGTTGCGGATGAACTTTTTCAGGTTGTTGTCGTAGATGCCGAACATGACGTTGTTCAGCTCTATGACCTTCCTTTCGGCGGCGGTCGCCTCGCGCCGTACCATGCCGTCTCCCAGGGCCTCGTCCAACCGGTCGATATCGCTTTTCAGGGACTGGTTCGCCGCACCGGCTACGACGTCCATGAACCCCGGCACCTCCTGAGCGACCACCGCTCCCGGCCCTGTCACGGCGAGCAGGGTGGCAAGCACCATCGCCGGATACTGCCGCGCCTGGCGCCTTGCTCTCGCAGCGTCTGTCATCTCGGTCTTCCCCTATTGAATTTGTATAATGAAACTGCTTGAGCTTCAAAATCAGCGGCCGAGCTGTTCCTCTTCCCACCAGCTGAAGAGAATGTCGCGTAGCGCTGCGCCATCCTCCTCGTAGAGGTCGTTGCGCTTGAGCTGGCCGAGCAGGGCTTGTTCTTCCTCGTCAAGCGCTACATCGATGGTGGTGGTCCGGATTGGCGCGTTGGCGAATTCCGCGACATAGGCGGGATCGCGACGCAGCTCCCTATCCGGCTTGATCTTCTGTTGCTTGAAGTCCGCGACCGTTCGTTGCGTGCGCCAGGCGGGCAGGATGGGAACCGCGGCCAGATCCGCTTCAGTTGCCTGAAGGACACTGACTCTTGCCGGCTTCAGCGAGAAATTGCTGGTGCGCATCACGTCGGACCCGCAGATGTTCGGCACGGCCAGGACGTCCATCAGGGCGAGGAAATCGACATGGTCGCCCGGCTTCGATCTCTGCCGGGTGATGTAGGGCCGTCCAGCCGCGTCGACGCCCGTCTCCATGAAGAGATTGAAGGAGTCGTGGACGTCGTCTGGAGTCAGGCCGTATTCGCGCTGCGCCTCCGCCTGGATGTCCTGGCAATTGGTGTGCGTGCAGTACCCGTAGACGGACTCGTAGAGATTGGCGCTGCAGCGCGGAAAGAGCACGTCGTTGGCCCCGGCCGTGTCTGCGGCGATGAACATCATCGCCCGCTCGCGGGGTGGTGCGGACCAGAGGAAGTCGCCCTTCGTCGGATGCAGCCCATGCAGCGTGCGGGTCCGTCCGGCGTGGAAATATTCCTTGTAGTCGTGCAGGTTGAAGCAGTTGAAGTCGAGGCATTGGCCGCCCTCGATTTGCTCCAGTCGCAGAATCTGGCCCTTGCGGATCTCGAGCGCCTTGCCCATGCCCGGCTCAAGGACGAAATCGAGGAGAATCGTTCGTACCATCGGCTGTCCTCCGTTCATCCTGTGACCAGGTCCGGGCGAGGCGCCCCGCCTGGCTGCGGCAAGTGGCGAGCGGCGTAGCGTCTCAGTGCATGCTTGATCAGGGCGGCCCGGTCCGCTGCGACGCCCTTGGCCAAGGTCCGGTCGACGAGTTCGATCTGCTGCTGGTTCAGCGCGATTGTGACGATGCGTGTTGTCATGCCCGGATGTCCTTGTCAGCGCTCGATGCTTATTCTTGTATACGTGATCGCTGATCAGGTTGGCAATCTCGGATTCAGCACGCGGCCCATGATGGCTCTTCTGCGCATACTTGCGCCTCGAGCGCCTCTTGCGATATCTCCGGGCCCCATGGAAACCTCGTCGCGGTCCGACATTGCCTATCAGGCGCTCAGGCGCGCCATCATCGAGCAGGCACTCGTGCCTGGGACCAAGCTGCGCGAGGATGAGATCGGCGCGCATTTCGGGATCAGTCGAACCCTGGTCAGGGCAGCCCTGATGCGGCTCAGCCAGGAGGGGTTGGTCGAGATCAAGCGCAAGCGGACGGCAACCGTCGCCGTCCCGAGTCTGGACGAGGCGCGGGAAATCTTCGAGGTCCGGCATTGCCTGGAGCAACAGGTCGTCCAGCGTCTGACCGCCCATTGGCGCCCGGAAATGGGTGAAGTGCTCGAGGCGCATGTGAACGAGGAGGAGGCCGCGTCCCGTCGCGGTGATACCGCTTCGGCGAGCCGGCTCGCGGGCGAGTTTCATATCGTCCTCGCGCGCCTTGCGGGCAACGCCTTGCTTGCGCGCTACCTTTCCGAGGTCGTTTCGCGCTGTTCGCTGATCCTCGCCCTCTATGGGCGGCCGCATGTCGCCGAATGCGCGACGGCCGAGCATAGGGGCGTGATCGCAGCGCTCCGCGAGCGTGACGCTGCGGTGTCTATACGCGCCATGAGCCAGCATCTTCACGCCGTCGAGGGGCGGGCGCTGCCCGAGTCCCGGGAGGCTGAAGAGGTCAGGATTTCGGACATTCTGGCGCGCTACAGCACGGCCGGATGAGGCGCGCGCTGCCGGCTTGTAGCTGACGAGGATGGATGCGCGGTCGGGGTCCGCGCTCCCGCCCACCCCGCCCGTTTCCTGCCGATGGAGCTGCGAAGCCGTCGTGGCTCTGTTCCACACATGATCGGCGACGACTGCGGCCACGTTCCCTCATCGCCTTCGCATGTCCGCGTGAAAACAGCGCAGCTGCTTTTATGTGCAGTTTCGGCGACGCGATGCACATATTGTATCCTTGAATGTCTTCATCATGAATACGAGAATGCCCTTCGTTCCACGGAGCGATGTGCGCGATATCGTGTGCTCGTCCAGGCTGATCGAGAGGCAATGACCAACTCACACATCCTCTTCGATTTCGCGGCGCTCACCGCCCGTCAGCGCTACAAGCTGCTGATCGGCACCGTCGTGCCTCGCCCGATCGCGCTCGTCACTACGGTCGACGAGGAGGGGCGGGTGAATGCTGCGCCCTATAGCTTCTTCAATTGCCTCTCGGCCGACCCCGCAATCGTCGCGCTCGGGGTCGAGAACAAGCCGGACATGGCGTTCAAGGACACGGCGCGGAATATCCGGATGACCGAGGAGTTCACGGTCAATATCGTCTCGGACGCCCTTGTCGAAGGCATGAACGTCTGCGCCGTCCCGTTCCCCAGAACGGTGGACGAGTTGGCGCAGGCCGGCCTCACCGCCGTTCCAGGCGCGCGGGTGGGATGCCCCAGGATCGGCGAGGCTCCGGCGAGCCTGGAGTGCCGCCGCTATGTCACGCTGGAACTCGGGCGCTCGCGCGAGATCATCCTCGGCCAGGTGGTCGCGGTCCATATCCGCGAAGACGCCGTCGATCCCGACAACCACTACGTGGATCAGGCGGCGATCGACGCGATCGGCCGCATGGGCGGACACGGCTATGTCCGGACCCGCGATTATTTCGATCTGCGCACAATGACGGTGGCGGACTGGGAAGAAGCGCTACTGCCGGTCCGGACGCCCGGTCCTGTCGAGGCCTGATGAATGCGACGGGCGTGGTGCTTGGCTGCGTTCGGGCGACCGGCGATGCCGAAACGCGGGAATGATCCGCATCGCGAAAGGTTCGCGAGAGCGGCTCTTTCCGGTCAGAGGGGAGTCTCGGACATGACAACAGCAGGGATATCGCGGCGGAGCCTCGTGATGGGAACCGCCACCGGTGTCGCGGCGCTCGCCTCGGCCGGCTGGTCGGGTGCCGCCGGTGCCTCGGGCAAGCTCACCGTTGGCGTCATCTATGTCGGTACGCGCGGTGATTTCGGCTGGAACCAGTCGCACGCGACGGCGGTCGAGGCCCTGAAGAAGCTTCCGGGCGTCTCCGTCGTCGAAGAGGAGAACGTGCCCGAGACGCTCGCCGTGGCGAACACCATGAAGTCGATGATCGAGCTCGACGGCGCGAAGCTGATCTTCGGCACCTCCTTCGGCTACTTCAATCCGTTCATGGTCGACATGGCCAGGCAATACCCGGACGTGCA
>JARYGW010000590.1:0-1577 GCA_033792295.1 Allobosea sp.
CCTGCATTTCCTGCACACGCTGACCGAGAAGCGCCGGCGCGTGCATTCCTTCGTCTTCGGTACGCGGCTGACCAACGTCACCCGGATGCTGAAGGCTCGCGATCCGGACGAGGCGCTGGCGCTCGCCGGGAAGGCTGCACCCGATTGGGAAGGCGGCACGCGGATCTCCGCGGCTCTGCACGAGTTCAACCGGGTCTGGTCGCGGCGCGTGCTGGCGGGCGGAGCGATCGTGCTGCTCTTCACCGACGGGCTGGAGCGCCACCTCGACGACAGCCTCGCCTTCGAGATGGACCGGCTGCATCGCTCCTGCCGGCAGCTGGTCTGGCTCAACCCGCTCTTGCGCTACGATGCCTTCGCGGCGCGGGCCAGCGGCATCAAGGCGATGCTGCCGCATGTCGATTCCTTCCGGCCGATCCACAATCTCGCGGCGATGGCCGATCTCTGCGCCGCGCTGTCGCTGGATGCAGGGCGGGAGAGCGATCCGCGCCAGTGGTTGAAGAAGGCCGGTTGAGGCATGATGTGTCATGACGAGCCCTTATTCTGAGGGGCGGCGTAGCGGCGTCTCGAAGGATGCTTCAGGGCACTCTGGAACATCCTTCGAGACGCAGCCCGTGGCTGCTCCTCTGGATGAGGGCTGAGGAGATCCGCAGCATGATCAGCACCGAAACCGATATCCTGCGCGCCGCCGAGGAGTGGGCTGCCGCTGGCCGTGGCGTCGCCATCGCCACCGTGGTCGAGACCTGGGGCGGCGCCGCGTCCGGTGGGCTCTCATCTCGTCATCGACGGGGAGGGCAACTTCCTCGGCTCCGTCTCGGGCGGCTGCGTCGAAGGGGCGGTGGTGGCCGAGGCTGCCGACGTCATCGCCGACGGCAAGCCGCGCACCCTCGAATTCGGCGTCGCCGACGAGACCGCGTGGAAGGTCGGGCTCTCCTGCGGCGGGCGCATCAAGGTCTATGTCGAGCCCGTCCGCGGGGAGGCGGCGCGCTGATGGCTTCCTGGGAAACCCTCGTCGCCTTCGCGACGGTCACCATCCTCGTCGCCTATTTTCCGGGACCGGCGCTGCTCTATACGGCCGCGCAGACGATCAGCCATGGCCGCAAGGCCGGACTGATGGCCATGCTCGGCATCCATCTTGGCTGCTATCTGCATGTCTTCGCCGCGGCATTCGGGCTCTCCGCCGTGTTCCGGCACGTGCCGGAGCTCTACATGGCGGTGAAGATCGCCGGCGCGCTCTATCTGGTCTGGATCGGCATCGGCATGATCCGCTCGCGCCTCGGCGCCGCCGACCAGCCGCTGGCGCCGGCGAAGACCGTGAAACGGGCGCTGCTCGATTCCTTCATCGTCGAGGTGCTGAACCCGAAGGTCGCTTTGTTCTTCATCGCCCTGCTTCCCCAGTTCGTCGATCCGGCGGGGTCGCTGCCGGTCTGGGCACAGTTGCTGATCCTCGGCGTCATCGTGAATTTCGCCTTTTCGTCGGCCGACCTGGTCACCGTCTTCGGCGCCTCTTTCGTTGTCGGGGCAATGAAGAAGACCAGGGCCGGCTTCGCCCTCGGGCGCTGGGTCGGCGGCTCGCTGAT
>JARYGW010000591.1:0-1552 GCA_033792295.1 Allobosea sp.
GCAAGCGCGGAGCGACGGCTCACCATTCTCGATTCGCTCGCCGCCTATGAGGCCCTGCATCCCAGCGAACGCTCCGTGCCGGTGACGGCTGCTGCCTTCGCGGAATGGCTTGCGCTGGCCAGCGAAGACGGCGAGCAGGCTTTCAATGCCATCGCCCGCTTCTTCGGTGGCGGAACGGCCTTTGCCGAAGCGATGCAGCGTGACGCCGGGCGCGATCTCGCGGCGCTCGCCCTCATCGCCAGCGGCGCGAGCGTCGAGGAAGCCACGCGCTTCCTGATCCGCTTGGGCGACGAAGCCTCCCATTCCGTCGAGCGCATCTTCGCCCTCGTCGCATTGATGCGGTCGACACGGCCGGCGGTCGCGCGGCGTCTCGTCCAGCAGATCGCCGGGCTGGTGCCGGTCGCGCCGCAGCGCCGGGGCCAGCACCAGCCGGCGATGGATCCGAGCGGCACGCCCTCGCGTGCCGGCGGTGCCAGAAGCGAAGGGCAATCAGCCTTGTCGGACATCCTCGGGCGTGTCGGCGCGCGGCGCGAACGCGGCTGAAGGCGGAAGCGCTCTGCTCAGACCGGTCGCCCGGCTCCGTCGCGAGCCGTCTCGTGATGCCGGATCACCTCGCGGATGACGAAGGCGAGAAACTTCTCGGCGAAATCCGGATCGAGATCGGCGGCCCGCGCCAGCGAACGCAGGCGCTCGACCTGCCGGTTCTCGCGCGCCGGATCCGAAGGCGGCAGGTCGAGGCGTGCCTTTAATTCCCCGACGCGCTGGGTGCATTTGAAGCGCTCGGCCAGGATATGCACCAGAGCGGCATCCAGGTTGTCGATACTGGCCCGAAGGGCCTCCAGCTCAGGCGGCGTCGGCATGGTGTGACCTCCCGGCACAGGATGATCGTTTCAGCGGAGCTTCTATCCGGCGACCAGCTCCAGCCGCGGATCCCCCGCCCGATTCTCGATCTCGACGAGCCAGAGATCGCCGTCGAAGCGCAATTCGCGTGCGACGCGATCCTCGACCGTGAGCGGGTCGGAATCGAGCAGGAGCTGGAAGCGGCGCACGCCGTCATCGGCTGCAAGGGCCTGCGGTGCCGGACCATAGAGCACGGCGGTACCGTTCAGCCGGTCGAGCTTGACGAAGATGGCGCCGGCCTCAGCGGCGCCGCGCCGACGCAGCACCGCGACGAGCCCGTCGAGCGCCGCCTGGCGCAGCCAGGCCGACACCCAGAATTCGGAGGTGAGGCGCGCCATGGCGCGGCGCCTCCCGTCTCAGTTCGAGGCCGTGCGGCGAGGCGCAGCGGCCGAGCGCGTGGCCGCTCCGCGAATCTCGGCAGGCGGACGGAAATCGCCGCCATTGATCAGATCGGCGATCGGATCGCGCGGCGCAGCAGCGGCACGGGGCGCAGGAGCAGCCGCCGGAGCGGCGGGAGCCGGCGTGCGCGCAACGTTGGTGACGGCGGCCGGCGGCCGCGGCGCACTCTCGCGCGGCGCAGGCTGAGCCTGGGACAGGTCGTTCGGCCGCGAAGGCGGCAGGGCCGGCCCCAGCAGCGACGGGATATCGGCAG
>JARYGW010000592.1:0-1549 GCA_033792295.1 Allobosea sp.
GTCGGCTATACGGCCGACCACAAGGTGACGGTGCCGAGCGAAAGGGTCGCCGTCGTCGATACGGTCGGCGCGGGCGATACCTTCGATGCCGGCATTCTCGCCTCGCTGAAGAGGCAGAACCTGCTGACCAAGGCGCAGGTCGCGAAACTGACGGAGGAGCAGATCGCAAGTGCCCTGACGCTCGCCGCCAAGGCTGCCGCGGTCACCGTTTCCCGCGCCGGCGCCAATCCGCCATGGGCCCGGGAGATCGGCCTCTAGAGCGTTTCAGGTTTTGACGGAAGCATATCCGGCGTTAGCGAAGTAGTTGCTGCATTCGGCGGGCTGGATAGTTGTGACGAGGTGTCCGATGTGGCGCCAGGTGTCATCGATGGTTCGCTTCTGCGCCAGGCGCATCCAGTGCTTGATTTTGGCGAAGGCCTGCTCGATCGGATTGAGGTCGGGAGAATAGGGCGGCAGGTACCAGAGCCGTGCACCAGCGTTGCGGATCAACTGACGGATGGCGACCGACTTGTGGGATCCAAGATTATCCATCACGACGATGTCGCCGGGTTCGAGCACCGGTACGAGTTGCTGCTCGACATAGGCTCGGAAACACTGACCGTTGATCGGTCCATCGAAGACGCAGGGTGCTGCAAGCCGATCGTAGCGTAGCGCGCCGAGGAAGGTCAGGGTGCGCCAGTGGCCGTGCGGGGCGAAGCCGCGCAGGCGTTTCCCCCTCGGCCCCCAGCCTCGAAGCGGCGCCATGTTGGTCTTGATCCAGGTTTCGTCGATGAAGACCAGCCGTCTTGGATCGAGACCGGTCTGCCAGGACCGCCAGCGCTGTCGCTGCCGCGCTATGTCGGCGCGCGCCTGCTCAAGGGCGAACAGTGTTTTTTTTGAACCGCAGCCCTTCGCGCCGCAGGAACTGCCATACGGTATCGTGGGATACCTTGACCCCTCGCGCGGCCAACTCTTCCTTCAATCCGTGCAGTGACAGATGCGGCGTCTGGTTGATCCGCTCCGCGATAAACGCCCGGTACGGCTCCAGAATACGCTTGCGGTGGCCGCCCATCTTCCCGGGCGCGACAGAACCGCTCGAACGATAACGCTGCGACCACTTCACCGCTGAAGACACCGCAATACCGAACCGTGCCGCCACCGACCGGCAGCTCTCGCCCGCCTCGATCGCATCAACAACACGCTTGCGAAGATCATTTGAAAGAGGTCGACTCATCTGATGCTGGCCTCCACTCCAGCCAGCATCTTGAATCACAAAACAACCAAAAACGGAATCCCTTCCGATTCAGCTAAAGACGGAAAGACTCTAGGATATGAGGGTGGACGTCGACCGTCACCCCTCATGAGCTGACGGCGACGACGCCAACGCAATCACCCGATTTGACGAGGCCGGGGAAATGCCGAGCGGCAAGGATGCCGTCCATCTTCGCCGCGATGTCGAGCGGTTCGACGCCCGTGCGCCCGGTCGGATGGATGCGCGCGATCGCCGCGCCCTTTCGCACCGTATCGCCGAGATCGGCCAGCGGCTCTATCAGCCCGCCGTCCTCGGCGA
>JARYGW010000593.1:0-1546 GCA_033792295.1 Allobosea sp.
TTCGCCGCCAAGCAGGCGCTGAGCGACGTCAGCCTCGAGATCAAGCCCGGCGAGATGGTGGCGTTGATCGGGGCTTCGGGCTCGGGCAAAAGCACGCTGATCCGTCTGATCTGCGGACTCGACACCGGGCACAACGAAGCCTCCGCCATCTCGGTCTTCGGCGAGCCGATGCAGCAGGGCGGCCGGCTGACGCAGAAGGCCCGGGCCATGCGTCGCGAGATCGGCGTGATCTTCCAGCAGTTCAATCTGGTCAGCCGATTGCCGGTGCTCACCAATGTACTGATCGGCCATCTCGGCCGGATCCCGCGCTGGCGCGGCACGCTCGGCTTTTTCACCGCTGCGGAGAAGCGCGCCGCTCATGAGGCGCTCGCCCGCGTCGGTATCCCGGAGGTCGCCTGGCAGCGCGCATCGACCCTTTCCGGCGGGCAGCAGCAGCGCGCCGCCATCGCGCGCACGCTCGTGCAGCAATCGCGCATCCTGCTCGCCGACGAGCCCATCGCCTCGCTCGATCCCTCCTCGGCGCGCCGCGTCATGGAGGTGCTCGCCTCGATCAATCGCGAGCAGTCGATCACCTGCATCGTCTCGCTGCATCAGGTCGAGTATGCGCGCCGCTACTGTCCGCGCACCATCGCGCTGAGAGACGGCCGCGTCGTCTTCGACGGCCCCTCGACGGCGCTCACCAATCAGTTCCTGACCGAGCTCTATGGGGCCGACTCGGAAGAGCTGATCCTGCCGGATGCCATACCGGCCAACACCACCGAGAACCACGCGCGAAGGGCAATGCGGGCCGAAGCCGCGGCTGAGCCTCTCGTCTTGGCCTGACACGATTCGTAGGCAACACAAGGGACAGATCATGAAGACCATTCTGAAGACCATCGCGGCGGCGTCCGTCGCGGCCGTCCTTTCTCAGGCGGCGCTCGCCCAGGAGATCAATTTCGGCATCATCTCGACCGAGTCGCAGCAGAACCTGCGCCCGAAATGGGAGCCGCTGCTCGCCGACATGGAGAAGGCCACCGGCCTCAAGGTGAAGCCTTTCTTTGCCTCGGACTACGGCGGCGTCATCGAGGGCATGCGCTTCGGCAAGGTCCAGCTGGCCTGGTATGGCAACAAGTCGGCGATGGAAGCCGTCGATCGGGCCGAGGGCGAGGTTTTCGTCCAGACCGTGGCCTCGAACGGCGCGCCGGGCTACTGGTCGCTGGTGCTCGTCCCCAAGGACAGCCCGATCAACTCGCTCGACGATCTGCTGAAGTGCGACAAGACCCTTAACTTCGGCCTCGGCGATCCCAACTCGACCTCCGGCTATCTCGTGCCGATGACCTTCGTGTTCGGCGCCCGCGGCATCGACCCGAAGACCTGCTTCAAGAACGTCACCAACGCCAACCACGAGACGAACGCCATGGCGGTCGCCAACGGCCAGGTCCACGCCGCGGCGAACAACACCGAGAGCCTCGAGCTGATCGAGAAGAACCAGCCGGCGGCCTTCGCCAAGATCAAGGTGATCTGGAAGTCGCCGCTGATCCCGTCCGATCCGCTGGTCTGGCGCAAG
>JARYGW010000594.1:0-1538 GCA_033792295.1 Allobosea sp.
GATCTTGGCGGCGATCTCGGCCTTGCCGAGCTCCGTATGGAGCTCGAACATTTCGCCGATCTGGTCGCCGATGGTGCGCAACGGGTTCAGCGCCGTCATCGGCTCCTGGAAGATCATGGCGATGCCGGCGCCGCGGATCTTGCGCATCTCGGCCTCGCTCAGCGTCGCGAGATCGTGGCCCTCGAACAGGATGCGACCGCCATCGATGACGACGCCGGGCGGCAGCAGCCGCATCACGGCATTGGCCGTCATCGACTTGCCCGAGCCGGACTCGCCGACGACGCAAAGGATCTCTTTGGCGGCGAGCGTGAGCGAGACCTCGCTCATCGCATGGCTGCGGTCGGCATTCTTCGGCAGCCTGACGCTGACCGCCTCCAGGGCAAGGATCGCGCTCATCGGCCCTTCAGCCTCGGGTTGAGGGCATCGTTCAGGCCCTGCCCGACCAGTGAGACCGCGAGCACGGTAACGAGGATGGCGACGCCCGGGATCGCCGAGACATACCACTGCACCCGCAGGACATCGCGGCCGGCGCCGATCAGATTGCCCCAGGAGGCGACGTTGGGATCGGAGAGCTTGAGGAAGGCGAGCGCGCTCTCCAGCAGGATCGCAATCGCCATCACGACGCTGGCATAGACGATGACCGGCGGCAGGGCATTGGGCAGGATCTCGCCGAAGATCAGCTTGACGTCGCGCAGGCCGAGCGTGCGCCCGGCCTGGACGAATTCGCGGTTGCGCAACGAGAGGAATTCGGCGCGCGTCAGCCGCGCCGAGGCCGGCCAGGAGACCAGGCCGATGGCGACGGTGACCGTGGCGATCGTCGAGCCGAAGACGGCGACCAGCACCAGCAGCAGGATGAAGTTCGGCAGGGTCTGGAAGGCCTCGGTGATGCGCATCAGGGCGGTGTCGACCCAGTCGCCATAATAGCCGGCGAAGGCGCCGATGGTGATGCCGATCAGCACCGAGATCACGGTCGCCACCAGCCCGATCAGGAGCGAGATGCGTGCGCCATGGAAGATCTGGGCGGCGATGTCGCGGCCTGAATTGTCGGTGCCGAGGAGAAAGCGCGGATTGCTGAACGGCCAGACCAGCGGGCGGCCGGCGAGCGCCAGCGGATCGCGCGGAAAGAGCCAGTCGGCGCTGGCGGCCATGGCCAGGACGAGCAGCAGCAGGACGAGGCCGATCACGGCCGGCGGACTGCGGAAGTAGAGCTTCACGAACGACATCGTTCAGTTCCCCGCCGAGATGCGCGGGTCGAGCCGGGCATAGAGCAGGTCGACGATGAAGTTGACGGCGATGACCAGCAATGCCGAGACGAAGACGATGCCGAGCAGCGTGTTGAGATCGCGCTGGATCACCGATTCATAGGCGAGCCGACCGAGGCCGGGCAGCGAGAACACGCTCTCGACCACGACCGAGCCACCGAGCATCGTGCCGGCCTGCAGGCCGATCAGCGTGACCATCGGCAGGAGCGCGTTGCGCAGCACGTGACGGACCACGACGCGGGTCTCGTCCATGCCCTTGGCGCGGGCGGTGCGGAC
>JARYGW010000595.1:0-1520 GCA_033792295.1 Allobosea sp.
GGGAGCAGGGGTGCTCGCCTCCAGCAAGCACAAGAAGGAGGCGGAGGCCTTCGTGAAGTGGATGAGCGGCAAACATGGCCAGGCCGTGCTGCGTGACGGCGATTCCTTCGAATACGCCATCGGCAATGGCGAGGCTTCGAACCCGAAGCTGGAGCCGATCGCCAAGCTCGATGCGCCGAAGGTCGAGCCGTCCCAGCTCGACAGCAAGAAGGTCACCGAGCTGATGACCGCCGCCGGGCTACTCTGACGCAGTTGCGTCAATCTCCTGCGCGTGCGAGATCGCCTCGCACGCGCATTGTTCCATGACCGTTTCGCTTTCCCTCGACGCCCCCGCTCCGTCAGCCCTGCCGCTCAGGCGGCAGCGCCATCTTGCCGGCCGGGCGATGCTCCTCCTCGCCGGGGTCGTGGCCTTCTGCGCGCTGCTGCCGGTCGGCTTCATCGTCTGGATTGCGATCGAAACGGGTTGGCAGGCCGCGTTTGCTCTGATCTGGCGGCCGCGCGTCGGCGAACTGCTCGTCAATACACTGCTGCTCGAACTGTGCACGCTGCCGCCGGCCATCCTGCTGGCCGTCGCTCTGGCCTGGCTCACGGAGCGCAGCGACCTGCCGGCCGCGAAGATATTCTCCTGGCTCGCCGTCGCGCCGCTCGCGGTGCCGGCCTTCGTCCAGTCCTATGCCTGGGTCAGCCTGCTGCCCTCCTTTCACGGATTGCCGGCCGCGGCGCTGGTATCCGTCCTTGCCTATCTTCCGTTTCTCTATCTGCCGGTCGCCGCGCAGATGCGCCGGCTCGATCCCGCGCTCGAGCATGTGGCGGCCTCGCTCGGACAGTCTCCGTCGCGCGTGTTCCTGCGTGTGGTCCTGCCGCAGCTACGCCTCGCGATCTGCGGAGGAAGCCTTCTGGTCGGCCTTCATCTGCTTGCCGAATACGGGCTCTTCGCAATGATCCGGTTCGACACCTTCACCACCGCGATCATCGACCAGTTCCAGTCGAGCTATAACGGGCCGGCGGCCAACATGCTGGCCGGCGTGCTGGTGCTGAGCTGCTGCGGGCTGATCGGGCTCGAATGGCTGCTGCGCGGCACTGCACGCTATGCCCGGATCGGTTCCGGCGCTCCGCGCCCCGTCGCGCGGCTTCGGCTCGGGTTCTGCCGGCTTCCGGCGCTGGCACTGCCGCTGGGGCTCGCCGCGCTCGGCCTCGGTGTGCCGGCGTTGACACTGTCTCGATGGCTGCTGGCGGCGGGGGAAGGAGTCTGGCGGCAGGCTGCACTGATCGACGCCGTCTTCCAGACGCTGAGCTATGCGGCGGCCGGAGCTGTCGCGACGGCGGTGATCGCGCTACCGATGGCCTGGCTTTCGGTGCGGGCACCCAGCCGGACCGCGCGTTTCCTGGAAGGCTGCCACAGCTATCTCGGCGCCCTGCCAGGTGTGGTCGTCGCGCTCGCCCTCGTCACCGTCACGGTGCGTGTCGTTCTGCCGCTCTACCAGACGGCGGTGACGGTGGTGCTCGCCTATGTCCTGATG
>JARYGW010000596.1:0-1511 GCA_033792295.1 Allobosea sp.
GGCGATCGAGCGCTTCGGCTCCGATCCGGCCGCCATGCGCACCGCCGTGCAGCGACTGATGCCCTCGCTGCAGCAGGCGGATGCGCTCTTCGTCCCAGCTGCGGCGGACACCATGCCGGCGCTCGGGCAGGCGCTGCAGCAGGCCGGCTTCGATCCGCGCAAGGTCAAGCCGCTCGGCACCGGCGTCTGGAACGACGGCAGCGTCGCCCAGGTGCAGGCGATCCAGGGCGGCTGGTTCGCCTCGCCCGACACCGCCGGCTTCAACGCCTTCGCCGGGCGCTACCAGCAGCGTTTCAACAGCGCACCGACCCGCACCGCCACCCTCTCCTACGACGCCGTCTCGCTGGCGGCCGCGCTGGCCCGCACGCAGGGCTCGCAGCGCTTCTCGGAAACGGTGCTCACCAACGCGTCCGGCTTCGCCGGTGCCGACGGCGTCTTCCGCTTCCGGCCGGACGGCCAGGTCGAGCGCGGACTCGCGGTGCTCGAGCTGCGCAACGGCCAGATCGTCACGGTCAACGCCGCGCCGCGCGACCTCGGGCCGCCCTCGCAGTAACCCGCCATCGCCTCGATAAAAAAGGCCGGGCAAATGCCCGGCCTTTTACATTTGGATGCTGGCGGAATTCAGCTCTGCGGGGCGTATTTCACCGCACAGCCATAGGATTTCGTGCTGGCTTCCGAGACCGGCTTGCCGGCCTTCATCTCGGCGACGGCCTGGCGGACATAGCTCCTGGCGCCGTCGAGGCTCGCCGGATTGGACGAAGGCTTGTCGTCGATCGCTCCCCTATAGGCGAGCGTGCCCTTGGGGTCGATGATGTACATGTGCGGCGTGGTCTGGGCGCCATAGGCCCGCGCGACCTTGCTGTTGGGATCGAGCAGAACGCCCGCCGGCGCGGCATCACGCTGGACCGTCAGCTCCTTGGCCTTCGCGGCCTCGACATAGCCCTGCTCGCCAGGCGGCGAGGAGATCACCGAGAGCCAGACGATACCATCCTTCGCCATGTCCTTCTGCAGTCTCTGCATGGTGGCGCTGTTGTAGTGCTTGCGCACATAGGGGCATTCGTGATTGGTCCATTCGAGGATCACGGTCTTGCCAGTGAATTCGGAGAGGCTACGGGCCTTTCCATCGACATCGACCGCCTGAAAGGCGGGAGCGGGCTGGCCGATACGGGCCGTGCTTTCAGCGAATGCCGAGATAGTGGTCAACGAGAGACCGGCCAAGGCGAGGCCGGCCATGAAAGTCTGTCCGATCAGGCTTTTCATGTCTGTCTCCCTTGTCGAGCCTTACGGCCTGTTGGCCGCGGTCTTCGCATTCCGGCCCGCTGCGCGTTCGGCGGCCGCGATCACCATGTCCGGGGTCAGGAGCTGCGGCAGGATCTCCGCCTGCCCGTCCTTGCGCGCCGGGTAGAACAGATAGAGCGGCACGCCGGCGCGGCCCTGCTCGGCCAGGGCCTGGGCGATGCGGGCATCGCGGTTGGTCCAGTCGGCCTTGAGATAGGTGATGCCGAGCTTCG
>JARYGW010000597.1:0-1507 GCA_033792295.1 Allobosea sp.
CGTCCGTGCGGGACTTGACGGCGCTGGTGTGGTTGTTCGAGCCGGAGGCTGAGGGCGGGCCCTGGGAGATCCTGCCGCTGTTCTGGATTCCGGAGGCGACGCTCGGCGAGCGCCAGGAGCAGGACAAGCGGGTCAACTGGAAGGACTGGGTCGCGCAGGGCGCGCTCCGAACGATCCCAGGCGACGTCATCGACCTTCGCTACATCGCTGAAGCCGTGCTCGAAGGCATGGCGATGTTCGATGTTGGCCGTCTGGGCTTCGACGCCTGGGGCGTCAACCAGCTGCAGATCATGCTGCAGGACGACGGCGTTCCGGCCGAGGTCGACGGGGAGCCTTTCCTTGTCAACCTGCGGCAGGGCCATCGCACGCTCGCGGCGCCGACGCAGGAGTTCGAGCGGCGCGTGTTCCAGAAGCTGCTCGACCATGGCGGCCATCCGGTCCTGGACTGGATGGTCCGCCATTGCGGCGTGCGCTTCGACGCGAACCTGAACTACGTCCCGGATAAGGCCGGGTCGAAGGACAAGATCGACGGCGTGATCGCCTCCGTCATGGCGACTTACCTCACGATGGAAGAGCCCGGCGAGGGCCCGTCCGTCTACGAGGATCGCGGCATTCTGGAAATCGAGGTCGAGGACTATGCGCCATGACTGAAGCCGGCCTTTCCCGCTGGCAGCATCTGCGCGCCGCGGTCGGCTTCGGCTCCGGCCTGTCGGCGGCGTCTGATCACTATGGGCCCGCGCATGAGGTCAGCCGGCAGGACGGCTGGTTTGTTCGGCTGCTCGGCGCTAAAACCAAGGCCGGCGTCACCGTGTCCGAGCTGACGGCGCTGCACCTGCCTGTCGTCTATGCCTGCGTCAATCGCATCGGCAACCCGGTCGCCCATGTGCCTGTCGGTATTTTTCGGAAGGGGGACAAGGGGGAGGCGATCCGCGTCGACGATCATCCGATGTCGCAGCGCCTTCGGTTGCGGCCGAACGACTTCATGTCGTCGCGCACGCTGCGGAAGACGCTGCAGGGCCATGCGCTCCTGTGGGGCAACGGCTACGCCGAGATCGAGCGCAATGGTCGGGGCCAGGGCGTCAATTTCTGGCCGCTGATGCCGGACGTGACGGCGCCGCGGCGTGCCGGTGGATCGCTAGTCTACGATACCACGGTTGACGGTCGGCGTTACGAGCTGCCGCACGGCGACGTGATCCACCTCATGGACCTATCGCAGGATGGGTTCCGGGGACATTCGCAGATCGCGCTCGCCCGTCAGGCCGTCGGCATGGGCCTCGCCATGGAGGAGTTCGGCGCGAAGTTCTTCGCGAACGACGCCAAGTCCGGCGGCTTCTTGATGCACCCCGGTCGGCTCTCCTCGAACGCGCAGGGCAATCTGGCGGCCCGCAAGGGCAGCGTTCCGAGTGTGCCTGCCGGCGGCTCCGATCGGCGGACCGATTCCGGCGCGACCCTGGAGAAGCAGGGCGGGTTGGAGAACGCGCACCGGGTCAAGGTCCTCGAAGAGGGC
>JARYGW010000598.1:0-1482 GCA_033792295.1 Allobosea sp.
AGGATGACGACGACCGTCACCAGCACGGTGAGGGTCAAGAAGATGTCCATGCCGGTCGAAAGCCAGCAGAGGAAGGGCGTCAGGATGCCGGCGATGCCGCCGGGAATGATCGAGGCCGGCGAGGAGAACAGCGACGAGACGAGCAAGGTGTAGCCGGGCAGGTCGACGTCACCGCCCTGCTCGCGCCCGCCAGCCGCCATCAGTCGCTTGAGCGCGCCCGCCATTCACTCCTGCCTTACCGCTCCACGCGGCTCGATGGGGGATGACCAGATGTCGCCCATCATGCGGAGGTTTGTAAGGCGTCAGAGGTAAATGCTTCGTGTGACTTTGTCTCAGGTTTTCTGTGCGTTGGCCGGAATTCCGCCCGCCTCGCGGCGGGCGGCGGACCAAAAACGGGGCTCAAACGGTGGCGAGGTGCCGCTGGTAGATGCGCGAGAGCATTCGGTCCTGGGTCTGCGCGATGCGTTGCAGCTTGGAGATCGCGCTGGGCGTCAGCCGCAGCATGCAGTCCGTCCAGATCTGCCCGAGATAGCCGAGCTCCTCCCGTAGATCGCCCGAGCGACGGTTGAAGGCGGAGAACAGCGCCGTCCGTGCGGCATGGCTCGGCAACGCGTCGGCGCAATATTTGCGGATCCAGGCCTCGCCCGTTCCCGTCGGCACCACGGCGTCGAGCCCGCCCGCGGCCATGAAGGTGCTCGCGCTCATCTCCTCGCCGGAGAGCAGCATCTCCTCGGCCGCTCGTTGCCCCATCCGCCGCGACAGGATCGCGACTGCAGTGATCGGGAAATGGTTGAACTTGATCTCGGGGTAGATGAACGAGGCCTGCTCCTCGGCGATCATCACGTTGCAGGAGCGCGGCGCGTCGATGCCGCCGCCGATCGCCTTGGCGTGGATGGTCGCGAGCGTCACCACCAGCCCGTTCAGCCCGTTGCTGTTCCAGATCGCTCCCTCGGTCGAGAGACGCGCATATTCGGCAAGCGCCGCGCGATCATTCTTGGCCAGGCAGTCCAGATAGAAGTCGAGATCGCCGCCGAGCGTGAAGAAGGGGCCTTCGCCGCGGAAGGCCAGAAAGCGCACGGGCGCGCGGCGATACTGGTCCGGCGCACCCCATAGCGCCGCGATCGCCGTCTGGATCTTAACCAGGCTGTCGAGCAACTGCAGCGTGAAGACCGGCTTCAGCTCCGGTCGGATCGTGACCCAGAGCGTCTGGATCTCCGGCTCGTAGGCCAGTTCCACCTCAGGCAGGAAGCCGGCCTTGTAGCGGATCGCATCGATGACCTCGCAGCTCTCCTGCAAAGGAGCCACGAGCTCAGCTCTGCTCGTCAAAGACTGCAACATTTCCCCACCCCGCAACGTGACTGGACGCGCCGGCAGGGTAAACAAGCTTAACAAGTTGTAAACGAGTTCCCCCGGAAATGGTTAATAGCATTAAGCTATTTTCTTCAATCGCGCGGCAGGGCAAAGCCGGCTTCCGGGCGGATT
>JARYGW010000599.1:0-1458 GCA_033792295.1 Allobosea sp.
GTCCGATGTGGCGAAGATGGTCGAGGCTCCGGTCTTCCATGTGAACGGCGACGATCCGGAAGCGGTGGTCTTCGCCGCCAAGGTCGCGATCGAGTTCCGGCAGAAGTTCCACAAGCCGGTCGTCATCGACATGTTCTGCTATCGCCGCTTCGGCCACAACGAGGGCGACGAGCCGGGCTTCACCCAGCCGCTGATGTATCGCAAGATCCGCGGCCACAAGACGACGCTGGAGCTCTATGGCGCCAAGCTCGAGGGCGAGGGCGTCGTCAACCCCGGCGAGCTCGATGCGATGCGTGCCGCCTGGAAGGCCAGGCTCGAGGTCGAATTCGACGCCGGCCAGACCTTCAAGCCGAACAAGGCCGACTGGCTCGACGGCCGCTGGGCTGGCATGAAGGCGATCCGTGCCGATGAGGACGATCCGCGCCGTGGCGCCACCGGCGTGCCCGAAGCGACGCTGAAGGAGATCACCGAGAAGATCACCTCGGTGCCGGCCGGCTTCAATGTCCACAAGACGATCCAGCGCTTCCTCGACAACCGTCGCAAGGCCGTCGAGGCCGGCGAGGGCATCGACTGGGCGACGGCCGAGGCGCTGGCCTTCGGTTCGCTGCTGATCGACGGCAATCCGGTGCGCCTCTCCGGCCAGGATTGCGAGCGCGGCACCTTCTCGCAGCGCCATTCGGTGCTGATCGACCAGGAGACCGAGGCGCGCCACACCTCGCTGAACGACATCCGTGAGGGTCAGGCCCGCTACGAGGTCATCAACTCGATGCTCTCGGAAGAGGCCGTGCTCGGCTTCGAATACGGCTACACCCTCTCGGAGCCGAATGCGTTGACGATGTGGGAAGCGCAGTTCGGCGACTTCGCCAACGGCGCGCAGGTCGTGTTCGACCAGTTCATCTCCTCGGGCGAGCGCAAATGGCTGCGCATGTCCGGCCTCGTCTGCCTGCTGCCGCATGGCTACGAAGGGCAGGGGCCGGAGCACTCCTCCGCGCGTCTCGAGCGCTATCTGCAGATGTGCGCCGAGGACAACATGCAGGTCGCGAACTGCTCGACCCCGGCGAGCTACTTCCACATCCTGCGCCGGCAGCTGAAGCGCGACTTCCGCAAGCCGCTGATCCTGATGACGCCGAAGTCGCTGCTGCGCCACAAGCGCTGCGTCTCCGACCTCGCCGATCTTGCCGAGGGCTCGACCTTCCATCGCGTGCTGGCGGACGATGCCGAACGCGGCAAGTCGACCACCAAGCTGGTCAAGGATTCGAAGATCCGCCGGGTCGTGCTCTGCTCGGGCAAGGTCTATTACGATCTGCTCGACGAGCGCGAGAAGCGCGGCATCGACGATGTCTACCTGATGCGTGTGGAGCAGCTCTATCCGTTCCCGCTGAAGACGCTGGCGCAGGAGCTGGCGCGCTTCAAGGCCGCGGATGTGGTCTGGTGCCAGGAGGAGCCGAAGAACATGGG
>JARYGW010000059.1:0-18792 GCA_033792295.1 Allobosea sp.
CGTGATCGGCGACGGCGCAATGTCGGCCGGCATGGCCTATGAGGCGATGAACAATGCCGGCGCGCTGGATTCGCGGCTGATCGTCATCCTCAACGACAACGACATGTCGATCGCCCCGCCGGTCGGCGCGATGTCGGCCTATCTGGCGCGTCTGGTCTCGGGCCGCACCTATCGCTCGTTGCGCGAGGTCGCCAAGCAGCTCGCCGAGAAGCTGCCGCGCTTCTTCCACGACAAGGCTCGGCGCACCGAGGAATTTGCCCGCGGCTTCTGGACCGGCGGGACGATGTTCGAGGAGCTCGGCTTCTACTATGTCGGGCCGATCGACGGCCATAACCTCGACCATCTGCTGCCGGTGCTGCGCAATGTCCGCGACGCCGGCAACGGGCCGATCCTCATCCATGTCGTGACCCAGAAGGGCAAGGGCTACGCTCCCGCGGAAGCCACGCCCGACAAGTACCATGCGGTCGTCAAGTTCGACCCCGTCACCGGCCAGCAAGCCAAGGCACCGGCCAATGCGCCGAGCTACACGAATGTCTTCGCCAATTCGCTGATCAAGCAGGCGCGCGAGGATGAGAAGATCGTCGCCGTCACCGCCGCCATGCCGTCCGGCACCGGGCTCGACACCTTCGGCAAGGAGTTTCCGGGCCGCACCTTCGATGTCGGCATCGCCGAGCAGCATGCCGTCACCTTCGCGGCGGGGCTTGCGACCGAAGGCTACAAGCCCTTCGTCGCGATCTACTCGACCTTCATGCAGCGCGCCTACGACCAGATCGTGCATGACGTCGCGATCCAGAAGCTTCCCGTCCGCTTCGCGCTCGATCGGGCGGGGCTCGTCGGCGCCGACGGCGCGACCCATGCCGGCTCCTTCGACATCGCCTATCTCGCCTGCCTGCCCGACATGGTCGTGATGGCGGCGGCCGACGAGGCGGAACTGACCCATATGGTCGCGACCGCCGCCGCCTACGACGCGGGCCCCATCGCCTTCCGCTATCCGCGCGGCGAAGGTGTCGGCGTCGAATTGCCCGACGTCGGTGTGCCGCTCGAAATCGGCAAGGGGCGGATCCTCCGCGAAGGCACGCAGATCGCGCTCGTTTCGCTCGGCACCCGCCTCGCCGAATCCCTGAAGGCGGCCGACCTGCTGGCGCAGCGCGGCCTGTCCACGACGGTGGCCGATGCGCGCTTCGCCAAGCCGCTCGACGAGGCGCTGATTCTGAAGCTCGCCCGCGAGCACGACATCCTGATCACCATTGAGGAAGGCTCGGTCGGCGGCTTCGGCAGTCATGTGCTGCACCTGCTGGCACAGAGCGGCGCGCTCGATGCAGGCCTGAAAGTCCGGAGCCTGACGCTGCCGGACAGCTTCCAGGACCAGGACAAGCCCGACGCGATGTATGCCGCCGCCGGACTTGACGCGGCCGGCATCGTCAAGGCCGTCGAAGCCGCGCTCGGCAACCCGAGCTCGGTCAAGCGCGCCTGATCCCTCTGCGATGAAGAGCCGGGCGGACCAGTTGCTCGTCGAGCGCGGCTTCTTCGAGAGCCGGGCGCGGGCGCAGGCCGCCATTGCCGCAGGGCTCGTCACGGCGAATGGCGCTGCGGTGCGCAAAGCCTCCGAGATGGTGGCGCAGGATGCCGTTCTAACGGCGGAAGCACCGCATCCTTACGTCTCGCGCGGCGGGCTCAAGCTCGAGGCAGCGCTCGACGCCTTCGGCTTCTCCCCGAAGAATCGCGTCTGCCTCGATGTCGGCTCCTCGACCGGCGGCTTCACCGACCTCCTGCTGAAGGGCGGTGCCCGGCACGTGGTTGCGGTCGATGTCGGACGCGACCAGCTCCATGCCTCGCTGCGGAACGATCCGCGCGTCACCAGCCTCGAAGGTCAGGACATCCGCGCGCTTGCACCCGAGGCACTTATCGAACGACCGAGCCTCGCCGCCATCGACGTCAGCTTCATCTCGCTGAAGCTCGTATTGCCAGCCGTGGCTGCGCTGCTCGCGCCGGAGGCCGGCATCGCGGCGCTGATCAAGCCGCAATTCGAGGCCGGGCGCGCGGCGCTGAAGAAGGGCATCGTCCGGGACGAAGCGGTGCAGCATCAGGTCTGCGTCGAGATCGTCTCGCTGCTGGGCGAGCTGGGCTTCACTGTCGACGGTCCGATCCCCTCCCCGATCGAGGGCGGCGACGGCAATCGCGAGTTTCTGGTCGGAGCGCGCCGGGACGGCTGATCAACGCCGGAGGAGAGCGTCGATTTGCTTCTGCAGGGCCGCGTCGTCGAAGGCGGCGATATCGACGGTACCGTTGGCGTTGATGAATTGCGCCGAGCGCGAGATCAGCTTGCGCAGCGCCTCGCTCGCCACCTCGATGATCATCGGCAACTCGGACGGGCGCGGCGTTTCGACGAGAAGCGCGTTCACCGTCATCACGAGGCGCGTCATCGAGCGACAAACCTCCTCGAAGGCCTTGCGCCGCGCGGGATCGACCTCGTCATAGGCCGCGAGCGCAGCGGCGGCACAGCGCAACGAGGATGCCTCGAAATGCTCGCGATAGCCGATGCTGCGCCAGGCCTGCAGATCCTCGACGATGCTGTCGTCGCTCGTCACGAGCTCCATCAGCATCAGCGCTTCGCTGAAACGGTTGAGAAAATCGGTCGAGAGCCGGGGCGCCTGCGCTCCGTCCCGATCTTCAGCCGCCGTTCCGGCCTGCGTTTTCGTCGCAGAGACGATCATCCCGAGCCCCAAACCGGCGCGACTATGGTGGCCCAACCCCCAAGAAAGTGTTGCTTCGCCCGCTCGCTCTCTTGCTAAACAGACGGCATGTGCGGACGCTATGCCATCACCCTGCCGCCCGAAGCGATGCGCGCCTCCTTCGGTTACCGCGAGCAGCCGAATTTTCCACCGCGCTACAACATCGCGCCGACGCAACCGGTACCCGTCATCCGACCGCATGACGGGTCGCGTCAGTTCATGCTGATGCGCTGGGGCTTCGTCCCGGGTTGGGTGAAAGACCTCAAGGATTTCCCGCTGGTCATCAATATCCGCAGCGAGAGCGCGGCCGAAAAGCCCTCCTTCCGTCATGCCCTGACCCGGCGCCGCTGCCTGCTTCCGGCGGACGGATTCTATGAATGGCGCCGCAGCGGCACCCGTCGACAGGCACGCGCCGACGCCTTCCTCTTCCGGCGGCCGGATCGGGGCTTCTTCGCCTTCGCGGCGCTCTGGGAGACCTGGCACTCGCCGGATGGCTCCGAGCTCGACACCGTGGCGATGGTGACCGGCCCGGCCAACGGCACCATGGCGGCGATCCATCATCGCTGCCCGATCATCCTCGACCCGCGGGACCATGAGGCCTGGCTCGACCCCGATGCGACTCCCCAGCAGATGCAGCGCCTGTTGCGGCCGCCACCGGATGAACTGCTGGAAGCCGTCGCGATCGGCCCGGCGGTCAACAAGGTCGCCCATGACGGCCCCGAGGTGCAGGCGCCGGCAGCCGCCGTGGAAACCGAGCCAGCAGAGACCGGGCCGGCGCGCCATGCGCGCAAAGCGACCCGGCCTCCCGCCGATGATGGGCAGGGCAGCCTGTTCTAGTAGCGGAATCATGCTCTGATCGGGCAAAAGCTCGAGAGGAACTGCTGATGCACGGTCGCCGCCCCACCATCACCTCCCGCCATGGCATGGTCGCCGCCGCTCATCCGCTCGCGGCGCAGGCCGGTGCCCGGCTGCTGGCTCAGGGCGGCAACGCCTTCGATGCCGCCGCCGCCACCGCCGCCGCGCTCAACGTGGTCGAACCCTTCATGTCGGGGCTCGCCGGCATGGGTTTCGCGACGCTATGGGTCGGCGCGGAGCAGCGCATCCGGGTTCTCGACTTCGTGCCGCCGATCCCGGCGAGCTTCCCGGCCGAGCGCTTCAGCAAGCGCACCGATCTGGAACGCGGCCCGCTCGCCGTCGCCTGTCCCGGAAACCTCGCCGGCTGGTGCGAACTGGTGAAGAGCTACGGGCGCAAATCGCTGGCCGAGGTCTTCGCGCCGGCGATCGCACTGGCGCGGGACGGTTTCGCACTCGCCGAGTTCGGCGCGGCCGAGTTCGAGGAGAACGACCCGCTGCTGAAGACCTATCCCGCCCTCTACCCGGCCTGGTCGCAGAATTATCAGCCAGGCGGCAAAGCCATGCATCTCGGCTCGCTGCTGGTTCAGTCCGATCTGGCGCAAACGCTGAGCGAGATAGCAACCAAGGGGCCGGACCACTTCTATCGTGGCGCGCTCGGCGAGAAGGTCGTAGCGCATCTCAGGGCGCTCGGCGGCTCGCTGACGATGGCCGATCTCGCCGCCGTGAAGACCGTCTGGCGGGAACCGCTCGCGGCCTCCTATCGCGGGCTTACGGTGCATGTGCCACCGCCGCATTGCGAGGGCTTCCAGTTCCTGCTGACGCTGCGCCTGCTCGACGGAGTCGATCTCGCCGCCCTGCCGAAGGATGGGCCGGAGCATCTCGACCTCGTCTATCGCGCCATCCGGCTGGCGGCCGGCCAGCGCATCGCGCACAACAATCCAAGCCCCGAGACGCTTGCCGAAATCCTGTCCGACACCTCGGTCGAGAGGCTGCGCCGGCGCCTCACCGATGGCCAGCCGATCACCGGCCCAACCGAGCAGTGGACACCACAGGATAAGGAAGATCCGGCTCATACGACCTCGCTCTCGGTCGCGGACAAGGACGGCAACCTGATCTGCATCACGCAGAGCCTCGGCAGCCCCTTCGGCAGCGGCGTCGTCGTGCCGGGCACGGGCCTATGCCTCAACAACTTCCTGTACTGGGCCGATGTGCAGACCGGCAGCCCGAATCGCGCCAAGCCGGGCGATGCGCTGGCGATGTGCATGTCGCCCTCGATCTCGACGCGCGACGGCAAGCCCGTGCTCGCGCTCGGCACGCCCGGCAGCTATGGCATCATGCAGACGCAGGCGCAGGCCATGGTGCAATATCTCGACTTCGGCCTGCCGCTACAGGAGGCGATCGAGGCTCCGCGCGCCCGGCTCTGGGACGGCCGCCTCGTCGAGATCGAGAACCGCATCGCCGCGGAAACTATCACCGAGCTCGCCCGGCGCGGCCATGATGCGCGCGCCTTCGACGTCGGCTGGACGATGCGTTGCGGCGGCATGCAGGCGGTCGCGGTCGATCCCGCGACGGGCGTGCTGACAGGCGCAGCCGACCCGCGCCGAGATGGATATGCGGCGACGCCTTGAGGCATCGGGGCAAGATCAGCGCGCGTTGAACCAGTAGATTCCGAAGTTCAGCGCAAGCAGCACGATCAAGGTCAGAGCAAAACCTCCGAGGAACACGACAAGCTTCTGGCCAAGGCTCTTGTCCCGGTGCTTCTTCGAAAGGAAGGAGCTCACCAGCGCAGCGCCAAAAGACAAGCCCATGATGGCGGGAATGGACAGGAGCTTCATGAGGTTTCCTTCTTGAGGTCGAAACCAGGCTCAGCCCGGCGCGCAGCAGCTCGGCCCAAACGCTCTCATCCCGGCCTCAACTCAGTGGAGGCCGGGCGGACAGGGTGCGCTGGTGCTAAATCGGCTTAGAGCGAGAGCACGGAGCCCGGATTGAAGATGCCCTTCGGGTCAAGCGTCTGCTTGATCGCGCGCATCAGGTCGAGCTCGACCGGGTCCTTCACGCCCGGCAGCAGGTCGCGCTTGAGGCGGCCGATGCCGTGCTCGGCCGAGATCGAGCCCTTGAGATCAGAGACGATGGCGTGCACCGCCTCGTTCATTTCGCTCCAACGCGCGAGATAGGCCTGCTTGTCGGCGCCGACCGGCTGGCTGATGTTGAAATGGATGTTGCCGTCGCCGAGATGGCCGAAGGGCACCGGCCGGCAACCCGGCACCATCGCTTCGACGACCGCGATCGCCCGCTTCAGGAATTCCGGCGTGGCATGGACGGGCACAGAGACGTCGTGCTTGATCGAGCCGCCCTCATAGGTCTGCACCTCGGACATCATCTCGCGCAGCTTCCAGAAGTCGGCGCGCTGGGTTAGCGAACCGGCGAGCGCGGCGTCGGTGACGATGCCCTTTTCCAGCGCCTCACCGAGGAAGGCCTCGACATGTTCGTCGAGCCCCACCGCAGACTGGGCGGAGACCTCCATCAGCACATACCAGGGCGACGGCTCGGAGAGCGGATCGCGCGCGCCAGCAGCATGGCGCAGGACGAAATCGAGGCCGATCCGCGGCATCAGCTCGAAGGTGGTGAGCGTGCCGCCAGCGCCGGCCTTGGCGGCATTCAGCAGCGCGAGCGCCGCTTCCGGGTCTGGCACCGCGAGGAAGGCGGTGGCGCGCGCCGCCGGCAGCGGGAAGAGCTTGAGCACGGCCGCCGTGATGATGCCGAGCGTGCCCTCGGCGCCGATGAAGAGGTCCTTGAGGTCGTAACCGGTGTTGTCCTTGCGGAGCTGGCGCAGGCCGTTCCAGATGCGCCCGTCGGGCAGCACGACTTCCAGTCCGAGGCAGAGCTCGCGGGCGTTGCCATAAGCGAGGACCGCAGTGCCGCCGGCATTGGTCGAGAGGTTGCCGCCGATGGTGCAGGAGCCCTCGGAGGCGAGCGAGAGCGGGAAGAGACGCCCGGCCGCCTCAGCGGCATCCTGCGCCCGCTTCAGCGTGACGCCGGCCTCGACGATCATGGTGTCGCCATCCGTATCGACCGCGCGGACCTTGTCGAGCCGCTGCAGCGAAAGGATGACTTCCTTGCCGTCCGCGATCGGGATCTGGCCGCCGACGAGGCCGGTATTGCCGCCCTGGGGCACCAGCATCGTGCCGGTCTCGGCCGAGAGCTTCACCAGCTCGGCCACCTCGGCGGTCGATCCGGGGCGGACGATGCCTTGCGCCTTGCCGCGGAAGAGATCGCGCCATTCCTTGAGATAGGGCACCATCGCGTCGGCATCGGTGATGATGTTCTTGCTGCCTACAATGCCGGCCATGCGATCGAGAATTGCGCTCATCCTGTAGCCCTGCCTTCGAGAAATTCCGCGGTCCTGCGAACCGCGGAACTTCTCTCAATTTTGCCCTACCGCATTTTCTTCACGCGAACCGGTACCCACTTCGCCCGAAAATGCTTCAACCCTTCCTGCCCCGCCGGAACACGCCGACGAGCTCGACATGAGCGGAATAGCGGAACTGGTCGACCGGCGTCACGGTCTCCGGCGCATATCCGCCCGCAACCAGCGTCGCAGCGTCCCGCGCGAAGCTGCCGGCATCGCAGGAGACATAGATCACGTCCCTCACCTTCGAGGCCGCCAGCCGCTTCACCTGCGCCTCCGCGCCGGCACGCGGCGGGTCGAGCACCACGACGTCGAAACCGTTGAGTTCATGCTCCAGCAGCGGGCGACGGAAGAGATCGCGTGTCTCGGTGGCGATAGGCTTCAGCCCCGGCGTCGCGCCGAAAGCCTTGGCGAGCGCCAGCATCGCCGCCTTGTCGCTCTCGACCGCGAGCACCTGCATGCGCTCCGCCATGCGGAAGCTGAAGGGGCCGCAACCGGCGAAGAGATCCGCGGCGCGCTTGCCCTTCGGCAGGGCCGCCATGACGAGCCCCGCCAGCGTTTCCTCGCCCAGGGCCGTCGCCTGCAGGAAGCCGCCCGGCGGTGGGGCCACGAGCGCCCTGCCCATCTGCTGCAGGGGCGGGCGCCGCTCGACGACGATCTCGCCATGGTTGGAAAGCCGGGCGAGATCGAGCCGCTCGGCCAACTGGGTCAGGGCGAGCCTGAGCTTGTCGCCCAGCGGACCATGGCCGCGCAGGTCGACATCGAGCCCGGCCTCCGAGGCAGTGATCTGGATGTCGAGCGGCTTGTTCGCGCCGCCCATCCGATTCGCCAGCATCTGCGCAACGGCGGGCGCCCGGTCGAGGCCCGGTACCAGCACCGGGCAGGCCTCGACCTCAATCAGCTCATGGCTACGCGCCGCCATGAAGCCCACGACCATCGCCTCGCCCTGGCGGCGGGCATGAAAGGTGACGCGGCGGCGCCCGGCGCCATGGGCATCGACCAGCTCGGCGACCGGGGCCTTGATGCCAGCGCGCTCCAACGCGATCACGACCTGCTGGCGCTTCCATTCTCGGTAGAGGCCCGGCGCCATGTGCTGGGCGGCGCAGCCGCCGCAGCGGGTGTAGAGCGGGCAGATCGCGGCAATGCGGGATTCGGAGGGCGCGATGATCTCGACGAGCTGGCCACGCTCGCCATCGACGACGGCGCGCACGGTTTCGCCCGGCAGCGCATAGGGAATGAAGACGCTGCCGGAAGAAGTCTGCGCGATCCCGTCGCCGCGCTGACCGAGGCGATCGACGGTCAAAATCTCATTCATGGCAAGCCGCGGAGAAGAATTTTCTCCCGACTGCGGTTTGACGACTGGCATTGTTCCGAACTCGGAGCGGAGAGACCGCTTACTGATGACCGCTGAGACGCTTTCGCCTATCAGGTCGGAGACGAATTGGGAAATCCGGCCATGACCATCCGCGCAGAGATCGACATGAAGGATGGCGTCATCGAAGCCATCGGCAACACCCCGCTCATCAAGCTCCAGCGCGCCTCGGCCGAAACCGGCTGCGCCATCCTCGGCAAGGCCGAGTTCATGAACCCCGGCCAGTCGGTGAAAGACCGCGCGGCGCTGGCCATCATCCGCGACGCCGAGGCGAGGGGGCTGCTCAAACCGGGCGGCGTCATCGTCGAGGGCACGGCGGGCAATACCGGTATCGGCATCGCGCTGGTCGGAAACGCGCTGGGCTACCGCTCGGTGATCGTCATCCCCGAGACGCAGAGCCAGGAAAAGAAGGACATGCTGCGGCTTGCCGGCGCAACGCTGGTCGAAGTGCCGGCCGCGCCCTACGCCAACCCGAACAACTATGTGAAGGTCTCCGGCCGCCTTGCGGAAGAACTGTCAAAGACTGAGCCCAACGGCGCGATCTGGGCCAACCAGTTCGACAATGTCGCCAACCGGCAGGGTCATATCGACACGACCGGCCCGGAGATCTGGGACCAGACCGCCGGCGAGGTCGACGGCTTCATCTGCGCGGTCGGTTCCGGCGGCACGCTCGCCGGCGTCGGCATGGCCCTGAAGGCGCGCAACCCCAAGATCACGATCGGGCTGGCCGATCCGATGGGGGCGGCGCTCTATTCCTACTACACCAGCGGCGTGCTCAAGGCGGAAGGCTCCTCGATCACGGAGGGCATCGGCCAGGGCCGGATCACCGCCAATCTGGAGAACGCTCCGGTCGACATCGCCTTCCAGATCCCGGATGCGGAAGCGGTGCAGATTGTCTTCGACCTGCTGGAGCATGAGGGCCTGTGCCTCGGCGGCTCCTCCGGCATCAACGTAGCCGGCGCGATCCGGCTGGCGAAGCAGATGGGGCCAGGGCACACCATCGTGACGGTGCTGTGCGACTACGGCACGCGCTACCAGTCGAAGCTGTTCAACCCGGACTTCCTCCGCTCGAAGAACCTGCCCGTTCCAGGCTGGCTGGAACGGGATGGCGGATTGAAGGATGTCGTCGCCAGGGTGATGGCCTGAGGCGCCAGCCTCAGGCGGCCTTCGCGGCCGCGTCGAGCGCCTCGATGTCGCCGGCGCGGTCGTATTGCGCCTGATCGAGCAGCCCCTGCCGCTTGGCGACGAGGGTCGGCACCAGCGCCTGACCGGCGACGTTCACGGCGGTGCGGCCCATGTCGAGGATCGGGTCGATGGCGAGCAGCAGGCCGACGCCGGAGAGCGGCAGGCCCAGCGTCGAGAGCGTCAGCGTCAGCATCACCGTCGCGCCTGTGAGACCAGCCGTCGCGGCCGAGCCGATCACCGAGACGAAGACGATCAGCAGATATTCCTGGATGCCGAGCGGCACGCCGTAGAACTGCGCGACGAAGATCGCCGAGATCGCCGGATAGATCGCCGCGCAGCCGTCCATCTTGGTGGTCGCGCCGAGCGGCACGGCGAAGGCGGCGTATTCGCGCGGCACGCCGAGGCTCTTCTCGGTCACGGCCTCCGTCACCGGCATGGTGCCGACCGACGAGCGCGAGACGAAGCCGAGCTGGATCGCCGGCCAGGCGCCCGCGAAGAAGCGCGCCGGCGAAAGCCCATGCAGGACGAGCAAGGTCGGGTAGACGACGAGCAGCACGATGGCGAGACCGATATAGATCGCGATCGCATACCAGGAGAGCTGCTGCAGCGTCTGCCAGCCATATTGCGCCACGGCATTGCCGAGTAGGCCGATGGTGCCGATCGGCGTCAGCCGGATCACCCACCACAGGATCTTGCGCACGATCGCCAGGAAGGATTCGTTGAAGGCGAGAAAGCCGTTCGCGCGCTCGCCGACCTTCAGCGCCGCGACGCCGACGACGATCGAGATCACCAGCAGCTGCAGCACGTTGAAGCCGAGGCGCGTGGTCGCCGCGCCGCCATCGACCTTCGTCGTCGCCTGCAGGCCGAGCATGTTGGCCGGCACGAGACCCTTCAGGAAATCGAGCCAGGAGCCGACCGTACCCGGCGCCTTGGCGCTGGCGGCGGCCACGCCCGCATTGATGCCGGGCTGGATCAGCAGGCCGAGCGCGATGCCGATCAGCACCGCGATGAAGGCGGTGACCGCGAACCAGAGCAACGTCTGCCAGACCAGCGCAGCGGCATTGGAAAGCTGCCGCAGATTGCTGATCGAGGCGACGATCGCAGTGAAGATCAACGGCGGGACCAGCGCCTGCAGCAATTGCACGAAGATCGAGCCGGTAGTCGCGAGCGTCGTCGTCAGCCAGTTGGGTTGTCCGGCCGCGTCCGGGCCGATATTGCGCGCGACCCAGCCGAGCACGAGTCCGATCGCCATCGCGGCCAGAACCTGGAAGCCGAAGCTGGAATAGAACGGCTTAGAGCCGGCAGTGGGCGCGCCACTCCGGGATGTCGATGTCACCATGATGAGATCTCGTCGATCACTGCAGGGCAGTAGAAAAATTTACTTCTATATACGCTCCATAATTTTCCCTGCAAAAGTAAGTTTTTCCATATTTATGGCATGTCACGATATAGATATTCTACAACACGAGACTGTCCCTCCCGTGAGCCCTCACGGATCACGGCGAAGGCCATGGCGGCCGGAGCAAAGCCCGCCGGCTTCGCAGATCATTTGCCGTAAAAATGATTTCCACGACGACAGAACAGTTCTAGCCTGCGCCGAAGATCTCGCGAGCGACGAGGTGGTCGGATGTCCGTCTCGCATATCAGGCTCGCCGCAGTTGCGGCGCCGGAACAATCTCCCGATCCTGCCATCGAACAGGGCCAGATCCACGCTGCGGGCGTCATCGCCTCCAGCGTCTACGCCCATGGTGTGCGCGTCGCGGACATCCCGGTCGGGGAGGCCGGCGAATGGTCCCGCAAGGACGGCCACGTCGTCTGGATCGGGCTGTTCGAGCCGGAGGCGGCCCTGCTCAAATGCGTGCAGGAGCAGTTCGGCCTGCATCCGCTGGCGGTCGAGGATGCGACGAACGCACATCAGCGCCCCAAGCTCGAGCAATATGGCGACGCGCTTTTCGTCGTCGCGCGCACGGCGCAGCTGATTGACGGGCGCATCGCCTTCGGCGAGACGCATATCTTCCTCGGCCGCGGCTATATCGTCAGCGTCCGCCACGGCGCCTCGACCTCCTACACCTCGGTCAGGCAGCACTGGGAGACCTGCCCGACCTCGCTGGCGAAGGGCGAGGACTTCATCCTCTATGCGATCCTCGATTTCATCGTCGACAATTACATGCCGGTGCTGGAGGCGATTCACGACGAGGTCGAGGAGATCGAGGACAAGGTCCTCGCCAAGCCGATGGCGCGCTCCGACATCGAGCGGCTCTACATGCTCCGGCGCGACCTGCTGCGTCTGCGCAATGCGACCATGCCCCTGCTCGACGTCTGCCAGCGGCTGACCAACGGCAATGTCCCCCAGGTCCGGCCGACGCTTGCGCCGATGTTCCGCGACGTGACCGACCATCTGCGTACCGTTCAGGAGAAGATCGACAGTCTGCGCGAGGTTCTGGCCTTCGCCTTCGAGGCGAGCCTGCTCGTGGGCCAGAGCCAGGAGAACTCCATCACCAAGCGGCTCGCCTCCTGGGCGGCGATCCTGGCGGTGCCGACCGCCGTCGCAGGCATCTACGGCATGAACTTCAAGAACATGCCGGAGCTCGAGCTGGCTTACGGCTATTACGGAGTGCTGGCGTTCATCGTCGCGTCCTGCGCCGTGCTGTACTGGCGCTTCAAGCGCAATGGCTGGCTCTGAGGCGCCACATCGCGCAGCGGCCGGTCCTGCCGACGGAGCGGAATCTGCCCGTCAGCGCGGAGACTGCCACGGGCCGTCGCCTCACAGCCACTTCTTCCAGCGGAAGAACAGGTAGGGCAGCACCGCGAAGAGCACCATCGAAACCAGCGCCAGCGGATAGCCCCACTGCCATTCCAGCTCCGGCATGGCCTTGAAGTTCATGCCGTAGATCGAGGCGATCAGTGTGGGCGGCATCAACGCCACCGAGACGACCGAGAACAGCTTGATGATCTTGTTCTGCTCGATCGAGACGAGGCCGAGCGTGGCGTCCAGCATGAACTGCAACTTGTTGGACAGGAAAGTGGCATGCTCCTCGATGGCCTGCACGTCGCGCACAGCCGAGCGCCACTCGGCGGAGAAGCCGGTCTGCGCCTTCTTCGGCCGGTTGTAATTGGCCGAGAGGAAAAGCAGCACGCGCTCGATCGACATCATGCTCTCGCGGACGTTCGAGATGATGTGCTCGTGCTGGCCGATATGCTGGATCACCACCTGGTAGACGCCGCCCTGCTCCACATCCTGGGCACGTCCCGCGAAGATCCGGCGCGAGGCCATGTCGACCTTGTCGCCGACGCCGCGCAGCACCTCTGCCGCCCGGTCGACGATCGCCTCGATCAGCCCGTCGAGCACCGCTTCCGGCTGCTGGCCGCAACCGCCGGGCTTGGTCGCCCGGTTGAGAAAGATGTTGAAGGCGCCGGGTTCGTCATAGCGCACCGTCACCAGCGCCTTCTCGGTGAGGATGAAGGTGACGTCGGCGAGCTTGGGAACGATGGTATCCGACTGGCAGATGACGCGCGCCGTCATGTAATGCGCGCCGTTCTCGGTATAGATGATCTCCGAGGGCTCGAGATCGTGCATCTCCTCGCGCGTCGGGATCGAGATGCCGAGATGCTCCTCGACCCGCTTGTCCTCCTCGGCCGTCGGGCTGAGCAGGTCGATCCAGACGGCATCGGCGGACAAGACCTCCCCCGCGACAGCGGGGCGAAGCTTGTCGCGCGAATCCGGGCAGATGCCGTGAATCGTCAGCATGGGGCGAATCTCACTGCGCGGTCGGGATGAAGGAGCAGCAGGAACTCCGATCCGGAACGCATGTCAAACCGATGACGGTTCAGACCCCGCCCTTCACCCCTTGTGGCGGCTTCGAGTCGGCCGGAACGAAGAAGTCCGGCATCAGCGGCACCGACGGATCGACGCGATAGGGCGTGAAGTCGGTCACGCCTTCGCCAGCCATGAAGCTGTCGTCGATCAGGAAGTTTCCGGAGAATTCGCGCGACGGCTTCGAGAAGATCATGTGAGCCGCATCGGCCAGGATTTCGGGCGTGCGGCTCGCCTGCACCATCTTGTCGCCGCCGAGCAGGTTCTGGACCGCGGCGGTGGCGATGGTGGTGCGCGGCCAGAGCGCGTTGACGGCGATGCCCTTCGGCGCCAGCTCACCGGCGAGGCCGAGCACGCACAGGCTCATGCCGTATTTGGCGATGGAATAGGCCAGATGCGGCGCGAACCACTGCGTCTTCATGTCGAGCGGCGGCGAGAGCATCAGGATATGCGGGTTTTCGGCCTTCTCCAGATGGGGAATGGCGTATTTCGAGACCATGAAGGTGCCGCGCGTGTTGATCTGATGCATCAGATCGAAGCGCTTCATGTCGGTCATCCGGGTGTTGGTGAGCTGGATCGCGCTGGCGTTGTTCACCAGGATGTCGATACCGCCGAAGGTCTCCGCCGTCTTCGCGATCGCCTCCGCTACGCTCCGCTCGTCGCGGACATCCACCATCAGCGGCAGGCATTTGCCGCCAGCGGCCCCGATCTCGGTGGCAGCCGTATAGATCGTGCCGGGCAGCTTCGGATGCGGCTCGGCGGTCTTGGCGGCGATGGTGACATTGGCACCGTCCTTCGCCGCCCTGAGCGCGATGGCGAGCCCGATGCCGCGCGAGCCGCCGGTGATGAAGAGCGTCTTACCCTTGAGCGACATCGCCGCCTCCCTGTTCGTTCGTGATGCTGAAACGCCCCGGCTGCGAGCCATCGCGGTCGGTGAAGCCGTAAGCGCGAGCCAGATCCGCGACATGCAGCACCTGCCCGGCATGGCGCGCGATTTGCGGATCGGCAGCCAGCGCCGCGACGGCGCGGCCGGCATAGAGCGGCGTCTCGGTCGTTTCCGCCGCCAGCCCGGCATCGCGGACGCGCTCGGTCAGGACATGGCCGGGCGAGAGGCCGAGCGTGGTGACGCCGAAGGGCTTCAGTTCCTCCGCCATGGCGAAGGTCAGCCGGTTCATCGCCGCCTTGGCGAGATCGTAGAAGATGTCTCCGAGATAGCCTCCTGCGGTATCGAAGCTCACCGTGACGATGAGGCCGGAGCGCATCTGCACCATGGCCGGCGCCACGGCGCGCGCCAGCAGCAACTGCGCATAGACACCGCTCTCGAAGCTCTCACCGAGCCGCGCTACGGGGCGCCGCCAGAACGGTGTGCCGTAGCCGGAGCCGTCCGGGTAGCGCTCGCCGTCATAGCCTTCGTTCCCGCCCCAGACCGCATCGACGACGCAGTCAAGCCGGCCGAAGCGGCGCAGGCTCCAGGCGACGAGCCCGTCGACGTCGCGCTCGCTCGTGTGGTCGCAGCGATAGGGATGGCCCCTGCCGCCAGCCGCTTCGACCTCGCGCGCCGTGTCCTCGAAGGTTTCGGGGCGCTGGTCGGTATGAGGGCCGGCCTCGCTGGAGCGACCGGTGACGATGACGGTGGCGCCCGCCTCGCCCAGCGCCCTGGCGATGCCGCGCCCGAGCCCGCGCGAGGCGCCGGCCACGAGGCAGATGCGGCCGGAGAGAGACGGTTGTGTCGCGGTCATGCCCATACCCGGCGAATCGCCGCTGGCCATGGCCGGCCCGCTGCTCTATAGCCCCGCTCCCCTCGCGATGGAGCAGCACCATGGACAGCACCGATGTCGCCGCCTGCTGGGAGGCCAATGCCGAGACATGGACCCGGCATGCGCGCGCCGGCTATGACCTCTACCGCGACGCGCAGAACACCCCGGTCTTCCTGGCGAACCTGCCCGATATCGCCGGGCTCACCGGCCTCGATATCGGCTGCGGCGAAGGCTCCAACACGCGCAAGCTCGCCGAAGCGGGCGCGCGCATGACCGCTGTCGACATCGCGCCGACCTTCATCCGCCATGCACAGGAAGCGGAAGCCGCGAAACCGCTCGGCATCGACTACCGGTTCGGAGACGGCACCGCCCTGCCCTTTGCGGACGCGCAGTTCGATTTCGCCACGGCCTTCATGTCGATGATGGACATGCACCGGCAGGATCTCGGCATTGCCGAGGCAGCGCGCGTGCTGAAGCCCGGCGGCTTCCTCCAGTTCTCGATCCTGCACCCCTGCTTCGCGCCGCCGAACCGCAAGGTCCTGCGCGACGCGGACGGCACCGTGACTGGGCTGCTCATCACCGAGTACTTCAACAATACGAACGGAGCGATCGAGACCTGGCGCTTCGGGGCCGCGCCCGAGCATGAAAAGGCGAAGGTCGCGCCGTTCCGCGTGCCGCGCTTCCACCGCACGCTGAGCGACTGGGTCGCGACGATCGTCGCGGCCGGCCTTGCGATCGAGCATATGGCCGAGCCGCGCGTCGATGCCGAGACGGCGCGGACCGTGCCTTATCTGGCCGATACGCATCTCGCGCCACTGTTCCTGCACATCCGTGCCCGCAAGGGCGCCGTAGCCTGAACGGGGCGCGGCTGTCCTCACGCGGCGAAGACCGCAGCCGCGTCGGCGATGGCGCCGGCGCCTTCCGTCACGGCGAGTTCGAGCGCCGGCGCTTCGGTGGCGAGGTATTCGGCATAGAACCGCGCCGTAGCCAGGTCACCGGTGCCTTCGGCCTCGGAGCGAGTGGCAAGTGCCTTCTTCGCCAGCCCGGTGCCGCCCTGCGCCAGCGCGAAGAGCTTGAGATAGGGCGTCGCGCCCGCCAATGCGTCGGCCGGCTTGCTGCTGAGTGCGCCGAGCATCCATTCCGTCGCGCGTTCCAGAGAATCGACGGCGGCGCCGAGCCGGGCCGCCGCATGGCCGAAGCCCGGCGTGTTGGCGCGCTCGACCTCGCCGACGATGTCGCGCATCTCGGCGATCAGTGCATGCACGGCATCACCCTGCGACAGCGGCAATTTGCGGGTGACGAGGTCGATCGCCTGGATACCGTTCGTGCCTTCGTAGATCGCAGCGATGCGGGCATCGCGCAGATGCTGGGCCGCACCGGTCTCCTCGACGAAGCCCATGCCGCCATGGACCTGGATGCCGGTCGAGGCGACATCGATGCCGGTATCGGTCGCATAGGCCTTGGCGATCGGCGTCAGGATGGCGGCGCGCTCGGCCGCAGCCTTCCGCTTGGCCTCCTCGGTCTCGCGATGCGAACGGTCGAGCGCTTCCGCGACCTGATAGGAAATCGCACGCGCGCCTTGAGTCTTGGCGCGCATGTCCATCAGCATGCGGCGCACGTCCGGGTGGACGATAATCGGGCTCATCGGGGCGCCCTTCGGCGCGTCGAGCGCAGTGCCCTGCTTGCGCTCATGGGCGAAGGCGAGCGCCTGCTGATAGGCGCGCTCCGCGATGGCGACGCCCTGCAGCGCAACGTTGAGCCGGGCGTTGTTCATCATCGTGAACATGCAGGCAAGGCCGCGGTTCTCCTCGCCGATCAGCCAGCCGATCGCGCCACCATTGTCGCCGAAGGCCATGGAGCAGGTCGGCGAGGCATGGATGCCGAGCTTGTGCTCGATGCCGGAACAGCGCAGGTCGTTATGGGCGCCGAGCGAGCCGTCGGCATTGACCAGATATTTCGGCACGAGGAAGAGCGAGATGCCGCGCGTGCCGGGAGGGGCGTCGGGCAGGCGCGCCAGCACGAGATGGACGATGTTGTCCGTCAGGTCGTGCTCGCCATAGGTGATGAAGATCTTCTGCCCGGTGATGCGATAGGTGCCGTCCCCGACGCGCTCGGCCTTGCTGCGCAGCGCATTGAGGTCGGAGCCGGCCTGCGGCTCGGTGAGGTTCATCGTGCCCATCCATTCGCCCGAGACGAGCTTGGCGAGATAGGTCTCCTTGAGGTGCTCCGAGCCATGGGCATAGAGCGCCTCGATGGCGCCGACCGTCAGCAGCGGACCAAGCGCGAAGGCGAAGGCGGCGGAATTCCACATCTCGGTGCAGGCCGCCTGCAGCAGCGTCGGCAGCCCCTGCCCGCCATAGGCCTCCGGCGCCGGCAGCGCATTCCAGCCGGCTTCGGCCCAGGCCTTGTAGGCCTCCTTCCAGCCCGGCGGCGTGGTGACCGCACCATCCTTCAGCTTCGAGCCATTGGCATCGCCGACGCGATTCAGCGGCGCGATCACGTCGGCGGCAAATTTCGCCGCCTCCTCCAGCACAGCTTCCTCCATACCGCCCTCGAGCTCAGGTGCCAGCCCTTCGGCGATCAGCCGATCGAGACCGGCAACATGGCGCATGGTCGCCAGCATGTCCGAAACCGGGGCGCGATAGCTCATCGATCATCTCCTTGGGCCCGGCGCCAGCCTCGAAAGGCGGCCGCCACCCGCTTTGCCGTTGCCGCGATGCTAGATCGCCCGCGCCCGCAGGGCGCGACAACGGCGATCTACCGAATTGTTATCGCATCGGATTACCCTGAAAAGGGGACTCCACTTTTCGGTCCGATGCTATAGCGAGGAACTATCGCCTATGCCACGCAAGCCAAGCCCGACCTTCGTTCCGTACCGCACCCCATTTTAGTTTATATATAAACCATATCCGGTCAATCTCCCCTTGAACCAGCCTCCCACCACCCTCCGCCAGACGAAGCTCCTCGCCGCCGATGCTGCCGGTATCGCGGAGGCGGCCGAGTTGCTGCGCGCCGGCGGGCTCGTCGCCCTGCCGACGGAGACGGTCTACGGGCTTGCGGCCGATGCGACCTCGGGAACCGCCGTCGCCGGCATCTACGCCGCCAAGGAACGGCCGAGCTTCAACCCGCTGATCTCGCATCTGCCCGATCTGGAGAGCGCCCGCCGGCAGGGGCTGTTCGACGCCAATGCGCTGGCGCTGGCGCAGAGCTTCTGGCCGGGGCCGCTGACGCTGGTGGTGCCCGCCTCCCCCGGCTGCACGGTGAGCGATCTGGCCCGGGCCGGGCTCGCCACCGTGGCCCTACGTGTGCCGGCACATCCCGTCGCGCATGCCGTCCTGGCGGCTGCCGGGCGGCCGATCGCGGCGCCTTCCGCCAATCGCTCCGGCCGGATCAGCGCAACCAGCGCCGAGGATGCGTTCGGGGATCTCGGCGGCCGCATCGATGCCGTGCTGGATGCCGGCCCGACGGAAGTCGGCGTCGAATCGACCATCGTCGCCTGCCTCGATGGCGCGCCGCGCCTGCTCAGGCCGGGCGGCGTGCCGCGCTCCGCCATCGAACATGTGATCGGCCGCACGCTCGTCATCGCGGGCGATGCCGGCCATGCGCCGATCTCACCCGGCATGCTCGCCTCGCACTATGCTCCGGCCGCACGGGTCAGGCTCGATGCC